>CAXTCK010000025.1:15507-27481 GCA_964242425.1 uncultured Acetobacteraceae bacterium | reverse complement strand
CAGCACGCGTATGTCGCGGCTCATCGCCAGCACCAGCTTGCGGAAGTTCTCCGCCTGCTTGGTGCGATCCGACTGCAGCTCCAGGCGGGTGAGCTTGGTGACGCCGTCCACCAGCGCCGCCACGGTGGGCCCGAACTGCGCCTCCAGCTGCGGCAGCTTCAGGCCGGTATCCTCGACGGTGTCGTGCAGCAGCCCGGTGCAGATGCTGGCAACGTCGAGCCGGAACCCGGCAAGCATGCCCGCGACCGCGAGCGGGTGGGTGATGTAGGGCTCGCCGTTGTCGCGCCGCTGGCCTTCATGGGCTTGGGCGGCGATGGCGAAGGCGCGTTCGATCGCCTCGACGTCGGCGCCCGGGTGATAAGACCGTACCCGCCGTATCAGACCGGCGCAGCTGACCTGGCGCTCCGGCGACGGCTCGGGCGGTGCGCCCGACGCTATCACCGGCCCGTCCGGCGCCCAAACAACCGGGTGGCAGCCTGGAACGCCGATCCCGTGGTCAGCTCCAGGCCGCATTCCCTTTCCTATCGGCGGGCGCGGCCGCCGAGTTCGGCCTCGATGGCCGCCTCAAGCTCCTCGGGCGACAGCTCGGTACCCATGGTGCCGGCTTCCTCCTCGGCGGATACGTCCTGCAAGCCGAAGATGTTCTGGTCGGTCGGGATCAGGTCCAGCACCTCCTCGTCGGCAGGCTCAGGCTCCGGCGCACGGGCCAGGGATTTCACCAGATCACTGTGCAGGCGATCCAGGTCGACGGTCTCGTCGGCGATCTCCCGCAGGGCGACCACCGGGTTCTTGTCGTTGTCGCGGTCGAGAGTCAGCTCCTCGCCGCGGCTCAGGTTGCGCGCACGCTGCGCCGCGAGCAGCACAAGCTCGAAACGGTTGGGAATACGTTCAACGCAGTCTTCGACGGTGACGCGCGCCATGCGGCCAGCCTCCGTAATGTCATCGGTGTGGAACAGCTCGAGATAGCGAGCCCCAGTCGTCATAGCAAGGCCGTCATAGCAAGGCCGCCATGGCAAGGCCACCATGGGAGGGGGCAACGCCTTCACGGCAGCGGCGAGATCGCGTCCGGCGACAGCTCGGCTTCCGGCAGCGACGCGATCATCGCCCGGAGGTCCTGGCCGGTGTGGGGATGCACCCAGTCCGGCGCCACGTCGCGCAACGGCAGAAGCACGAAGGCGCGTGCGTGGGCGCGCGGATGGGGCAGCACCGGATCCGGAGCGCTTCGGAGCATCCGTCCCCCCTCGCCCATGGCGACAAGGTCGAGGTCGAGGGTGCGAGGCGCGTCGGCAACGCTGCGCACCCGGCCCTGCGCCGCCTCGACCTCGTGCAGCGCCGACAGCAGCCAGGCCGGATCGGGCTGCCCGCATCCGGGCCCGGGATGCAGCCGGACCATCCCGTTCACGTAATCGGGCTGGACCGCACGCGGCACGGGTGCGGAGCGGTACCAGCGCGACACCGTGATCACCGCGAGGCCAGGCAGGCGCCGCAGCGCCTCGACCGCGTCCGTGCAGGATTGATAGGGTGTCTTGCCGTTCGCACCGGACAGGTTGGCGCCAACCGCGACCAGGATCATCGCCGGCAACGCGAACGGAGGGAAGACGGCGCGCTCGAGCGCCGCACCCCAGGGAAACACGGCCAGGAGCACGGCATCATGATCTTCCGGCAGGACGAGCGCGTTTGTCTCTTCATCGACGGCGCCAACCTTTACTCCGCGTCCCGCAACCTCGGCTTCGATGTCGACTACCGCAACCTGCTCGGCTTCTTCCGCGCCCGCTGCAACGTGATACGCGCGTACTACTACTCGGCCGTGCTCGACAGCGAGGAGTACTCCCCGCTCAAGCCGCTGACCGACTGGCTGGCCTATAACGGCTACACCCTGGTGACAAAGGCGGCGCGCGAGTTCACCGACAACAACGGGCGCCGACGGATCAAGGGCAACATGGACATCGAGCTGGCGATCGACATGCTCGAGCTGGCGCCGCGCATGGACCATGCGGTGCTGTTCAGCGGCGACGCCGACTTCCGCCGCCTGGTGGAGGCGGTGCAGCGCCAAGGGGTCAAGGTGTCGGTGGTATCGTCGCTTCGCACCGTGCCGGTGATGGTGGGCGACGAGCTGCGCCGGCAGGCCGACCAGTTCCTGGAGCTGCTCGACATCGCGCCGGAGTTCACCCGGCGCCAGACCGAGCCCCGGCATCGCCATGCGTCCCGCGCCGTGACGGCCGACGCGGCAGCCGAGCCGGACGAGGTGGTCTGACCGCCCGCCCGACCGCCCATCCGTCCGTCCCGCCGGCCCTGGACCGGGTGCGTTCCGGCTGCCAGGAAGAACGGAACGAGCGGGAACGGAGTGCTGTCATGGCGGCGGGAACGACGGGGGCTGGCGTGTCTCCGGATGCGGCCGAGCCGCCGCACGACTGCCCGCTCTGCCCGCGCCTCGCGGAATACCGCGCCGCGAACCGGGCGGCGCAGCCGGACTGGTGGAACGCTCCGGTGCCGAGCTGGGGCAACCGCGGCGCCGGGCTGCTGGTGGTGGGGCTGGCGCCTGGCGTGCGCGGCGCCAACCGCACCGGCCGGCCGTTCACCGGCGACTATGCCGGGGTGCTGCTCTACGAGACCCTGATCCGGTTCGGCTTCGCCCAGGGCCGCTACGGCGCTGATGCCGGGGACGGGCTTTCCCTGCCCCATGCCCGGATCGTGAACGCGGTGCGCTGCGTGCCGCCGGGCAACCTGCCGTTGCCGGCGGAGATACGCACCTGCAACGGCTTTCTGCGGGCAGAGCTGGACGCCATGACCGCCAGGCGCGCGGTGCTGGCGCTCGGCGTGGTGGCGCACAACGCGGTGCTGCGCGCGTTCGGCCTGCCGGTGTCGCGCCAACCCTTCAGGCACGGCCAGGTGCTGACCCTGCCCGACGGGCTGCTTCTGGCCGACAGCTACCACGTGTCGCGCTACAATACGAACACGAGGCTTCTGACGACGGAGATGTTCGAGGCGGTGGTGGCCGGGCTGCGAGACCGCCTGGCATCCTGAGGCGATCGACGACCGCGCGACCGGCCAGACGATCGGAAGGGTTGACGGCGGTCCGGCAGATCGGCTCGGGTCGACGCTCTCGGGCCGACCGGCGGCACGAGCCGCAGCGTGTTCCCGATCCTGGCCGCGGCACAGGATCGCGAGGATCACCGCCGGGCTCCGTGCTGCCGATTTTCGTGTGCCACGTCCTGGTCCCACCACGGTGGCTAGCCCGCCATCGGCCGGATGGTCGCGAGGTGCTGGTGCGTCGCCACGCCCCCGCTGATCGCCCGATGCCTCGCAGTCCTGGCGTCGATCAGGATCGCAGCCTCGGCCGGGTGCCCCCGGGGACGGCATCAGGATGTTCTCGGAGCGGTCAGCTCGATCACAAGTTTGTGATCACTGAGTTGTATGCACGGTCGCGCTGTCATCCAGAATTTAAGCCGCCGCTCCTCACGTTGGAGTGATTTGACAACCTGATGGGCGGACACACCGCGCCTCATGGCCCGCACATGATGCACACCGTTCAACAACGAGAAGCAGACCATGAAACGCGGTCAGCACAGCGGGCCGCGGACGGATATTTACGACGCCATGTTGTCCCAGGGGTCAGCCACGGCGAACCGTTTCCGAGACGACGGCAGCCTGTCGCTCAGCGCTTCGGCACGCAGGCAGCGTCGCGTTTTTCACACGGTGTCAGATAATGGACCTTGCCAGAGGCCGGAGATTCGGACGATTTGATATCGTAACGTCCTGATATCGGTTCTGCCGCCTGCTCATCCAGCGGCACGACATGTCCCTGCAGCGACGGCCAAAACCAAGTGCCTGCCGTCGACTCACGATAATTTAACGATTGTTTGGTAGCTGAAACGATCGTATTCCGTTCCACGTCGACAACGAGTTTGTCACCTCGCTTTCTTGGAGTGGAACCATGCGAAATCTCCTTATCACAGCAGCGACGTTTGCTGTTTCTATAGTTCCGGCATTGGCGCAGGCCGCCGGGCCGACGAGCATGAGTGTCAACCTGACAAGCACTGGCTTCCAGGCCGCTTCCACGATCAACGCGGGCATCGTCGGCGCCGGCATCAATGGTCCGGGACACGCCCAGGTCGGCCTGGCCATCAACATGAACAAGGCGGACTGGTGGGACAACAAGGCCGCCGTAGGCGAAGAGGACGGCGTTTACTCGACAATATTCCAGGGCGGCGCAAATTCCGATACGTCCGCCTACCTCGGCCAGGTGACCGCAACAGGCCTGGGATTTGCGAACGTGATGGAAGGAACAGTCACGATCCAGCCGCCCATCACATCGGGAAATGGTGTCGTGGGCGCCATGCTTGACGTCCAAGTGGGCGTGATCAACGTCGGCAACCAGATCTACGGCTCGAACTACAACCTGGCCCTGAAGCCCAGCAACGGTGTCGCGGTCGGCTACAGCCTCAACGGCAGCGGCTGGAACTACATGGCGCAGTGGTGGAACGGAAGCACCGACGAGTTCCACGTCGACGGCGCGGGCAACATGAAGGCTGCGGGAGCCGTGCAGCCTGGCGTGTTCGCAACGGCGAACCTTCCGACGAAGTGCACTGCCGGGCAGCAGCTTTACGCGACCGATGGAAGAAAGGCCAACGAGACCGCCGGAAACGGATCGGGCGTTCCCGTGATCTGCACCGCGACCCGCAAGAACTACCCGACCGCCTGGTTCAGCATGTGGAGCGGCACGGTGGTTGCGGATTGAACATCCGTTGCCGTCGACGTCGACAAGGCTGTGTAGAAACGAACCAAACACAAGACCTGATCGCGAAGCCGTCGCCTTGCCACTAGATAGTCGTGATGCGCTGCTGGCGGCGACGGTCGAGGAAACTGACGCATCCGGTTCCACGAGGACCGGATGCCTTCCTTAGGGCTTTGCTGTCGAACATGACCTGCTCACGCGGTGTCATCAGTGATGTGGTTCAACAAAGCGGTGCGGAAAGACCATGAGATCCGGACACGCGTCGCAACGTCGAATGCGTCGCGATGTCGGTAATGACAAACAAGACTGTTCCAGGCGCTCTCTCACTCCAAGGTATGGGCAATCAGCCCGGAACAACAAATGCGCGTCAGACTGACGCTGTCAACGGAAATGCCTAGTCCGGCACTTCTTCCAACATATGCGGCTCTGTTGCCGCTGCCCTGCCCTGCGCCATCCGGAACGCCGCCAGCGCCGGATAAACGCCAAGCCTGGCCCGCATGAGCGAACCCAGAGGCCGGTGCGTCTCGAGCGAATGACCCGGACGGAAGCTCATTCGGTTCTCAACGAAGTTTACCCGCGCCGGGGACAAGGCGTCCTGCCGCGGCAGGGTCAGGGTGGCGACGGTGACATACGGGCTGTCCTGCTCGGACCACAACACCGATGCGTCCTCGATCGGCATTGAGTCGAGATCGGTGCAGAGCTGCACACGCAACTCGAACACCGCATCATGGTTGCGGAAGTAGGACCCCGTCGCATTGCGGAACACGTCGGGATCAGCGCTCGGATCCAGGATCTCGCTCGACCGCGCCGCCTGCTCCGCCGAAACCGGGAACAGGGCGATCTTGGCGACGTGGTCGCCATACCGGATCGCCGCCTGGCTGTGGTAGCTTTCCGCGAGCGGATGCAGCGGCGCGTGGCCGAAAAAATCCAGCCGGGGGATGTCATTCCCCGTCACCGCCTTGGCGGCTGCGTTCAAGGTGCGCGCGGTGGTCGACACGGCCGTCTTGAGCGCCTCGTGACCGCCGGAAACCGCCTCGATCTGGCGCATGCTCTTGAGAAAGGCGGCCGCGTCGGCGTCCGGAAACACCGCACCGGTGGCCAGAACGAAATCCTGCGTATCCTCCGCGTGGCCGTCGATCTTCGGGCCTCCGACGCCGAACAGCTTCAGCGACAGTCCTCGGTGGGTGGAGATCCGGTCGGACAGGTGTTCTCCCGGACCTTGCGCCAGACGTGCCAGCGCCGGGTACAACCCCGGTTGCGCGAACAGCCCTTGCCGGAGTGCCGGTGTCAGCCCGGCGTGGACCATGAGCGTGCCCTTGAGCACGCCGCTGGTCTTGGCGTGCGATGCCCGCACCGTCCGGCCGGTCTCGCCGGCCGCGACCTTGACGGTCTCGTTCTGCATGGAGGTGACGATACTGTCGATCGTCTCCGTCTCGCCTGGCAGCGTCGTCTCGATGCCGAGGTGGTACTGTACGAAGTTCATCTGCCGGTCCTCCTGCCGAGCACCGCAGCTCCTACGCTCGGCAAACCGTGTCGGAACAGGTCCGGATGGCATGCATCCGGACCCGGAATGCTCGCAGGAAGCCTACGCTGCTGCAGGCTCGGTGGTTTCAGATGCCTGCGTCAGCGCCTCGCCGAGCGCACGCACCTTGTCGGCGTTCTTGCTGTCTGCCTTGCCGGCAATGGTCACGGTCTCCTTGCCGAGCTTGGCGATCAGCTTCCGGATCGCTTCGCCGTCGAGTTCCTTGGCATGCAGATGCTTCTTCAGGCTTTCAAGATCACGGATGATGCCCTTGACGCCTGGCGCGTCGAGCTTGCCCAGGGTTTCTTCCCAGCCCTCGATGTTCTTGGTCGCGGCGCTGATGGTGAAGCCCTTCACGCCGTCCTTGAAGTGCTTGATGGTGGCGTCGAACTGCGGCATGGATGGATCCTGCTGGGTTGATGCACGCTGCCGGATAGCAACGTCGCGAACCAAACCAGCCAGCCGGGCCGCGGGTTCCGTTCCAACGCGATGGTGAGAGGATCCAGCCCGCATCAGCAGGAGGATCGTCAGCCCCGATTGCGCAGCAACCTCGCCTTGTCGCGCTGCCAGTCGCGCGCGGCGATGGCGTGCCGCTTGTCCGCGTTCTTGCGCCCTTCGCCCACGCCAAGCGTCACCTTGGCGACGCCCTTCTCGTTGAAGTGGATGTCGAGCGGCACCAGCGTGTAGCCGCTCTTCTTCACCTCGCCCAGCATCTTGTCGATCTGCTTGTGGTGAAGCAGCAGCTTGCGCGGCGCCTTGGGCTCGAACCGCGACAGCACCCCGCCCTGGTATTCGGGGATGTAGCAGTTGAACATCCACACCGCCCCGTCGCGTTCGGCGGCGTAGGCTTCGGTCAGGGTGGCGCGTCCCAGCCGCAGGCTCTTGACCTCCGGCCCCTTGAGCACGATCCCGGCTTCCACCGTTTCCTTGATGGTGTAGTCGAACCGGCCCTTGCGGTTCTGCGCCGCGATGCCGTGCGAGATCATCCCGCTCTTCTTCTTGTCCTTTGCCATGGGTGCGTCAGCCGAGCAGGCCGACCTCCTCCATCGCCGCCCGCACCGCGGCGCGCGTCTCGTCGCGCAAGGGCGCCAGCGGTAGCCGGCAGAACTCGCCCGCCCGGTCCAGCAGGCTGGCCGCATACTTCACCGGCGCCGGGTTGCTTTCCAGGAACAAAGCGTCGTGCAGCGGCAGCAGCCTGTCCTGCATCGCCATCGCAGCCCCGACGTCGCCGCGGTCCCATGATGCCTGCATGGCGGCGCACAAGGCGGGCGCCACGTTGGCGGTCACGCTGATGCAGCCCGATCCGCCGGCGGCGTTGAACGCGAGTGCTGTGCCGTCCTCGCCGGACAGCTGGCAGAAGTCCGCGCCGGCGGCGCGGCGGATCTGCAGCGGACGAAGCAGGTTGGCGGTCGAATCCTTCACCCCCACGATGTTGGGATGCCGCGCCAGCCGCGCCATGGTCTCGACGCTCATGTCGATCACGCTGCGTCCGGGGATGTTGTAGATCACGATCGGCAGATCCACCGCGTCCGCGATTGCCATGTAGTGCCGGTAGAGCCCGTCCTGCGTCGGCTTGTTGTAGTACGGCGTCACCACCAGGGCGCCGTCCACCCCGGCCTGCCTGGCGTGGCGGGTGGTGGCGATGGCCTCCGCGGTGCTGTTGGACCCGGTTCCGGCCAGCACGGGAACGCGGCCCGACCCGGTGCGCACCGCGAGCTCGATCAGCCGCCGATGCTCCTCGTGCGTCAGGGTCGGGCTTTCCCCGGTGGTGCCGGTGGGCACGATCGCGCTGGTGCCGGCCTCGATCTGCCACCCGATCAGCCGCGCGAACGCGTCCTCGTCCAGGGCGCCGTCCGGCTGCATGGGAGTAAGAAGGGCAACCATAGAGCCCTTGAACATGGTCTGCTCCAGTCCGACGGCGTTCGGCCGGATCCGTCTGCCTTGGCGGTTCGGCCGGCAGGCGACGGCGTTTGTTCTAGACCAGCTTGGCCCGGGCTGGAACAGGCCTGCTCTTGCCGCGCGCACCGGTTCGCGGGATGATGAGATCCGATCCCGATGACAGTCCGCTTCCGCCTTCCGACGCCACCCGGAGCCGATGCGCGGACACGGCGCGGCCTGCTGCTCGCGATCGTCCTCCCGCTGACCGGCTGTGCCGGCAGCACCACGCCCGCAGCCACCGGGGTGCGGATGGCGGCGCAGGCGGCTCCCACCGCCGTGGCGCGCGACGCGGCGGCGGACCGGGACGACCCGGTGGCGGCGCGATTGTCGATCTACCTGCGCCTGCTCATGCCCGGCGGCGGTTCGGCCGACGAGATCGCCCGGTTCCTGGCGCAGAACCCCACCTGGCCGAACCGCGCGTTGCTGGAACAGCGGCTGGACCAGGCGGTGGCTGCGGAAACCGACCCGGCGGCACTCGGCGCTGCGTGCGCCAGCCTGGGTGGCAGCCTGGGCGCCGGTTCCGCCGCGTCCCTGCTTCGCTGCGCCGGGATCTTTCCTTCCTTCGCCGCCGGACCCACCGCCGGGCTGCCGGACGCGGTGCCGCCGGCACTGGTGGCCACGGCACGCGCCGCCTGGGTGCGCGGCATCGACGGACCGGACCAGGCGGCGGCGTTTCTTCGCGTCTGGGGGCGTTTCCTGACGGCGGACGACCAGCAGCGCCGCTTCGACCGACTCGAGTGGGCCGGCAACACCGAGGCAGCCGGCCGCACCCTGTTGCTTCTGCCGTCGCCCCGGCAGCCCCTGGCCGCCGCCCGGCTCGCGCTGCGGCGCAACGCTCCGGACGCCGACTCGATCGCGGCGTCGCTCCCGGCCGACGACGCGCGCGATCCGGTGCTGGTGCTTGAGCGGGCACGCTGGCTGCGCCGCAACGACCGCATCGACGACGCCGTATCGCTTTGGCACGGCGAGGGGACGGCGGCGGAAGCGCGGATCGGCCAGGACCGGCTGGCGGCGTTCTGGACCGAGCGCGACGCCTTGTCCCGCAACCTTCTGGATCGGAACCGCGATGCCGACGCGTTCGCGGTGGCGGACGACCGGATGCAGGTCGAGCCGGGACCGCAGTTCGACTCCGATTTCCTGGCCGGGTGGATCGCGTTGCGGCGCCTGCACGACCCGGCTGGCGCCGAGGCACGGTTCGCCCCGTTGCAGGCCGCGGCCGCCGTGATCACACGCAGCCGCGGCGCCTACTGGACCGGGCGGGCGCGTTCGGCGCGCGGCGACACGTCCGGAGCCACGGCGGCGTTCACACAGGCCGTGGCCTACCCGACCACCTTCTACGGGCAGCTGGCGGCCGCCCGGCTACAGCCGCAAGCGCCCGGCCCGGCGACGCTCGCGGCGTCCGACGCGGATCCGGTCGCCGACCGTCTTCGGCAGCTGCACGATCCGTCCTGGACGCAGGCGGAAGCGATCCGGTTCACCGGGCTGGAACTGGCACGGGCCGCGGAGCTGCTGGTGGCCTGGAACGACCGCAGGCACGCACGCGCCTTTCTGCTCCGCCTCGACGCGATGGCGACCACCGACACCGCGCACGCCCTGGCCGCTTCCCTGGCCGACCGGCTCGGCCTGCCGGAGGTGGCGGTGGCGATCGCGCGTGCCGCTGGCCGGCATGGCCTGGTGCTGCGGCAATCCGGCTGGCCGGAACCGTTCACCCCGCCGGCCGTCAACCTGCCGCCGGGACTGGCGCTGGCGGTGATGCGGCAGGAAAGCAGCTTCGATCCGCAGGCTGCCAGTCCGGCCGGGGCACGCGGCCTGATGCAGCTCACCCCTGGCACCGCCCGCGACACCGCGCGCGCCGCAGGGCGGCCGGACCTCGCCGCAAGCGGCGCAATGCTTTTCGAGCCGGACGCCAACATGACGCTGGGAACCACCTATCTCGCCACCCTGCTGGCTCGATTCGGCGGCGTGGTGCCGTATGCGGTGGCGGCCTACAACGCCGGGCCGCACCGGGTCGACCGGTGGCTGGCGGCGAACGATCCGGCGCGGGCGCCAGCCCCGGGGGTCGACCGCCAGGACGGCATGATCGATTGGATCGAGGAGATCCCCTATGCCGAAACCCGCAACTACGTGCAGCGGGTGATGGAGAACGCGGTGATCTATCGCGCCGGACCGGCCTCAGGCGCATGAACGGGTCGCGCTGGGCGCGGCTGGCGGCAAGCTTCGGCGGCGTCGGCTTCGCGCCGCGCGCGCCGGGCACGGCGGGAACCCTGGCGGCGTTGCCATTTGGCTGGGCGCTGCTCCAGGCGCCCTGGCTGTTGTGCGCCGCCATCCTGGTGGCGAGCGTCGGTGGCATCGTCGTGGTGCAGCGGGCCGGCGGCGGCGCCGACCATGGCTGGATCGTGATCGACGAGGTGGCGGGGCTGTGGATCACGCTGCTCGGGCTGGTCGGCTTGCCGCGCCTGCCGGCGCTGCACGGGACCCACCTCGCGATCGGGCTGGGAGCGGCCTTCGTGGTGTTCCGCGTGCTCGACATCGGCAAGCCCGGCCCGATCGGCCGCCTCGACCGCCGCCATGACGCGCTGGGCGTGATGGGCGACGACATCGTCGCCGGCGTCGCAGGGGCGGCGTTGTTGCTCATGGCGCGTTGGGTGCTGGGATGGAGCCGATGATCGACGAGGACACGCTGGAACGCGCGAAGCGGCTGCTGCATCGGTTGAAGGCCGCCTCGCTTCGCGTCGTCACCGCCGAAAGCTGCACCGGGGGTCTGGTGACGGCGGCGCTAACGCACCATCCCGGCTCGTCCGACGTGGTGCAGGGCGGGTTCGTGACCTACTCCAACGAGATGAAGCACAGGCTGCTGGGGGTGGAGATCATCCTGCTGGACCGGGTCGGGGCGGTCAGCCGGGAGGTCGCGGCGGCCATGGCGGAAGGCGCGTTGGCACGAAGCGGAGCCGACCTGGCGGTGTCCATCACCGGGATCGCCGGGCCCGGCGGCGCGACCGCAACCAAGCCCCTCGGGCTGGTCTGGTTCGGGCTGGCGCGCAACGGGCACCCGCCCCGGACCGAGCACGCCATCCTGCCGGGAGACCGGCGCGAGGTGCGGGAGGCATCCGTCCGCCGCGCGCTGGACCTGCTGGAAAGCGCCCTGCCTGCCGGTTGATGGAAGACGAAGCTAGGCGACGCGGTGCTTGTGGTGCGACCGGTTGAAGGCGTGGATCTGCTCGGCGCTGATCCAGCCCTTGTTGTCGGTGTCGATCTCGCTGAAATGCTTGGCCACGCGCGGCCAGTCCGCCAGCTCCGCTTGCTGCCGCGTCAGGTGGCCGTCATGGGTGGTGTTGGCGGCGGCGAAATGCGCCTCGACGCTGCCGGCTACGTGCCGCACCGGGACATCGTTGGGATCGGCCTGCCGCGACAATATGCTCGGCAACGTGGTCGTCACCGAGGCGGCGCGCGACGGCACCGACTGCGCCAGGGAGGACAGACCAGCAAGGGCGCCGCAGACTAGGACAGCGCTGATGTTGAGGACCATACGCATCTGGATCGCTTTCCTGACGACGTCGGGGTCAACCCGACTGGTTATGAGTTCCCGGCCGAAGGCCTCGAACACACATAGTTGATCAGGAAAAGCTTAATCGACGATGAACGTTTCGTGAGCGATGGGGGCCGGCTGCAACCGGCCCCCCGGATGAGGACTTACTGCCCGCCCGGTGCGTTCGACGGGGTGGTGGTTCCGGTGCTGCCCGAGGACGGCGCCCCACCTGCCGGCGGCATGCTGGACGGCG
>CAXTCK010000025.1:1214-15407 GCA_964242425.1 uncultured Acetobacteraceae bacterium | reverse complement strand
GTTCCGGTGCTGCCCGAGGACGGCGCCCCACCTGCCGGCGGCATGCTGGACGGCGCCGACATGCCCGAGCCGGACGGCGCTGCCATGCCCGAGCCGGACGGCGCCGACATGCCGGTTCCTGGAGCGGTGCTGGAGGACGGCGTGCTCATCGGCATGGTGCTGTCGCCGGTGGCCGGGGCATTGCCGCCACGCGCGGCAGCGAGGCTCTTCGCGTTCAGATCCTCGGTGGTCGGGTCGCCTGCCCGCTTGGAACGGGTCTTCGGGCCCTGCATGTGGTCCATGCGGCTCGAATGGTGGTGGTGATGGTGCATGTGCATGGGCTTGCTGGTGTCGGTCTGGGCCATGGCAGGAACGGCGAAGGCCAGGGCAGCCGTGCAGAGGGAGGCACTCAGGAGCGACTTCATGGATGTTCCTTTTCTGTCACGACCGACAGAGCTTGAGGCAACGGGAAAGCGTCGTCGGCAGACGCTCCGACACGACCGAGCAACGAACACTCGCCGTGGCAGTTGCGCCACAGTCGGATAAACCGGGACATCGGCGTGAAAAATCAGCCGGCGGGTGCCGGATCCGCGGCGACGGCAGGTGACGCCGCAGGCGCCGCCGGACGTGCGGGTGGACCATAGATGTCGCGCGCGCGCTTCAGGAAGGCGCCCACCATCAGCCTGACCGCCTCGTTGAACACCACGCCGATCGCCGCCTGCAACAGGCGCGAGCGGAACTCGAACTCGACAAAGAAATCGACCAGGCAGCCGCGCGGGTCGGGGGTGAAGGTCCACACGTTGTTGAGGTAGCGGAACGGGCCCTTCTCGTAGCGCACGCGCACCGTGCGCGGCCGGTCCAGCGCGACCCGGCTGGTGAAGGTTTCCCGGAACGGTCCAAAGCCGATGCTCATGTCCGCCACGAGCTCGGTATCGGTATGGCTGCGCACGCGGGCACCGGTGCACCAAGGCAGGAACTCCGGATAGCGACCCACGTCGGCCACCATGTCGAACAGCTGTTCGGCGGTGTAGGGGATCAGGCGGCGTTCTGCGTGGGTCGGCATCAGGATGCTACGCGCGAGGCCGCCAGGCGTGCCGCGCGCGCGTCCCGAAGTGCGGCGAAATCGGCATCGGCATGGTAGGACGACCGGGTCAGCGGCGTCGCACTCACCTGCAGGAACCCCTTGGCGCGCGCCATCGAGGCATAGTCGGCGAACTCGTCCGGCGTCACGAACCGGTCCACGGCGGCGTGCTTCACGCTGGGCTGCAGGTATTGGCCGAGGGTGAGGAAATCGACCTCGGCCACGCGCAGGTCGTCCATCACCTGCAGCACCTCGGGCCGGCCCTCGCCCAGGCCCACCATCATGCCGGACTTGGTGAAGATCGCCGGGTCCAGCTGCTTGACCCGGTCGAGCAGGCGCATCGACTGGTAGTAGCGCGCTCCCGGCCGGATGGTGGCATACAGCCGCGGCACCGTTTCCAGGTTGTGGTTGAACACGTCCGGGCGGGCGGCCACCACCACCTCCAGCGCGCCGGGCTTGCGCAGGAAGTCCGGGGTGAGGATCTCAATGGTGGTGCCGGGCGAGGCCGCACGGATCGCGCCGATCACCGCGGCGAAATGCGCTGCCCCGCCGTCAAAAAGGTCGTCGCGATCCACGGAGGTGATCACCACGTGGCGCAACCCCAGCACCGCCACCGCGTCCGCCACACGTTCCGGCTCGCCCGCGTCCAGCGCCTCCGGCTGCCCGGTGCGCACGTTGCAGAAGGCGCAGGCGCGGGTGCAGATCTCGCCCATGATCATCATGGTGGCGTGGCGCTGCGACCAGCACTCGCCGATGTTGGGGCAGGCGGCCTCCTCGCACACCGTGACCAGCTTCTTGTCGCGCATCAACGTGCGCGTTTCGTGGTAGACCGGATGCGTCGGCGCCTTGACCCGGATCCAATCCGGCTTGCGCAGGATGGGGTTGTCGGGACGGTGCGCCTTTTCCGGATGGCGCGGTGACGGCACGGCGTTCCCGCTCCGGTGGTCGATCAGCAGTCGGGTGGACATGGGGCTGGTGGCATCCGCTCGGGAAGGAACCGTTGTTCCACAGGTGGCGCCCCGCCCGATGGGCGTCAAGCACGACGCCGTCCAAGGCCGGCGCCGCTCCGGCCAGCGCCCTCAGAAGTGGATCGCCTGCCCCCAGGCGTCGAGCACCGACTCATGCATGGTCTCGCTGACGGTCGGATGCGGGAACACCGTGTGCATCAGCTCCTGCTCGGTGGTTTCCAGCGTACGGGCGATCGCGAAGCCCTGGATCATCTCCGTGACCTCCGCGCCGACCAGATGCGCGCCGAGCAGCTCGCCGGTGTGTGCGTCGAACACGGTCTTGGCCATGCCCTCCGGCTCGTTCATGGCGATCGCCTTGCCGTTGCCGATGAAGGGGAACCGGCCGACACGTATCTCGCGCCCTTCCGCACGCGCCCTGGCCTCGGTCCAGCCGACGCTCGCCACCTGCGGGCGGCAATAGGTGCAGCCCGGGATGTTGGTCCAGTCGATCGGGTGCACGTCGAGCCCTGCGATCTTCTCCACGCACAGCACGCCCTCGTGGCTCGCCTTGTGCGCGAGCCAGGGGGCGCCGGCCAGGTCGCCGATCGCATACACGCCGGGCTCCGCGGTGCGGCAGAACGCGTCGATCGCCACGCGGCCCTTCTCGACCACCACCCCGGTGCCTTCAAGCCCGATGTTCTCGACGTTGCTGACGATGCCGACCGCAGAGATGACGCGGTCGAACTCCAGCGTCTCGCTCTTGCCGTCCGCCTCGATCGAGATGGTGACGCTGTTCTCGTTCCGCGTGGGCGTGCCGATCTTGGCGCCGGTGAGGATGCGGATGCCCTGCTTCTCGAACGCCTTGCGCGCGAAGGTGGCGATCTCGACGTCCTCGGCGGGCAGGATGCGGTCTACCACCTCCACCACTGTCACTTCCGCGCCCATGTTGCGGTAGAAGCTCGCGAACTCGATGCCGATGGCGCCGGAACCGATCACCAGCAGGCGCCTGGGCATCAACTTCGGCACCATCGCCTCGCGATACGACCAGACCAGCTCGCCCGGCTCCAGCCCAGGCAGCACGCGTGCCCGCGAGCCGGTGGCGAGGATCACGTGCGGCGCCGTCAGGTTCGCGACCGCAGCGCCGTTCTTGGTCACCACGACCTTGCGCTTCCCGCCGTCGGTGCCGTCCAGCGCGCCGTGCCCGTCGAACACCGCGACCTTGTTCTTGCGAAGCAGGTGGCCGATGCCGGACGACAGCTGCTTGGCCACGCCGCGCGACCTTTTGACCACCTTGTCCAGGTCGTAGCGGATGTTGTCCGCGGCGAAGCCGAACTCGCCCAGGTTGTGCAGCAGGTGGTTGATCTCGGACGAGCGCAGCAGCGTCTTGGTCGGGATGCAGCCCCAGTTCAGGCAGATGCCACCGAGATGGGTGCTTTCGACCACCGCGACCTTCATCTTGAGCTGTGCACCGCGGATCGCGGCGACATAGCCGCCGGGCCCGCCGCCTATGACGATCAGGTCGAACTCTGTTTCGGCCATTGTCTCAGATCACCAGGCTCAGCGGGTTCTCGACCACGCTCTTGAACACCGACACCCATTGCGCCGCCAGCGCGCCATCCACCGCGCGGTGGTCCACGGACAGGGTCGCGGTCATCACGTTGGCAATCTCGATGCGGTCGCCGTCCTTGCCCCCGCGCACCACCGGCCGCTTCTCGCTGGCGCTGACCGCCAGGATGCCGGCCTGCGGCGGGTTCAGGATGGCGGAGAACTGCTTGACCCCGAACATGCCCATGTTGGAGATCGAGAACCCGCCGCCCTGGAACTCCTCCGGACGCAGCTTCCCCTCGCGCGCCCGGGCGATCAGGCCGCGCGCCTCGGTGCTGATCTGTGCCAGCGACTTCTTCTCGGCCGAGCGCACGATCGGCGTGATCAGCCCGTCCGGGATCGACACCGCCACCGAGATGTCCACATCCTCGTACTCGATGATCGCCTCGTCGGTGTAGCTGGCGTTGACCTTGGGCACGCGCACCAGGGTGACGGCGCAGGCCTTGATCAGCATGTCGTTGACCGACAGCTTGAACGAGCCCGCCCCTTCCGGCGACGCGTGGTTGAGCTGGCCGCGCAGCGCCAGAAGCGCGTCCATCTCCACGTCGATCGATACGTAGAAGTGCGGCACGAACTGCTTGGACTCCGACAATCGTCGCGCGATCACGCGGCGAATGTTGGAGTTCGGCACCACCCGGTGCGGCGCCGTGATCGGCACCGGCGTCGGGCGCACCGGAACCGGGGCCGATGCCTGGGGTGGCGCGCCGGCCTGGGACGACACGGCAACTGGAACCGGTGCCAAAGACACCTGCTTCGCCGCTGGCTGCGGCGGCGCGGCGCGTGCCGCTTCCACGTCGGCGCGGATGATGCGGTTGTTCGGTCCCGAGCCCTTGATCGACGACAACGCCAGCCCGGCTTCCCGCGCCAGCCGGCGTGCCAGCGGCGAGGCGAACACGCGGCTGCCGCTGTCGCTGGTTCCGGCCGGAGCCGACGCGTCAGGTGGAGCGGCGGCCGGCGCCGGATGGACCGCGGCAGGCGGCTCCGACCCCTGGCTGGTCGGCTCCGCCGCCTGCTTCGGCGCCGCCGTCTTCGCGCCACCATCGACCGCGTCCGGCACCGCCTCGCCGTCGCTGACCAGGATGCCGATCGGGGCGTTGACCTTCACCCCCTCGGTGCCGTCGGCGACCAGGATGCGGCCAAGGATGCCCTCGTCCACCGCCTCGACCTCCATGGTCGCCTTGTCGGTCTCGATCTCGGCGATGACGTCGCCGGACGCGACCGGGTCGCCTTCCTTCTTCAGCCAGCGCGCAAGCGTGCCTTCGGTCATGGTCGGCGACAGCGCCGGCATGAGGATATTCACGGACATCGGTGCGGCCTCAGACCAGCTTCTTCACGGCATCGACCACCCAGTCCGGCTGCGGCAGGGCGAGCTTCTCCAGGTTGGCGGCGTAGGGCAGCGGCACGTCCAGCCCGTGCACGCGCATCGGTGGGGCGTCGAGCCAGTCGAACGCGTGCTCGACGATCTGCATCACCACCTCGGCACCGATGCCGGCGAAGGGCCAGCCTTCCTCCACCGTGACCAGGTGCTGGGTCTTCTTCACGCTCTCGACGATGGTGGCGGTGTCGAGCGGGCGCAGGCTGCGCAGGTTGATCACCTCCGCCTCGATCCCCTGCTCCGCCAGGATCTCCGCCGCCTTCAGCGCCACGCCCACCATGATGGAAAAGGCCACGATGGTGACGGCGGTGCCGGCGCGCTCGACCTTGGCCTTGCCGATCGGCAGCACGAAATCCGGATCGGTCGGGCACTCGAAGCTCTGCCCGTACAGGATCTCGTTCTCAAGGAAGATGATCGGGTTCGGATCACGTATCGCCGCCCTGAGCAGCCCCTTGGCGTCGGCGGCAGAATACGGCGCCACCACCTTGAGCCCCGGCACGTGGGCGTACCAGCTGGCGTAGCACTGCGAATGCTGCGCGCCGACGCGCGACGCGGCGCCGTTGGGCCCCCGGAACACGATCGGACAGCCCATCTGGCCGCCGCTCATGTAGAGCGTCTTGGCGGCTGAGTTGATCACCTGGTCGATCGCCTGCATGGCGAAGTTGAAGGTCATGAACTCGACGATCGGCTTGAGCCCCGTGAGCGCCGCACCCACCGCCATGCCGGTGAAGCCGTGCTCGGTGATCGGCGTGTCGATCACCCGCCTGGCCCCGAACTCGTCCAGCAGCCCTTGGCTGACCTTGTAGGCGCCCTGGTACTCCGCGACCTCCTCGCCCATCAGGAACACGTCGTCGTCGGCGCGCATCTCCAGCGCCATGGCGTCGCGCAGCGCTTCGCGCACCGTGACCGACGCGGTCGGCCCCCAGTCGCGCTCAGGCGACGGCCGTGCCAGCTCGGGCGTCTTGGCCGCGGAGGCGCGGTCGGCGATCTCCTTGGGCTCCATGCCCTCGGCCGCGACCTTGGGCATCGCCGGCGCTTCCGCCGTGGGTACGGGCGCGCTCGACGCGTCCTCGCCGGCGGCCAATAGCACCGCGATCGGCGCGTTCACCGCCACCCCGTCGGTGCCTTCCGCGACCAGGATGCGGCCGAGGATGCCCTCGTCCACCGCCTCGACCTCCATGGTCGCCTTGTCGGTCTCGATCTCGGCGATGACGTCACCGGCGGATACCGGGTCGCCCACCTTCTTCAGCCAGCGCGCCAGCTTGCCTTCCGTCATGGTCGGCGACAGCGCCGGCATCAGAACCTGCGTCGACATAAGCCTTCAGGCCTCCACCAGGATGTCGGTCCAGAGTTCGGACGGGTCGGGCTCCGGGCTGTCCTGCGCGAACTGCGCCGCCTCCGCGACCAGCCGCTTGATCTCGTCGTCGGTGTTCTTGAGCACCGCCTCCTCCACGCCCAGCTCCAGCAGCGCGCGGCGCACCTGCTCGATCGCGTCGTGCTCGCGCCGCATCGCGTCCACCTCCTCGCGGGTGCGATACTTGGCGGGGTCGGACATGGAATGGCCGCGGTAGCGGTAGGTGCTCATCTCCAGCAGGTACGGGCCGTTGCCGGCGCGGCAATGCGCCACCGCCTCGCGGGCGGCCTCGCGCACCGCCACCACGTCCATGCCGTCCACCTTCTGCCCCGGGATGCCCCAGGGCTCGCCGTTGCGGTAAAGCGCCTTGGACGCGGACGAGCGCGCGGCACTGGTGCCCATGCCGTACTGGTTGTTCTCGATCACGAAGATGCAGGGCAGCTTCTGCAGCGCCGCCAGGTTGAAGGCCTCGAACACCTGGCCCTGGTTGGACGCCCCGTCGCCCATGTAGGCCACCGCCACCTCGTCGGTGCCGCGATACTTGTTGGCGAAGGCGAGGCCGGCGCCGATCGGCACCTGGGCGCCGACGATGCCATGCCCGCCGTAGAAGTGCTCCTTCTTGGAGAACATGTGCATGGAACCGCCCTTGCCGCGGGAATACCCGGTGGCGCGGCCGGTCAGCTCGGCCATCACCCCCTTCGCTTCCATGCCCGCGGCCAGCATGTGGCCGTGGTCGCGATAGGAGGTGACGATCTTGTCGCCGGGCTTCAGCGCCATCTGCACCCCCACCACCACCGCTTCCTGGCCGATATAGAGGTGGCAGAACCCGCCGATCAGCCCCATGCCGTAGAGCTGCCCGGTGCGTTCCTCGAAACGCCGGATCAGCAGCATGTCGTGATACGCGCGCGTCAGCTCGTCCTGTGTCATGGAGGGTGCGTTGCCGCCGCGAGGCGCCTGCACCAACTTCGTCGCTCCGCTCATGCCCCGTCCTCGTCCGTGCTTGTTCCGGGACGCGCATCGGTCCCGTTCTCGTTCCAGTCGCCCGACTTGCCGCCCGCCTTGTGCACCACGCGCAGCGACTCGATGCGCATGTGGCGGTCCACCGCCTTGCACATGTCGTAGAGCGTGAGGGCGGCGACGCTCGCCGCCGTCAGCGCCTCCATCTCCACGCCGGTCTGCCCGGTGGTGCGCACCGCGGCCTCGATCGTCACCCCGTTCCCGCCCGGCTCCGGCGCCAGGGTCACCGACACCGCGGTGACCGGCAGCGGGTGGCACAGCGGGATCAGCTCCGCCGTGCGTTTCGCCGCCATGATGCCCGCGATCCGCGCAGTTGCGAAGACGTCGCCCTTCGGCAGGCCGCCGGACAGGATCAGCGCCAGCGTTTCCGCACGCATCGCCACCCTCGCCCCGGCACGCGCCTCGCGTGCGGTGGCCGGCTTGTCCGACACGTCCACCATGCGTGCCTGCCCGGCGCCGTCGAGATGGGTCAGCCGGTCGCCGTGCATGCTCACGTCGGGGCTCAAATCGGGCCCAGCAGGGCGGCGCAGGCGGCACCGGGATCGGGCTGGCGCAGCAGGCTTTCGCCGACCAGGAAGCAGGTCGCCCCGGCAGCACTCAGCCGCAGCACGTCCTCCCGGCTGCGTATGCCGCTTTCGGCCACCACGATGCGGTCCGGCGGCACGCCCGGCGCCAGCGCCAGGGTGGTGTCGAGGTCGGTGCGCAGCGTGCGCAGGTTGCGGTTGTTGACGCCGATCAGCGAGGTGTTCAGCCCCAGTGCCCGGTTGAGCTCGGCCTGATCGTGCACCTCCACCAGCACGTCGAGGTCGAGCGAGCGGGCCAGCTCCAGCAGCTCCTCCGCTTCCGAGTCCGCCAAAGCCGCCATGATCAGCAGGATGCAGTCGGCGCCGATCAGCCGGCTCTCGTACACCTGCCAGGGGTCGACGATGAAGTCCTTGCGCAGCACCGGCAGGCGCACAGCGGCGCGCGCGATCTGCAGGTCGGCGACGTGGCCACCGAAGGAAGGCCCTTCGGTCAGCACCGACAGGCACACGGCGCCGGCAGCCTCGTACTGGCGCGCGATGGCGGCCGGATCGTATTGCGGGCGGATCATGCCCCCGGACGGCGACGCCTTCTTGATCTCGGCGATCATGCCGACCTGGTGGTGCGCGGTGGTCAGCTTGAGCGCCTGGCCGAAGCCGCGCGGCGCTTCCGCGAGGTCGCGCAGGCGGAGCCTGATCTCGCGCAGCGGCAGGCCGGCGGAGCGGCGGGCCACCTCCTCGCGGGTCTGGTCGCAGATGCGGGCCAGCACGTCCGGGATCTCCCCGGCCCGCACGTCCCGACCGGAACCGGGCATCAGGGGGCTCCTCCCGTTTGAACGTTGTTCAAGTTGAAGCATCCTCAGCTGTCGCCGTCCCGTGTGGCGGGCGCCGGCTGCCGGCGCAGTGCCGTCAGCACCGCCAGCGCCAGGCCGTCGTCGATCGCCCGGGCCGCATGGCCCAGGCCGTCGCGCAGGTCCTCGATCGGCGCCGCCACGCTTGTCATCTCCGCCATCCCCTGTTCCGGATCAGGAGCCCCGAACGAGGAGATGCGGCCGCGGCCGCTCACCTGCAAGGCGGCGGACGCGTTGAGCAGAACCGTGTCGCGGTAGGGACCAGGCTCGCCGGACAGCAGGCGCTCCAGTGCCAGGGCGTTGAACGCGGCGTTCCCGCCGGCGATGGCGGCCACGGGATGCGCCGGCAGGCCAAGATCGGCGGCCTCGAAGCGGAACCGGGTCAGCCGACCGTTGTCCAGCGCCACCACCTGGTTCGGCCCGCACAGCCCGAGCTCGTCCAGCCCGTTCGGCGCGCCGCCCCCGGCATCCTCGCCATGCACCACCCAGACCCGGTCCGAGCCGAGCCGTCCGAGGGTGCGGGCGATCCCGACCTGCCAGGACGGGTCGAACACGCCGATCATCTGCCGGCGCACCCCGGCCGGGTTGCACAACGGGCCCAGCAGGTTGAACACCGTGCGGAAGCCGAGCTCGGCGCGCACGGCGGCCGCGTGGCGCATCGCCGGGTGATGCAAGGGTGCCGCCAGGAACGCGATCCCGTGCCGCTGCAGCGCGTGTTCCAGCGCCCGCGGGTCGGCCTCGGGGCGCAAACCCAGCGCTTCCAGCGTGTCGGTGGCGCCGGCGCGCGACGACATCGCCCGGTTGCCGTGCTTGGCGACCGGCACGCCGAGGGCCGCCAGCACGAAGGCGACCGCGGTGGATACGTTCAGGGTGCCGTGCCCGTCGCCGCCGGTGCCGCACACGTCGATCGCATCCGCCACACCTGGCACGGGCAGCATGCGCGACCGCATCGCCCGCGCGGCACCGGTCAGCTCGGACACGGTTTCCCCGCGCAGGCGCAGGCCGGTGGCCAGGGCCGCGATCTGCGCCGGCGTCGCCTCGCCGGACATCACGAACCCGAACGCGGCCTCCGCCTCGTCCTCGTCCAGCGTGTCGCCGGACGCGATCCGCGCCAGCATCGGCTTCAACGTGAGCTGGTCAGCCATCCGGTCAGGACGGGTCCATCGCTCAGGCCGCCCGGACCGTGCCGTGGTTGCGGCCGCGCGCCACCGCCAGGAAGTTGGCCAGGATGGCGTGGCCGTGCTCGGAGGCGATGCTTTCGGGATGGAACTGCACGCCGAAGATGGGCCAGTCGCGATGACGCAGCCCCATGACCACGCCGTCCGCGGTGCGGGCGGTTTCCACCAGCGTGTCCGGCAGGCTGTCCCGCCGCACGGTCAGGCTATGGTAGCGTGTGGCCTTGAAGGGCGACGGCAGGCCCTGGAACACGTCGCTGTTGTCGTGCTCGATCGGGCTGACCTTGCCGTGCATGGGTGCCGGCGCCCGCACCACCTCCGCCCCGAACACCTGACCGATCGCCTGGTGGCCGAGGCACACGCCGAACACCGGCACGCGCCCGGCCGCCTCGGCGATCAGCTCGCAGCAGATCCCGGCCTCGTTCGGCGAGCAGGGGCCCGGCGACAGCACGATCGCTTCCGGCTGCAGCGCCAGCGCCTCGCCGGGGGACAGGCTGTCGTTGCGTCGCACGTCGCACTCGGCACCGAGCTCGCCCAGGTAGTGCACCAGGTTGAAGGTGAAGCTGTCGTAGTTGTCGATCAGCAGGATCATGGCGGCATTGTGGGGACAGCCCCGGACGGGGTCAAACCCCTGGCCCAGGTCGACGAGGGGCCGGTCAGCGGGCGGCGGCGGCCTGGGCTTCCGCCGCTTCCGCCGCACGGAACAAGGCGCGCGCCTTCTGGCGGGTTTCCTCGTACTCCGCTTCCGGCACGCTGTCGGCGACCACGCCGCAGCCGGCCTGCACGTGCATGGTGCCGTCCTTGATCAGCGCCATGCGCAGGCCGATGCAGGTGTCCATGGTGCCGTCGGCGCCGAACCAGCCGATGCAGCCGGCATAGGTGCCGCGTCGGGTCGGCTCCACCTCGTCGATGATCTGCATCGCCCGGATCTTCGGCGCGCCCGTGAGGGTGCCGGCGGGAAAGCCCGCCACCAGCGCGTCGATCGCGTCCAGCTCCGGACGCAGGGTGCCTTCCACCGTGGAGGAAATGTGCATGACGTGGCTGAAGCGCTCGATCGCGAAGCTTTCGCGCACCCTCACGCTGCCGAGCCGGGACACCCGGCCGACGTCGTTGCGTCCGAGGTCGACCAGCATCAGGTGCTCGGCGCGCTCCTTCGGGTCGGCGAGCAGCTCGGCCGCCAGCGCCCGGTCGGCTTGCGGGTCGGCGCCGCGTGGACGGGTGCCGGCGAGCGGGCGCACGGTGACGATGCCGTCCCGCAGCCGCACCAGCACCTCCGGGCTGCTGCCGACCAGCTGGAACCCGCCTCCCTCCGCATCGAGGTCGAGGAAGAACAGGAACGGCGCCGGGTTGATGCGCCGGAGTGCCCGGTAGAGCGCGAAGGCTGGCCGCGCGAACGGCGCCGAGAAGCGCTGGCTCGGCACCACCTGGAACGCGTCGCCGGCGGCGATGTACTCCTGGATGCGCCGCACCACGCCGAGAAAGCCGTCGCGGGAAAAGTTGGAGCGCGGCTCGACCGGCCCCGTTCCGCCTTGCCCCGCCGCCGCTTCGGTTATCGGCGGTTCGGGCGGCAGCTCCAGCGACAGCGCGACGCGGGCCCGGCCCAGCAGCGCCTGCGGGTCGGGGCCACCTTCCCGAACCGGCACCGCCAGGGTCAGCTCGTCGCGGACGTTGTCGAACACCGCGAACAGCGACGGGCGCAGCAGCATGGCTTCCGGCAGGCCGAGGTCGTCGGCAGGCGCGTCCGGCAGGTGCTCCATGCGCCGCACCATGTCGTAGCCGAGATAGCCGAACACCCCGCCGATCATCGGCGGCAGGGCGGGCGGCAAGGCGAGGCGGCTGTCCGCGACCAGCGCCCGCAGGCTGTCGATCGCCGGCCGATGGTCCGGCTCGAAGCCCTCCCCCGGGCCGCGCCGGCACGACACCGCGCCGCCCTGGCAGCGCCAGACCAGGTCCGGCAGCAGGCCGATCACCGAATAACGGCCGCGCGCAACGCCGCCCTCGATGCTTTCCAACAGGAACCCGTTGCGGTCGGCGCCCGGCAGGTGGCGGCGCAGCTTGAGAAACGCGGCGACCGGGGTCAGCAGGTCCGCGGCCTCGACCGTCCAAACGATCGCGGGTCCCGCCTCGCTCAAGACCCGGGGCCGGAGTTGGCGCCGCCGGCGGCGGGCGTGCCGACCACCTGCTCCACCGCCTTGCCGTCGATCGACGGATGCGCGCGGTCGCGCAGCGCGGTGACATAGGTGTTCTCGACGTCGTCGGCCATCGCCGCATCCAGCGCGTCGCGGGTGCGGGCATAGCCGGCGTGGTCCTGGGCCGGGTCGGGATGCCGGATCGCGGTCACCGTCGCCACCACGTAGCCGTCCGGGGTTTGCAGCATGGTGGAGGTGCCGGGCTTCAAGGAAAAGGCGATCTGCTGGAGGTTGGCCGGCACCGGGCCGGGGTTGCGACCGCGGCGCACCGGGATCCCGGTCAGCAGCCCGGGCACCGAACCGGGCCTGGCCGCCGCCACCGACGCCAACCCGCCATGCGCGTCGGCATCGGCATACAGGGCGGCGGCGCGCTGCTCGTCGGCGTGGCGCACCTGCTCCTGTTGCCAGTCGGCGCGCACCCGGTCCGCCGCCTGCACGAAGGCGAGCGGCGCTGCCGGGGTGATGTCCTCCACCACCAGCGCGTACCAGCTGTTTTCCGGCCCCTGCACCAGGGTCGGCACGTCGCCCTTCGCCGTCGCGAAGGCGTGGGCCACGATGGCCTTGCGCACCGCCTCCGAGCCCGGCAGCGGCGCCGGCTGGCCGTCCCGCGTCAGTCCTTGCGCGTTCAGCGAGCCTTCCGCCGGCGCCGCGCCGAGATCGGCCGGGATGGCGTCGAGGCCGCCGCCGGCGATCGCGTCCTGCAGCTTCTGCACGCGCGGCGACATCAGGGCGTTGGCGCGCTGCCGGGCGATGATGTCGTGCAGCTCGCCCTTGACCTGCTCGAAGGAGCGGTTCTGCGCCGGCGTCACCTTGCTGACCCGAAGCACCACCCAGCCGGCCTCGGTCTTGGCCGGCCCGGCCACCGTGCCGGGCGGGGTGGCGAAGGTGAGCCTGGCGATGTCCGGCGACGGGATGCTGGCGGCGGTGGCGTCGTCCAGCGCGATCGGGGTCGCGTTCTTGGCCGTCGCCTGCAGCTGGGTCCAGCCGATGCCACCCTGCCACCAGGCGGCGATCTGCGCCGCCCGCGCCTGGTCGTTCGCGATCATCACCTGCACCGAGCGGCGTTCCGCCACGTGGTAGCGGGGCGTCAGCTCGTCGTAGAGCTTGCGCTCGTCCGCGTCCGACACGTCCAGGCCGCGGGCCACGGTGTCCGGCGACAACAGCACCAGCTTGATCTTGCGATATTCGGGCGCTGCGAACCGGTCCTTGTTGTTGTCGTAGTAGCGGCGCAGCGTCGCGTCGTCCGGGGCGGCGGGCGCGGGGATGGCGCTGAAGGGCAGGATGGCCATGTCCAGCACGCGTTGTTCGGCGCCGAAGCCGTACGCGCGACGCACCAGCTCGGCCGGCGCATGGGCGCCGACCCGCACCGGCTCGATCAGCGCCAGTGCTGCCGCCTGATCGCGGAAGATCCGGATCAGCCCGTCCTCGGTGAAGCCGGCGCTTTGCAGCTTCTGGTTGAACAGGGCGCGGCTGAAGTGGCCGTCCGGTCCCTGGAACGCCTTTTCGGCGAAGATCTGCTCGCGCACCACCGCGTCCGGCACCACCACGCCGATCCGGCTGGCAGCGTCGTTGATCACCGCCTGGAACACCAGCTGCTGCAGCGCCTGCACCGCGATCTGCCGCTTCTGGTCGGGCGGCAGCGCGGTGGGATCGGCTGCCCCCTGGTTCTGGGCGGCTGACGCCAGGCCGCGCCGGTAGGTGCGGTCGAACTCCTCCATGCCGATGCTTCGCCCGGCGACGCGGGCGACGCTGCCGGCGGACACGCTCCCCAGCCCGGTGACGAAGTTGCCAGCACCCCAGGCGGCGAAGCTCAGGAAGATCACCACGGCGAGGATCCGTCCGAGCCAGGAGCCGATGAACAGGCGGCGCATGAAGGCGAGCATGGAGAATGTCCGGACGATGAACGGTGTGCGGCGCGCGTGACGCCGGGCGCGAAAGGCGGCGCACCATAGGGTGCGGCCGGCGGCTTGTCATGCCGGGGCGTGGCATGGTCTACCAACGCCCCCTGGACCTTCCCGTCTTGTCCGGCCTGATCCTGGGCCGGCCTGATCCTGGCCCAGCCTGATCCTGGCCTAACCTGATCCTGGCCTAACCTGATC
>CAXTCK010000025.1:0-1114 GCA_964242425.1 uncultured Acetobacteraceae bacterium | reverse complement strand
CCTGATCCTGGCCTAACCTGATCCTGGCCTAACCTGATCTTGGATAGAACACGCGCATGGACCGTCAGCTGATCGCCGGCAACTGGAAGATGAACGGGTCCACGGCAGAAGCCGAGGCGCTGGTCCAGGCCCTGCTCGCAGGCGTGCGCGGCGGCGTGCCGGACGCGGCGGAGCTGCTGGTGTGCCCGCCCTTCACCCAGATCGGGGCGATGGCGCGATTGCTGGCGGGCAGCTCAATCGCGGTCGGCGGGCAGGACTGCCACATGGCCCCCAAGGGTGCCCATACCGGCGACATCTCGGCGCCGATGCTGCGCGACCTCGGCGCCACCCACGTGATCCTGGGCCATTCCGAGCGGCGCCAGAACCACAAGGAGCTGGACGAGACGGTGCGCGAAAAGGTGGTGGCCGCCACCGAGGCGGGGCTGCTGCCGATCGTGTGCGTGGGCGAGACCGCCGACCAGCGTTCGGCGGACGGGCACGAGGACACGGTGGGCTGGCAGCTCAAGGGCAGCCTGCCGCACGGTTTCGCGGACGGCCGCGGCGTGGTGGCCTACGAGCCGGTCTGGGCGATCGGCACCGGCCGCAACGCCACCGCGGACGACGTGCTGACCATGCACGCCTTTATCCGCGCCGAGCTGGTGCGCCAGTTCGGCGAGAACGGCGCCGGCGTGCGCATCCTCTACGGCGGCTCGGTCAATGCCGGGAACGCCGCCGCCCTGCTCGCGGTGCCCGAGGTGGGCGGCGCGCTGGTCGGTGGCGCCAGCCTGAAGCCCGACGACTTCCTCGCCATCGCCGCCGCCGCGCGCGGCTGAGCCGGAACCCCCATGATCGCCGTCCTGCTCGTCCTGCACCTCCTCGTCACCCTGACGCTGATCGGCACCGTGCTGATCCAGCGCAGCGAGGGCGGCGGCCTCGGCATCGGCTCCAGCCAGGGCATGGGCTCGTTCATGAGCGGCCGCGGCACCGCCAACCTCCTGACGCGCACCACCGCGATCCTGGCAGCGGTGTTCATGCTGTTGTCGCTGGCGCTGGCGGTGCTGAACCGCGGCGGCGCCGGACGCGGACGCGACATCCTGGCGGTGCCGCAGGCAGGTGCCCCGGCGGCGGCGCTGCC
>CAXTCK010000024.1:0-27699 GCA_964242425.1 uncultured Acetobacteraceae bacterium | reverse complement strand
CTTACCAGCAGAGCGTGGAGGAGGAGATCCGCTGGGCGACGCAGAACGGCCTGCGCTCCTCCATCACCTTGTCGCCCAAGAGCGGCGACGACGAGAACTTCCTGGCCGACACGCAGCAGCTGGTGGCGATGCTGAAGGCAGCCGGCGCCCTGCCGACCCAGTTCGTGGTCAAGGACGGCGGCGTCACCGGCACCGACGTGATCTACTCGACCACCGATCCGAACTCGCTCAACAACGTCGCCAACTGGCTGTCGGGCCTGACGCTCACCCCCTCCAACTCCGAGTCCGGCCTCGAGAACCGCGGCACCGCCGCGCGTCCGGACGACCTGATGACCGGGGTGCAGCAGAAGGAAACGCTGGTCGGGCCTTCGGTGAAGCAGCCCTTCGCCGTCGCCCAGCTCTTCGCCGAAAGCAAGGCCACGCAAGCCACCCTGACCGTCACCCTCGGCAATCCCGCCCTGGGCAGGCTCGCCTCCGCAAACGGGCTTGGCCAGGTATCGGCCAACGGCGCCGTGTTCACCGCCACCGGCACGGTGGCCGAGCTCACGCAAGCGCTGAACGCGCTGGGCTTCTCCGCTGCCGCTGGCGCGCTCGGCAGCACCGCCCTGACCACCACCATCGTTGACGCCGCCGGCACCATCACCGGCAGCACCTCGCTCGTCGTCGACAACACGCTTGTCCTGTCCGGCGTCGCCGCCAGCGCCGCCGTGAGCGCGCCGCTCGTGGCTGACCCAGCCCTGCTGCTGACGGGCGGCACCGCGTCGGAAATCCTGACGGTCGTGGTCACTCTGTCCAACCCGGCGCTGGGCTCGCTCTGGAACACGGCCGGTGCGGTCGTGTCGGCCGACGGCGGCACGCTGACCTTCAACGGCACGGCCTCGGTCCTGCAGGCCTTCCTGCGCGGGATCGAGTTCATGCCTGCTCCCGCCGTGTCCGGACGCGAGGTGGAGACCATCTCGGTCACGGACGGCACGGACACGATCTCCTCCAGCACCGCGATCGCGGTCGCGGTCGCCACCGGGCTCACGGTGGACAACGTGCCGGTCAGCGCCGTCGCCGCACCCTTCATCGCGAACTCCCCTTACGCGGACATCCTGCTCGCCAAGACCAGCAGCCCCGGGCAGGTGGTGGGGGTGACGGTGACATTGTCCGGCGGCGGCCGGCTGGTCGACGCCGCTGCCGGCACGGTGTCGGCGAACGGACTGGTCTTCAGCTACACCGGCACCCTGGACCAGGAGCAGGCAGCACTTCGGGCGCTGCAGGTGGTGGTGACCGCAAGCCCCAGGACCTCGACGCAAACCCTGACCTTCAACCTCAACGGCCACGTCGCCACCACCACCCTGGACATCGTGTCCACCGACACGGTGTTCGTGGGCGCGGTGGACGCGACGCAATCGGGATATGCCAGCAGCACCGTGGCGGCCCCGCTTCTGGCGACCGGCAAGGTCGGCCTGTTCACCGACTACAACGGCGCCACCGCGGCGGCCATCGCGGGCACCGCGGCAAGTCTTGCCGGCACCTGGTCCGGCACGGCGGCGGGCGTGTTCGGCTTCGGCGAGGCGATGGACGTCGCGCAGCAGAGCATCACGGTGCGCAACACCGGGACAGGCACCCTCACGATTCCCGTCGGCACGCTGGCCTCGACCGCGTCTGGCGTGCAGTTCCAGGTGGTGCAGTCCACCGGCGCCAACGCAAGCTGGACAGCCGGCAGCACGGGTGACGGCACGCTGGGCGCCTACAGCATCGCCGCTGGATCATCATTGACGCTGACCGTGGAAGCCTTGGCGCAGGGCTATGTCGGCAACGTGTCGGCCAACGCGATCACCACCCTGTCCGGCATCGCCGGCGCCATCGTCACCGCCTCGTCCGCCACCGTGCTCGCCACCGAATACGCCAGCGGCACCGTCACGCTGACCAACACGAGCAGCAGCTACGTCACCGTGAACGAAGGCACGGTGCTGACCAACGCGACCGGCAGCTACCAGATCGATAACGATCCGACTGCCGCCTATTATTCCGAGCGCAACACCGACAGCAGCAACGGCATCTACTACATCCCGCCCGGCGCGAGCACGACGATCCTGGTATCTGGCATCAACGGGCAGTCGGGTGCGGCGTCGACGGCGCTGGGGCAGATCCTGGCGCAGACCACGACGAGCGCCAACACGCTGGGCAGCAGCACCTTGCCGGCCGGCGTGGTGGTGTCGGGGTCCAGCGCCATCGGCGTGACCGGCCCCACCAGCGCGGCGGCGGGCGCCACCTGGGGCGGCTGGGGTGCCGACACCGGCATCCTGACCCAGCGCGGCTACGGCTACTTCCTGCCCGGCCAGGGCGTGTCGCCCAGCGAGGTCAACACCAACATCAGCCTGTCCACCAACTTCACCGCCGCCGACCTGGTGTCCTGGGACGGCTATGTCGACACCATGCGCGGGCTCGGCGTGCTCAACGTCGCTCCCGCCATCGTCGGCTCGGGCAGCATCCTCGACATCTCGCACAGCGACGCCACCAGCTTCCTGCGCAGCGCCGCCCTCTACGGCGGCGGCATCGACATCGACATGACGCCGTCGGCGATCCTGTCGCAGGGCAGCAGCGCCATGACCGCGCTGGTGGACGACCTGCAATGGGCGACAACCAACGGCCTGCGCACCACGCTGACGCTGCGCGCCTACAGCGACGCGAGCTTTCTTGAGAACACCAAGACGCTGCTGACGCAGCTGCAGGCGGCGGGCGCGCTTCCGAGCCAGGTGGTGGTGGTGGGCAGCGCCACCAGCAGCACCATCGCCAGCAGCGAGCTCGCCAACAGCGTGGCGCAGTATGTGTCCACCCTGGCGCTCACCCCCAGCACCGCCGAAAGCGGCCTCGCCAGCACCGGCACGACCGGCACCACCGGCGGCAGCAACGGCAGCGGCGTGGACGCGATCATGACCGGGGTGCGCACCACCGAGACCGTCACCGGCACCGCCGCCACCGCCCCCTATGCCGGGGTGCAGGTGTTCGACGAGACCGCCACCGCATCGATGACGGCGATCGTGGCGCTGACCAGCACCGTGCTCGGCACCCTGTCCACCACCGGCATCGGCACCGTGTCGGCCGACGGCTCCACCGTCACTCTGTCCGGCACCGCCGCCAGCATCGCCGCGGCGCTCGCCGCCATCCGCTACACCCCCGCACCCAGCGCCACCGGAACCGCCATCCTCAACCTCAGCATCACCGACGCGCACGGAACCATCACCGGGGAAACCAGGATCGCCGTCGACGCGCCGTTGTCGATCTCCGGCGTGGGCAACCTGACCGCCAACGGCGCAACCGCGTTGCAGTCCGGCCTGATGCTGTCGCTGCCGTCGCAGGCGACCAGCGTCACCGCCACGGTCAAGCTGTCGAACCCGGCGCTCGGCGCGTTCTGGAACCTGTCCGGCGCCACCGTGTCGACGGACGGCAGCACGGCGACGATCACCGGCTCCCCCGGCACCGTGCGCGCCGTCCTGTCCGGCCTGCAGTTCATGCCGACCACGACCGCCAGCGGCGTTGAAACCGAGACCATCACCGTCAACGACGGCATCGGCACCGTCACGACCACCTCGACGCTGAACCTGTCGCTGGCAACCGGCCTGACGATCAGCAACATGCCCGCCAGCAGCGTGGTCTCGCCCTTCATCGCGAACCTTCCCTACGCGGACATCCTGATCGCCAAGACCAGCAGCCCGTCGCAGGTGGTGGGGGTGACGGTGACGCTGTCCGGTGGGGGCCGGCTGGTCGACGCCGCTGCCGGCACGGTATCGGCGAACGGCTTGGTCTTCACCTACGCCGGAACCTTCGCCCAGGAGCAGGCGGCGCTTCGGGCGCTGCAGGTGGTGGTGACCGCAAGCCCCAGGACCTCGACGCAAACCCTGACCTTCAACCTCAACGGCCACGTCGCCACCACCACCCTGGACATCGTGTCCACCGACACGGTGTTCGTGGGCGCGGTGGACGCGACGCAATCGGGATATGCCAGCAGCACCGTGGCGGCCCCGCTTCTGGCGACCGGCAAGGTCGGCCTGTTCACCGACTACAACGGCGCCACCGCGGCGGCCATCGCGGGCACCGCGGCAAGTCTTGCCGGCACCTGGTCCGGCACGGCGGCGGGCGTGTTCGGCTTCGGCGAGGCGATGGACGTCGCGCAGCAGAGCATCACGGTGCGCAACACCGGGACAGGCACCCTCACGATTCCCGTCGGCACGCTGGCCTCGACCGCGTCTGGCGTGCAGTTCCAGGTGGTGCAGTCCACCGGCGCCAACGCAAGCTGGACAGCCGGCAGCACGGGTGACGGCACGCTGGGCGCCTACAGCATCGCCGCTGGATCATCATTGACGCTGACCGTGGAAGCCTTGGCGCAGGGCTATGTCGGCAACGTGTCGGCCAACGCGATCACCACCCTGTCCGGCATCGCCGGCGCCATCGTCACCGCCTCGTCCGCCACCGTGCTCGCCACCGAATACGCCAGCGGCACCGTCACGCTGACCAACACGAGCAGCAGCTACGTCACCGTGAACGAAGGCACGGTGCTGACCAACGCGACCGGCAGCTACCAGATCGATAACGATCCGACTGCCGCCTATTATTCCGAGCGCAACACCGACAGCAGCAACGGCATCTACTACATCCCGCCCGGCGCGAGCACGACGATCCTGGTATCTGGCATCAACGGGCAGTCGGGTGCGGCGTCGACGGCGCTGGGGCAGATCCTGGCGCAGACCACGACGAGCGCCAACACGCTGGGCAGCAGCACCTTGCCGGCCGGCGTGGTGGTGTCGGGGTCCAGCGCCATCGGCGTGACCGGCCCCACCAGCGCGGCGGCGGGCGCCACCTGGGGCGGCTGGGGTGCCGACACCGGCATCCTGACCCAGCGCGGCTACGGCTACTTCCTGCCCGGCCAGGGCGTGTCGCCCAGCGAGGTCAACACCAACATCAGCCTGTCCACCAACTTCACCGCCGCCGACCTGGTGTCCTGGGACGGCTATGTCGACACCATGCGCGGGCTCGGCGTGCTCAACGTCGCTCCCGCCATCGTCGGCTCGGGCAGCATCCTCGACATCTCGCACAGCGACGCCACCAGCTTCCTGCGCAGCGCCGCCCTCTACGGCGGCGGCATCGACATCGACATGACGCCGTCGGCGATCCTGTCGCAGGGCAGCAGCGCCATGACCGCGCTGGTGGACGACCTGCAATGGGCGACAACCAACGGCCTGCGCACCACGCTGACGCTGCGCGCCTACAGCGACGCGAGCTTTCTTGAGAACACCAAGACGCTGCTGACGCAGCTGCAGGCGGCGGGCGCGCTTCCGAGCCAGGTGGTGGTGGTGGGCAGCGCCACCAGCAGCACCATCGCCAGCAGCGAGCTCGCCAACAGCGTGGCGCAGTATGTGTCCACCCTGGCGCTCACCCCCAGCACCGCCGAAAGCGGCCTCGCCAGCACCGGCACGACCGGCACCACCGGCGGCAGCAACGGCAGCGGCGTGGACGCGATCATGACCGGGGTGCGCACCACCGAGACCGTCACCGGCACCGCCGCCACCGCCCCCTATGCCGGGGTGCAGGTGTTCGACGAGACCGCCACCGCATCGATGACGGCGATCGTGGCGCTGACCAGCACCGTGCTCGGCACCCTGTCCACCACCGGCATCGGCACCGTGTCGGCCGACGGCTCCACCGTCACTCTGTCCGGCACCGCCGCCAGCATCGCCGCGGCGCTCGCCGCCATCCGCTACACCCCCGCACCCAGCGCCACCGGAACCGCCATCCTCAACCTCAGCATCACCGACGCGCACGGAACCATCACCGGGGAAACCAGCCTGGCGGTGAACAACCCCGGGCAGTCGCTGCAGGTTTCTGCCCTGGCAACGAGCGGTGCCAGCACACATGCCGTGGCGAACGTCGCCGTGGCCGCGGTTCCCAACACCACCATCACGGTTTCCACCCCCGCCGCCCAGCACGACACCCTGACCGCGACAAGCGGGGGCCTGGTCAGCAACGTGTTCCAGGTCACCGGCAGCGCCGATGCCGACATGGCGGCACTGGCCGGGTTGAAGGTGTCGACCGGTGCCGGCAGCGCCGCGGCCAACCTCCAGATCGCCTTGTCGGGCGCTCCGGTGTCGTTCACCGACAACGGGCAGGGACAGGACAGCATCACCTCCGGCGGCGGCAACTCCATCCACACCGGCGCCGGCAGGACGGTGGTCACCGCCGGGCTGGGCGACACGGTGTCGGCCGGTTCGGGCTCGGTGTCGGCGAGCGGCCCGCAGGGCTTCACCTTTCTGGGCAACAACAGCACCGGCGACATCGTGGTGGGCGGTGGCGGCGGCGGCAGCTTCACCGCCGGCACCGGCGGCGGCTCGCTGCTGGTCGCCGGCACCGGCGCCACCGTGCTCCGCGCCGCCGGCGGCAACGACACCCTGGTCGGCGGCGGCAACACCACGCTCTACGGCGCCGACAACCAGAACACCATGCTCGTCGCCAACGGCGGCGACACGGTGGTGGGTGCCGCCGGCGCCACCATCATGGGCCCGGTCGGCGGCACCGCCACCATCCTGGCGCAGTCCGGCGCCGAGGTGGTGAACGGCGCCTCCGGGGCGATAAGCATCACCGGTGGCTCGGGCAGCCTGTCGGTGACGCTGGGCAGCGGCAACGCGTCCGTCACCGGCGGCGCGGGCAACGACACCGTGCTGGCCGGCGCCGGCGGGCACTACGCCATCGCCGACGGCACCGGTGCCGAGCTGATCAAGCTGCAGCACGGCATCTCGGCCGGCGCCGCCCTGACCCTGACCGGCTTCGTGCCCGGCAAGGACCAGATCGCCCTCAGCGGCTATGGTGCCGGAGCGGCGCAGGTTCTGGTGGCGGGCCAGTCCTCCTCCGGCGGCGGCACGGTGCTGACGCTGTCGGACGGCGCCACCATCACCCTGAGCGGGATCGCCCACCTCGCCTCGTCCAGCATCACCAGCTTCTGAAACCCCCCAACCGGCGGAGGCTCGACCTGCTTCCGCCGCTCATCCATAGTTCACGCACGTCACGGCTATTCCGGAAAGGCAACAGGATCGTGAGACTTCTGGTTACCGGCGGGGCCGGCTACGTCGGCAGCCACATCGTCTGGGCCCTGCACGACCGGGGCGACGAGGTGGTGGTGTACGACAACCTCCGCCAGGGCCATCGCGAGGCGCTTCCCGGCGCCGTGCGCCTGGTCGAGGCCGATCTCGCCGATGAGGCCGCCCTGGACGCGGTGCTGGCGGACGGCTCCTGGGACGGCGTGCTGCACTTCGCCGCCTTGTCCCTGGTGGGCGAAAGCATGCAGCGCCCGTTCCACTACATGACGGAGAATGCCGGGCTCGGCATCCGGCTGATCGACGCGTGCGTCCGCCACGGCGTCGACCGCTTCATCCTGTCCTCCACCGCCGCCCTGTTCGGCAACCCCGAAACCACGCCGATCACCGAGAACGCGCGCATCGATCCCGGCTCGCCCTACGGTGAAAGCAAGCTGATGATCGAGCGCGCCCTGCACTGGGCCGACCGGATCCACGGCCTGCGCTACGCCTGCCTGCGCTATTTCAACGCCGCCGGCGCCGATCCGGACGGCCGGTCGGGCGAGGACCACCGGCCGGAATCCCACCTGATCCCGCTGGTGATCGACGCCGCCCTCGGCCTGCGTCCGGAGATCGTGGTGTTCGGCGACGACTACCCCACCCCGGACGGCACCTGCATACGCGACTACGTCCACGTGTCCGACCTGGCGCAGGCGCACCTCGCGGCGCTGGCCCGGCTCGACGAGGGCAGCGTCACCTACAACCTGGGCAGCGGCACCGGGCATTCGGTGCTGGACGTGATCCGGAGCGTCGAGCGGGTAAGCGGCCGCGTCGTGCCGCACCGGATCGTGGACCGCCGGCCCGGCGACCCGGCGGTGCTGGTGGCGAGCTCGGAGCGGATCCGTGCCGAAACCGGCTGGACCCCACGCTTCACCGCCCTGGACGACATCGTCGCCACCGCCCTGGCCTGGCGCCGGCGCAACCCGAACGGCTACGGCAACGCGGCCTGAACCCGGTCCGGACCGGTGCCGGATGTTGACGCCATGGCGTCTTCTGCTACCCTGAGTTGGTGTTGACAGAAGAGCGTCCCGAGCATTCCCGGCTCGATTGCACGGCTGGGTTGCAGAAGACACTGCCAGGCGGTCGAGCGTGACCGGCTGCATCGACGTCCACGGTTATGCGTCCAGCACCGGCAGCTGGCTGCTGTGCGGTTGGGCCCCCGTGTCCGCCAACGCGCTGCCCGGCCGGCGCCACCTGACGCTCCGCTTCGAGCGCGGCGTGCTGGAAGGCGAAGCTCTGGTCGCCGGCACGGTGCGCGACGACCTGGGCGCGCGCGGCCGCGGCGTGGTGGCCCATCTTCCGTCGTCCGACCAAGCCCTGGGGCAGCTCGTATCGGCGGAGATCGACGGCGAAAGCGGTCCGGTCACGCTTCACGCCACCCCCGGCACGGTGCAGGCCGAAGGCCAGTCCCTGGTCGAGACTCTCAGGGCGCAGCGCTTGTCGCCGCCCGGCATCGAGGCGGGTCTGTTCCGGAGCATCCTGCAGCGTCCCGCCTTCGAGGGGCGGGACACGCTGGACCGGTTCGAGGACCAGTTCGCGTTCCGGATCGACGAGGCGATCGCCTGCGGCAGCTCCGGCCTGCTGCTCAACGGCTGGCTGATGACGGCACCCGCCGGCCTGCGCGGGATGCGGCTGCGCAGCGGCAGCCGGTCCACGCCGATCGACGTCCGCGAAGGCCTGCGCGTCGCCAGGCCCGACGTGGTGGCGAAGTACGGCGACGCGCTTCGCAGCCGCAACGCCGGCTGCGGCTTCGTGCTGCACGTGCCCGATTGCCTGGAGCCGGGCGCCAGCTCGTACCTGGAGGTCGAGACGGCGGCCGGCGAGATCGGGTTCCTGCGTCTGGTGCCGTCGCGGCTGCGCGGGCTTGGCGCGATACGCAACGTCCTGGCCAACCTGTCGCCGCGCTACGACGAGGTGCAGCGCACCTTTGACGCCATCGGCCCGGCCGTGACGCTGTTGAATCGCGACCGGCTCGACGCACCCCGCTCGTTCCGCGAGATCCGCTTCGGCACGCCGCCCGAGATGCCGCTCTGCTCCGTGATCGTGCCGCTCTACGGCCGGATCGACTACATGGAGGTGCAGGTGGCGCTTCTGGCGCAAGGCGGCACCCAGGGCAGGCCGAAAGGCGGGTTCGGGACGCGCCACGAGATGATCTACGTGGTCGACGATCCCGGCGGGGCGGACGCGGCCTGCGTGCTGGCGGACTCGCTGTTCCGACGGTTCGGGCTGCCGCTGCGCCTGATCCTGCTGGAAGAGAACATGGGCTTCGCGCCGGCCTGCAACATCGGGCTCGCGAGCGCGCAAGGCGGCCATGTCTGCTTCCTCAACTCCGACGTGTTCGCAACCGACCCGGACTGGCTCGACCGCCTGCTGGACGATTTCGACCGCCACCCGTCGGTCGGCATCGTCGGGCCGCTGCTGTTGTTCGAGGACGGCACCATCCAGCACCAGGGCATGCGCTACGAGGCGCTGCCCGAGTTCAGCCATTGGCTGTTCCCGACCCATCCCGGCAAGGGCAGCCGTCCCGCCGCCAGCAGGGCGCTGTCGCTGCATCCCGCCATTACCGGCGCCTGCATGGTGATGCCGCGCCAGCTCGCCCACGACCTCGGCGGCTTCGACGAAAGCTTCGTGATCGGCGACTTCGAGGATTCCGACCTGTGCCTGCGCGCCCGGGAAGCCGGCGTCGCGTCGGCGGTCGACCACGGCGTCGTGCTCTACCACCTGGAACGCAAGTCGCAGGCCTCCGCCGCCGAAACCTGGCGGATGAACGTAACGCTGTTCAACGCCTGGCTGCACCAGGAACGCTGGGCCCGGAAGCTGGCGGCGGAGGCGGAAGCGCCGTTGCGCGACCGGAACCTGGGTCCGGAAGCGGTGACGCCCCTGCCCATGGCACAGGTGCCGCGCGACGCGGCGTGGGCGACCCAGCGGTGAGGGCGTGCCATGCTGTCGCCCGCTGAGGACACGGAGAACGGCGACGGCCTGCGCGTCCTGATCGCCTCGCACAGCCATCCCAGGGTGCAGAACGGCGGCTCGGAAGTCGCGTCCTATTCCTTGTTCGACCGCCTGCGCCACCAGCCGGCCTTGCGGGCCTGGTACCTCGGCTGCAGCCGCACCGCCTCGTTCGCGCGCGCCGGGCAGTCCATCACCCAGCCGTTCGAGCGCGACGAGTACCTCTACACCCTCGGCGACTTCGAATGGTTCAAGTTCGCCAACCGCGACACCGCGTTCGCACGCGACTTCCGCGCCCTGCTGCGCAACCTCCGTCCGCAGGTCGTGCACTTCCACCACTACATCAACTTCGGCATGGAAGCCTTCGCCCACGTCCGGGAGGTGCTGCCGGACGCCAAGCTGGTGCTGACCCTGCACGAGTTCCTGGCGATCTGCCACCAGCAGGGCCAGATGGTCACCCGGCACCAGGGGCAGCTGTGCCGGCGCTCCGGCCAGGTCGAGTGCAGCCGCTGTTTTCCCGAGTTCCAGCCATCCGACTTCTTTCTTCGCGAAACCTATATCGGCCACTTCCTCCGCCACGTGCACCACTTCATCTCGCCCAGCCGGTTCCTGGCCGAGCGCTACATCGCCTGGGGCCTGCCGGCGGAGCGGATCAGCGTGATCGAGAACGTGCCGGCCGCCGCTTCTGCCGGTCGCGGCCTGCCCATGAGAAGCCCACGCCTGCCGGGTTCGGAGCTGAGGGTCGGCTTCTTCGGCCAGATCTCGCTGCTCAAGGGCATGGAGGTGCTGCTCGACGCGGCAGCGATCCTGGACGGCGAAAGGCGACGCGACATCGCGTTCCAGATCCACGGCGACCAGACCAACCAGCCGGCCGCGTTCCAGGCCGAGTTCCTGTCGCAGGTCGGGAAGGCCGGCAGCAACGTCGTGTTCCACGGCGCCTACGCCAACGCCGACATCGACGGGCTCATGGCCGAGGTCGACGTGGTGCTGGTGCCGTCGATCTGGTGGGAGAACTCGCCGGTGGTGATCCAGGAAGCGTTCCGCAACGGCGTGCCGGTGGTGTGCTCCAACATCGGTGGCATGGCGGAAAAGGTGGTGCCGGGCGAGACCGGGCTGCATTTCAGCGTCAACAATCCGCGCGCCCTGGCCGGCGTGCTGAAGGCGCTGGCGGACGATCCGGAACGGCTGGCGCGCCTGGCCGCGGGGGCCGCCCGGGAATGCGCGCGCCTGGCCGGTTCCGTGGAGGCGCTCGATGCAGGCCCCGCCGCGACCGGCCCGATGGACGCGCACCTGCGCCTCTACCGCGACCTGCGTACGCCGCCTCCGCCGCGTCCGGCGCCGCGGTTCGCCTTGTCACGGGAGCTTTAACGGCTAACAAGGGCATCGCGACGGGACGAAGCGCTTGTTGTAGAAGCGATTGGCGCCTTTCCTTCCGTCCGGTATGGAGGCAAGTCGCTCCGGCGGTTCCAAACCCGGGATCTGCTTGATATGGTCGGGGACAGGGTGGGGACGAACAGCAGCGATGTCGATCATGCAGCCAGGTGTTGACTCCAGTCAGGGCTGCATCGACTTCCTGTCCTATTCCGCCAGTTTGGACGGATGGATCGGCGGCGGTTGGATCGACCTGAGCTGGGACGACCAGGACACGCCGCCCGACTGCCTGCTCGAGTTCGGCGACAAGCGCATCTCGGGCCAGGCGATCGCCTGCGCGTTTCCGCGTGCCGACGTGCGCAAGATCGGCACCGGCCTGCTCCTGTTCATCCCGGGCGAGAGCGCCCGGCGCGACGACTTCCAGGACGCGATCCTGACCCGCGACGGGCGGCAGTTCCGGCTCACGCCGTCCGAGCCGCTGGAGGACCTGTCCGAGGCCGAGGCGATCGCCCGTACCAAGAGCTTGGTCACCACGGCGGTGCGCTCCGGCCGGCGCGCGCACCTGCTCCGGCTGCTCAACCGGCCCAGCTACACCGGTCAGGACACGCTGGAGGCGCTGCAGCCGCCGGTGTTCCTGGAGCTCGACTCCGTCTGCCTGTGTCCTCCCGCAGGGCTGCTGCTGCGCGGCTGGTTCATCGATCCGTTCAAGAGCGTGGAAAGCATCCGCGTCCGCTGCGGCAGCGAATCGCGCCTGCTGGACACGCGGCACTGGATCCCGATCGCCCGTCCCGACGTGCGCGAGGGCTTCTCCAGGAACTTCGGCGGCCTGGTCGACCTGTGCGGCTTCCTGGCCTTCGTCGGCGACGTGTACAGCACCGGCGAGACCGCCTACTTCGAGGTGCGCAGCCATGCCGGCGACGTCGCCTTCAAGCGCATCCCCCACATACGCAGTCCCGGCGTCGACACCATCAAGGAAACCCTGAGCGGGCTGGAGCTGCGCTACGAGGAGCTGGCGCAGGGCTACGACCACGTGCTCGGCCCGGCGGTCAAGGCAATGAACGATTTCCGCATGCAGGACGGGGTCGGCTACAAGGAGATGCGCTTCGGCGAGCCGCCGGCCTCGCCGCGCTGCTCGATCATCGTGCCGCTGTACGGCCGGATCGACTTCATGGAGCTGCAGCTGGCGTTCTTCTCGCGCACGCTGGCCCGCGACCACGAGCTGATCTACGTGCTCGACGACCCGACCATCCTGCGCGCCACCGAGGCGCTCGCCACCTCCTGCCTGGCGCGCTTCCGGCTGCCGTTCCGGCTGGTGGCCCTGTCCGCCAACATGGGCTACGCCCCTGCCAACAACGTCGGGCTGAAGCTGGCACGCGGCCAGTACGTGTGCTTCCTCAACTCCGACGTGTTCCCCAGGACGCCCGACTGGCTCGACCACATGGTGGAAACCGCCGAAACCCGGCCCGAGGTCGGCGTGGTGGGGGCGCTGCTGGTGTTCGAGGACGAGACCATCCAGCACGAAGGCTGCGCCTACGAGGTGCTGCCCGAGTTCGCCGGCTGGAGCTTCAGCCTGCATCCGCGCAAGGGGCGATTCCCCGGTGACGACGAGGGCGTGCAGGAAGTCGAGGCGGTCACCGGCGCCTGCCTGCTGATGCCGATGGCGCTCGCCCGCGAGGTCGGCGGCTTCGACGAGGGCTACGTGATCGGCGACTTCGAGGACGTGGACCTGTGCCGCAAGGCGCAGGCGCAGGGACGGATCTGCGTGGTCGACCGCCGCGCCCGGCTCTACCACCTGGAGCGCCAGTCCCAGGGCGGCCAGCAAGCCTCCTGGCGGCTCAACCTGACCCTCTACAATGCGTGGCGGTTCCAGAACCGCTGGGTGCGGGCGGCGGCGCCGGTCACGCACGAGGCCCGAGAAGCAGAGCACCTGGACAGCCCGGCATGAGCGACCTCGCGATCGATGCGCTGTTCCTGCCGTCCGGCGGCGGCGCGAACGTGACCCAGCCGGCGCTGCCCCGCGTGCTGGTGATGACGCATTCCCATCCAAAACTGACGCGCGGCGGAGCGGAGATCTCGGCCTTCACCCTGTTCCGCGAGCTCAAGGGGCGTGGCGCCACCGCCTGGCTGCTCGGCTGCTCCAGCCCCAAAAGCGAGGCGCGGCTCGGCGCCACCCTGACCCAGCCATACGGACCGGACGACTACGTCTACCATCCCAATGCCGAGTTCGACTACTTCAAGTTCGCCAACCCCGATCCGCAGTTCCCCAAGGTGATCGAGGAGCTGGTGGCGGAGCTCAAGCCGGACATCGTGCACACGCACCATTTCGTCCGGTTCGGGGTCGAGATGTTCTCCGCGATCCGGCGCGGCTGGCCGCAGGCGAAGATCGTGCTCAGCCTCCACGAGTACCTGGCCATCTGCAACCACCACGGCCAGATGATAAAGACCAGGACGTTCCGCCTGTGCGAGAAGGAAAGCTATTCGGCCTGCGCCGCATGCTTCCCGCAATACGGCGAACGGGACTTCTTCCTGCGCAAGCGCTACCTGCAGATGTTCTTCGCCGACGTCGACCTGTTCATCTCGCCGAGCCACTTCCTGGCCGAGCGCTTCCGCTCCTGGGGCCTGCCGGACGAGAAGCTGGCGGTGCTGGAGAACATGCCGCCCGAGCGCGACGGCAGCCCGTTCGCGGAAGCGTGGACGCAGCCCAACGAGGCGCCCGAGCCGCTGGAGCCCGGCTCGCTGTCGACGCGCAGCGTCACGGCACCCGGTGCCACCGCCAGGCGGGCGCAGCTGCGCCGGCCGAGGGAGGCACAGCGCACCGGAGGCCTGCGCACGGTGCGATTCGGCTTCTTCGGCCAGATGTCGCCGTTGAAGGGCACCACCGTGCTGATGGAGGCCGCGCGCCGGCTGAACACGCTCGGCATCGCCAACGCGGTGATCGAGATCTACGGCGACTATTCCAGCCAGCCGCTCGAGTTCCAGAAGGTGGTCGAGGAGGCGCTGGAGGAGGCGGGCGAGAACGTCGTGTTCCACGGCGCCTACGACAACTCGCAGGTCAACGCCCTGATGCAGGGAATCGACGCCATGGTGATCCCGTCCACCTGGTGGGAGAATTCCCCCGTGGTGATCCAGGAAGCCTTCACCAACGGCAAGCCGGTGATCTGCTCCAACATCGGCGGCATGGCCGAGAAGATCGTCCACGGCGTCAACGGCATGCATTTCGAGGTGAGCCGTCCGGCGAGCCTGGCGGAGGTGCTGGCCGACCTCGCGACGCATCCCGACAAGCTGGCGGCGCTCGCCGCCGGCGTGCGTCCGCCGCCGACCGCGAACGAGGTGCTCGACCAGCACCTGGAGCTTTACAACCGAGTTCTTTCTTGAACCGGTTACGGGAGTACTCCTAGTTTCACCGTTACGATCTGTGCAACGCGTCGGTGCGCAGCGGGAAGATGGAAACGGGAATGAACGGCGTGATGATCAAGGGTGCGGTCGACAGGCTGGACAGCGACAGCGCGGTGGGCTGGCTGTACGGCAGCGACTACACCGCGCCGCCGATCGTGCGCGCCTTCCTGCACCACGACATGATCGGCGAGAGCGTGGCCGATGCGCACCGGCCCGACCTGGAACAGGTCGGGTTCGGCGACGGCCGCTGCGGCTTCGAGATCCGCTTCACCCGCTCGATCGACCCGGCCTACCTGCCGTTCGTTACGGTGAAGCCGAACGACGTGGACCTTCATCTGCCGATCCCGTCCAGCGGCGCTGCCTATATCGACCTCATCAACGCGGTGCTGGTCGGCTATACCGGCGCCGGACGCTCCCGATCGGTGCTGGGCGGCCTGTGGACCGACCGGCTGGACGCGCCGCAGCTGCTCGCCGGCCGGATCGCGGTCGGCGCGTCCGCCGCCGAGCTGCAGCCGGCGTTGCAGGAGCTGATACGCAACGGCCACGTCCTGCTGCACAACGCCCTGGCGCCGAACGGTGTCAGCGGCAGGGACCTCGCCAATTTTCACGTCGCCACCGGGGCCCACCCGGAGGACGAGGCCCGGCTGCGCGCGGCGCTGACCGGGATCGCCGGCCTGCTGTTCCGCGAGGCGGTGGTGCGGCTGCTTCGTGCGGTGTTCGACGACCATCCGGTGATCTACCGGCTCGACATGGTGTCCGGCACCGGCTTCGCCCAGGCATCCGGCATGGAGGAGCTGCCGTCGCCCGGCGAATGCGTGGCGCTGTATGCCGGCAACCCGAGCGGCCCGGTGCGGATCGACATCGTGCGCGATAGCCACGAGATGGCGGAGTTCGGTCCCGACGGCCGTTCCCGCTGGACCGGCGCCGGGGCGGCGGAGCTCGCCCGCTATGCCGCCGAGGCCGGTTTGTCGATCGAGAGCCTGGAGCTGGACGCGCTGGACATCGCCATCCTCAGCCCCGGCCTGGTGCACCGGGTGGCGGCGGAAGCGGAAGCGCCAGCACTTCGCGCCGTACTCGCACCCCGACGCGTCACGCCGACCCGCTTCCTGACCGGAGACGGCAGCTGGTCCGAGGTCGGGCACGTATCGGGCGCGCGCATCCGGGTGTAGGATCGTCCCATCGGCTGCGCGGGCGGGCCTTCCGCCGTGCCGCCGGACGGCGCCTGTCCGAGGAGATCCGGTTCTGTTGGAGTTTGCGCCGAACCCGGTGGTGGCGGTGGGCAAGGTGTTGTTCGGCAACGCCCTGCCGTTATCCCTCATCGCCGGTCCCTGCCAGATCGAGAGCCGGGACCACGCCTTCGAGTGCGCCGCGGCACTGCGCGAGATCGCCCGCCGGCTCGGGATCGGCTTCGTGTTCAAGAGCTCCTACGACAAGGCCAACCGGACCAGCCGGGCCGGGCCGCGCGGGGTCGGCCTGCACCAGGCGATCGAGATCTTCGCCGGGATACGCGACGCCCTGGGCGTGCCGGTGCTGACCGACGTGCACGAGCGCGCCCACTGCGCCCCCGTGGCCGAGGTGGTCGACGTGCTGCAGATCCCGGCCTTCCTGTGCCGGCAGACCGACCTTCTGGTCGCGGCCGCCGAGACCGGCCGGGTGGTCAACGTCAAGAAGGGCCAGTTCCTGGCCCCCTGGGACATGGGCAACGTGCTGGACAAGGTGACGGGGGCCGGCAACCCGAACGTGCTCGCGACCGAGCGCGGCACCTCGTTCGGCTACAACACCCTGGTGTCCGACTTCCGCGGCCTGCCGGTGATGGCGGGCTTCGGCGCGCCGGTGGTGTTCGATGCCACCCATTCGGTGCAGCAGCCCGGCGGCCAGGGCTCCCGCTCCGGCGGGCAGCGCGAGTTCGTGCCGGTGCTGGCCCGCGCCGCGGTCGCGGTTGGGGTGGCGGGCGTGTTCATCGAGACCCATCCCGATCCCGACCACGCGCCGTCCGACGGCCCGAACATGATCGCGCTGCGCGACTTCGAGCCGCTGGTCAGCGGCCTGATGCGCTTCGATCGCCTGGCCAAGGCGCTGCCGGCCAACGCGCTGCCCGCCAACGCGCTGCCGGACAGGACGGGATCGCCGGATGCGACGGCCTGAGGCAGCCGGGGCGGCGGAACCGGCCCGATGAACCCGATCGTCGTGGTCCCGGCCAGGCTCGGCTCCACCCGCCTGCCGGACAAGCCGCTGGCGCTGATCGCCGGGCTGCCGATGGTGGTGCATGTCTGGCGCCGCGCGATGGAAACCGGACTGGGCCCGGTGCTGGTGGCGGTGGACGACGTCCGGATCGCCGACGCGGTACGGGAAGCGGGGGGCAGGGCGGTGCTGACCCGGCCCGACCATCCCTCCGGCACCGACCGGATCGCCGAAGCGCTCGGACTGGCGGACCCGGACCGCAGGCACGACGTGGTGGTCAACCTCCAGGGCGACCTGCCGACGGTGGCGCCGCAGGTGGCGCGCGCCGCCGCCGCCCTGCTCGACGACCCGGAGGTGGCGGTGGGAACGGCGGTGGCCATCGTCGCCACGACGGAGGAGGCGACAACCGACAGCGTGGTCAAGATGGTCGGCAGCCCGCTCGGCAACAAACGCTTCCGCGCCCTCTACTTCACCCGGGCCCCGGCACCCTGGGGCGAGGGCCCGCTCTACCACCATGTCGGCCTCTATGCCTGGCGACGGGGGGCGTTCGAGCGCTTCGTGGCCCTGCCGCCCTCGACGCTGGAGAAGCGCGAGAAGCTGGAACAGCTGCGTGCGCTGGAGGCGGGAATGCGCATCGATGCGGCGCTGGTCGACGACGTGCCGCTCGGGGTCGACACGCCCGAGGACCTCGTGCGCGCACGCACGCTGCTGGAGAACCGATGATGGGGTTCACCCGCCCGCCTCCCGCTGTGGTCCCGGGTAGGGTCCCTGGCGCACCCGGCGCCGCCCGCCCGCCGGGCACCGATTCCGGCGCCGACTCTCGCACCGACTCTGGCACCGCCTCTGGCACCGACCCTGGCGCCGTCGCCGCCGCGGCGGACAGCGTCGCCCGCACCATCGAGATCGAGCGCGGCGGCCTCCAATCGATCCGGCACGCGCTGGCGGACGGGCTCGCGGAAGCGTTCGCGCATGCGGCCGACCTGATCGAGCGGGCCGGCGGCAGCGTGGTCGTCACCGGCATGGGCAAGTCAGGCCATGTCGGCAAGAAGGTGGCGGCGACGCTCAGCTCCACCGGCACGCCCAGCCACTACATCCACCCGGCCGAGGCCAGCCACGGCGACCTCGGCGCGCTGCGCGACACCGACGTGGTGCTGGCGATGTCCTGGTCCGGCGAGACGCCCGAGCTCGCGGACATCGTGGAGTACACCCGACGCTTCGGCATTCCGCTGATCGCCGTCACCGCTCGGCCGGACAGCGCGCTGGGCCGTGCCGCCGATGTCGGTCTGTTCCTGCCCGACGCGCAGGAAGCCTGCCCGAACGGCCTGGCGCCTACCACCTCCACCACCATGCAGCTGGCGGTGGGAGACGCCCTGGCGATCCTGCTGCTGGAGCGTCGTGGCTTCACCGCCACCGACTTCAACCGCTTCCATCCCGGCGGCAAGCTCGGCGCGCGCCTGATGACGGTCGGCAGGCTGATGCACGCGGGCAAGGAGATGCCGATCGTGCCCGCGGAAGCCACGCTGTCGGAAGGGATCGTGGAGATGACCTCCAAGCGCTTCGGCATCGCCGGCGTGGTCGATAACGGCGGCGACCTGATCGGCGTGCTGACCGACGGCGACGTGCGCCGGGCGTTCCAGAGCGGCTTTCGCGACCGGCCGATCGTGGAGGCGATGGGGCAGCGTCCGCAGACGGTGGGCGCCGACGTGCTGGCCGCCCGCGTGCTGGCGCAGATGAACGACGCGCGGATCACCTCCATGTTCGTGGTGGCGGGACGCCGGCCGGTGGGACTTGTCCACCTGCACGACCTGCTGAGGGCGCGGATCGCCTAGGGCCCAAGCGCATCCCGGGTAGGTCGAGCCGGTTCGGCGCCGAGCGAAATTTGAGACCTGCTTCAATTCCGGTATCGTTAATCCATTATTAAATTCTTGCAAAAATTGGCTCCGAAGCTCATTACGGTTGAAGCACGTTCACCGCATGGTTCTGGAGTTCTGCCCGTGTCCGTCACGCACCTTTCCCGTCTGACAGAAGACTACGGCCCGGATTCCGCCACGAGCATCGACCAGCACTTCCCCATCGCGACCAGGGCCCTCAAGGTCCGTCGCGACCTTGGCGCCGAGGTCGGGGCCCCGTCCTCGATCGCGCCCGACCGCGTCCGCCTGACCACCGCGCTCGCGTCCTTCCTCCAAACGTTGCGCGGCGAGGAGATCCTCTACTACCCGACGCCCGGCAACGGCGGCGACTGCGTCATCCAGGTCGGCGTCTACCAGGCCCTTGCCCGGGCCGGCGTCACCTTCACGCCGATCAACCTGGAGGCGGACGTGACCGGGCGCACGGTGATGCTGGGCGGCGGCGCCAACCTCACCCCGCTCTACCGCGAGCTGCGCGACGCGCTCGAGAGCCGGTTCCTCGACCAGTGCGGACGCCTGATCATCCTGCCGCACACCATACGCGGCAACGAGGATCTCCTGGCCAGGATGGACGGGCGGGTGACCATCTTCTGCCGCGATCCGGAAAGCTACATCCACGTGCAGCGCCATGCCGCGACCAGGGAGGTCCATCTCGATCACGACATGGCGGTCCATATCGACGTCGAACAGTTCTACCGTGAAACCGCCTGCTACACCGACGCGCCCGGCCTGTTCACGTCGCTGGTCACCAATGCGGGCGGGGAGTTCGCTTCCGACGACCAGGAAACCGTCAGGCCCTTCTTCCGCACCGACGGCGAGAAGGCGGAGCACATGACCGTGCCGGACGGCAACCTCGACATCTCCAGGATCTTCGAGCTGGGAACCTGGCCGGAGAACTCCCACAAGGCGGTGTGGTGCTTCTTCGAGGCGATCAGGCGGTCGCGACACGTCCTCACCGACCGGCTGCATGTCGGCATCGCCGCTTCCCTGCTGGAGAAGCCCTGTACCTTCTACGACAATTCCTACGGGAAGAACCGCACGGTCTACATGCATTCCATCAGGAAATATGCGCAGCCGGACGTGCTGGACTTCGTCCAGACGGTATGAGCCCAGCTTGACAAGCAACCGGATGACCGCAAGCTAGGACATTCAAAGCCCGCGGAAAATGGCCGATGCGTTTCGCTCTTCTGGTTCTGGCCTACCGCGAGCCGGAGGTGCTGAGACGCGCGATCCCGCTCTACAAGGCTGCCGGTTTCGACGTCTTCGTGCACCTCGACAAGAAGGCCGACACCGCCTCCTACCTGGCTCGCCTGGGCGATGCCGCCCGCCATTGCCGGCTGATCTACCGGCGGATCGACATCTTCTGGGCCGGCTTCTCCATGATCGAGGCGGAGCTTGCCCTGATCTTCGCGGCCATGGCGGAAGGGCAGTACGACCGCTTCACCCTGGTGTCCGACGACACCTTCCCGGTCGTGCCCAGGGAGCGGCTGCTGCAGGTGCTGGGGGAGGACCTCGACCGGGTCATGATCCGCAAGCTGGAGCCGGACGACCCGTTCATGAGCCGCTACTCCAACTTTTACCACTTCGACCATCCGGTGAGCTCCCTGCTCGGCCGGCAGATCGAGAGCGCCACCGTCGACGACCGGTTCCTGACCGAGATGGCCTCGATCCAGCAGCTGAAGGAGCGCGGCAAGAAGCAGCTCGACATCTACTACGGCTCGCAATGGTGGTCGCTGACCGCGACCAGCATGACGGTGGTGCTGGAAGCGCTGGAACAGGACGAGCACCTGTTCGCCTCCTTCAAGTACTCGGCGGTGCCCGACGAGATCCTGTTCCAGACCGCGGTGGGCAATCTGGTCGACCGCTCGTGCGTCCGGCAAGGCATCGTCTACGTCGAATGGTCCAAGGACCCCAGGCCGTACGTGTTCCGGCAGATGGACGAGCTCGACGCCATCCCGCGCGACTACTGCTTCGTGCGCAAGATCGGCTCGCACGGCACCATCCTCGACGGGTTGACGGCACGCTTCCTGTAGCCCGGAGGATGCCGGCCGGGCCCCGCCGGACACGCCGATTTAAGGGAATGGCATTCTCTGCTATCTGTCGGTCGCAGGGGCTGTGGCGGGCAGGGGCGGACGTGGACGTGATGGATCGTGCTGCCGGAAGGGTGGTGTTCTCCGCGCTCTTCAACGAGTCGAAAGCGTTCCTTGGCGCCTATGTCCGGAACTTCCTCAACAACACCGGCGACAACGCGTTCCTGGTGATCAACCTGCCGTCCGGCCGGCAGATTCCGTGCCGGGAAGCCGAGGAAAGCGATCGGGTCCTGGTGTTCCCAGGCGAGGTGCAGCGCAGGAAGTTCGGCCACACCCTGCTCGCCGGCCACCTCGAATCCTTCGAGCACGCGGCCCAAACCCTGGGCGGGTTCGACTTCTTCTGCCCGCTCGCCTCCAACAGCCTGTTCGCGCGGCCGTTCAACCTCCTTGCTGCCGTGGAAAAGCTGAAGGTGAAGCCTGTCACCACCTCCAACGATCTCGACAACCTGCTCGAGGTCTGGTGGTGGGTGAAGGTCAGGCGCAACCCGCGCTTCATCGCCTTTCTCAAGGACGTGTGGGGTCTGACCCACGTGTCGCAGAACCAGATCGAGGGCCTGTTCGCGTCGCGGAACGACTGGGCGGTGCTGCACGAGCGCCTGCCGCAGATCCTCGAGCTCGGCGAGACGATCGAGCCGGACCAGGAGTTCCCGATGGAGGAGATCCTTCCGGCGACCCTGATGAAGCAGTTCGGCTCCGGCTACTTCACCTATATCTGCCACATCTTCTGGACCAGGTCGTACCAGGGCAAGGTCGTCCTGGCCGACATCCTGGACATGCCCAGCCTGTTCCCGGACGAGATCTGCATCCTCAAGTGGTTCGAGCGCAACCCGGACGACGTCGCCACCGCGGCGGTCTCGACCGGCTGGATCCGGAACCTGCTGGGACGGGTGTCGGACGACCTGCAAACCGAGCCGCCGGCCACCCGGTTCGCCCACCGGATGATCCTGGAGCAGATGGCGCGCGTCCTGGCGGAACGCGAAGGCTTCGGGCCGGTGACCGCAGGCTGGTGGACCGAGGACACCGAGCCGGACCGGCGTCGCATGGCGCTGACCCGCACGGTCACGATGCAGCGCGGGATCATTCCGCTGCCGTTTGAGCAGGAAACGGAGGACGGGCAGGAAGCGGGGCGCGAGCAGGATCTGCTCTACGTGTATGCCGAGGACACGCAGGACGCCGTGCGGTTGAGCGTCGAGATCACCGAGTCGGAAACCACGACGATCGTTCTCAGCACGTCGCTGCCGGCCGAAGCCGGCGATGCCGGGGCAGCCGAGCCGACGATGGAGGGCTACCTGTACCTGCGGTTCCTGCCGCCGCCGGGCAACCGGGTGTTCCGTCTGCGCTGCGTGTCGACGACCGCCAGCATACAGGACCGCATCACCGGCAACGTGGTGATCCAGCACGGCCAGGACTACCTCTACGTTCTGCCCTGCCACGTCGCCGCCGGAAAGGTGCCGGAGTTCTACTACCGCCAGGATCCGGTCGCGGGCGCGAGCGCCTTGTGCTTCGGCATCCCGTTCTTCAGCCGGTCTGCGGTGACCCTGACGCTGGACGTTATCTAGGCCCTCCGCTCCGCTCCTGCACAGGTATCGATTCTCCGGCACGAAAAACGGGACGCAGCCTCGCTTCCTGATACGCTGGCGACGCAAGGCTCTGTTCCTGGGCAATAACGAACCGGATCGCTTGCACCCGGCGTCTGCACTCGATTAATGTCTGCCTACCGTATTTTTGATGATTTCGACGCAGCGGCGCCGTCATCACGCGGAGTCAACGGTGAGCACATGGACCTGACGCCCGATCTCGCTGCCGTTGAAACCCAGGCAAGGCCGGAGGACATGACCACGCCGCCCGTCGAGCCTGCCGAACCTGTCGTGCACCAGCCGCGCTGGCGCCGGTTCGACGCCGCCTGGTACGCCGCCCGCCACGCGGAGACGCTGGCGGCCGAGGGCGTCACCGGCATCGAGGAGCTGGAAGCCTTCTACTGGCAGAAGGGCTGCCGCCTCGGCCATTCGCCCAACATGTTCTTCGACGAGGCCTGGTACCTGTCGACCTACCCCGACGTCGCCGCCCACGTCGCGACCGGGGGCGCCCGTTCGGGCTTCGAGCACTACATACGAGACGGCCATCGCGACCGTTCGCCGCACTGGCTGTTCGACGAGCGCTACTACCTGTCGGCCAACCGCGACATCACCCAGGGCTTGCTGCAGCGGCAGCACTTCGTCAACGGCTACGACCACTACCTCGCGGTCGGCAACGCCGAGTTCCGCACCGGCCACCGCTTCTTCGATCCCCTGCTCTACGGCGAGAACGCGGACGAAAGCGACGAGGTGCGCGGCCATGTCGGCGGCCCGTTCATCCGCTTCCTGCTCGACCATTGTCGCGCCGGCAGCACGGCGCGGCTGTCGTGGTACTTCGATCCCGCCTGGTATCTCCACGCTTATCCGGAACTGGGCGAGGAGATCGCAACAAGCTGGACCTGCGCGCTGCACCACTTCCTGTGCAACCGCGGCACGCAGCGCCATGACGGCCTGCGATGGTTCTCCGAGGAGTACTACGGCGCCACCTATCCGGATGTGCTGGCGGCGGTGAACAAGGGTGCCTTCCGCAGCGCGTACGAGCACTTCGTCAGGTTCGGTGCGGCCGAACGCCGGCGGCCGCATGCCGAGGTCGACCTCGTCGAGCACTACCGCTCGACTGCGGTGCAGGCCTCGATCGAGCGCGGCGAGCACGAGAACGCGTTCACCCACTGGCTGGCACAGCGTCACGCTGCCGAGGAGGACGGCAATCCGGAACCGATCAACGAGGCGCAGACCAAGCAGCTGTTCGCGCGCATGGCGGACGCCATGCTGCCGCAGTTCGCACGCTCGCGGCTCGACTTCACCGTGCACGGCCTGCCCGCCGTCAGCGTCATCGTGGTGCTGCACAACAAGTTCGCGCTCACCATGACCGCGCTGTCGTCGCTGCGCGCGGTGTATGCGGGCGGGATCGAGCTGATCCTGGTGGATTCCGGCTCGCGCGACGAGACCCGCCACATCGCCCGCTACTTGTCCGGCGCCCGCATCGTGCGCTTCGCCCACAACGTGGGCTTCGTGGCCGCCTGCAACGCGGCACTCGCCCACGCGACGGCGCCGGCGGTGCTCTACCTGAACAACGACCTCACGCTCGGCATCAAGTCGGTCGAGCTGGCCCTGGCACGCCTGCACTCGGACCCGAAGGTTGGCGCGGTCGGCGCCAAGTTCATCCGCACCAACGGCCTGCTCCAGGAAGCAGGCTCGATCATCTGGCGAGACGGCTCCACCGTGGGCTACCTGCGCGACGGCGATCCCGCCTGCCCGGAAGCCAACTTCGTGCGTGACGTCGACTTCTGCTCGGGCGCGTTCCTGCTGGTGCGCACGTCCTGCCTCAAGGCGCTGGGTGGCTTCGACGACGACTTCCGCCCCGCCTACTACGAAGAGACCGACCTGTGCGTCCGGCTCCGCAAGAGCGGCTTCCGGGTGGTCTACGACCCCTCGGTGGTGGTGCAGCACGTCGAGTTCGGCTCCGCCTCCTCGCGGCGCTCGGCGCGCATGGTCGCGCGCAACCACAGGATGTTCGTCGAGAAGCACCTCGACTGGCTGCGCTACAAGCACCCGCCGCGTCCGCGCAACGCCCTGTTCGCGCGGTCGCCCAGAACGGGGCGCGGCCGCATCCTGTTCATCGAGGACCGCATCCCGATGCGCGACCTCGGCTCCGGCTACGTGCGCTCCAACGACATCGTCCACGCCATGGCGTCGCTCGGCTACCACGTCAGCGTCTTCCCGGTGTATCCGGCCACCACCAGCCTGCTGCAGACGCTGGGCGACTTCCCCGAAACGGTGGAGGTGGTGTACGACCGCGGCCAGGAACAGCTCCCGCAGTTCATCGCCGAGCGCTCGGGCTACTACGACATCGTCTGGATCGGCCGCACGCACAACCTCCAGCGCCTGCTGCCCATCCTGGCCGACGCCTCCTCGGCATTACCCGACCACAGCGTCGTGCTCGACACCGAGGCGATCGCAGCACCCCGCCTGGTGGAGCAGGCCCGCGTGCTTGGCCGCACCCTGGAGCACGACCTGGAAACCATGCTGCGCAAGGAACTCTCCTGCGCCTATTTCTGCCAGAAGATCGTCGCCGTGAACGAGCGCGACGCCGCCCTCATCCGCCTGACCGGACACAGCAAGGTGTCGGTGCTCGGCCACCTGAAGGAGCCGGTCCCGACGCCGGCACCCTGGCGCGAGCGCAGCGGCGTGCTGTTCCTGGGCGCCGTGCACGAAACCGGAAGCCCGAACTACGACAGCCTGTCCTGGTTCGTGAAGGAGGTGCTGCCTTTGCTGGACGGGCGCCTGCCGCCGGAGGTGCGGTTCTCCATCGCCGGCTACGTGGACCGCAGGGTCGACATGTCGCCGTTCGGCCGCAACAGGCGGGTCGACCTGCTCGGGCCGGTCGGTGACCTCGGCGAGCTCTACGACGCCCACCGGGTGTTCGTGGCCCCCACCCGGTTCGCCGGCGGCATCCCGTTCAAGGTGCACGAGGCGGCGGCGCACGGCCTTCCGGTCGTCGCCACCGAGCTCCTGTGCCGACAGGTGGGCTGGACCGACGGCACCGCCATCCTGTCCGGCGGAACCGACGACCCGGCCGCCTTCGCCGACCAGGTGGTGGCGCTGTACAACGACGAGAAGCGCTGGAACGCGGTGCGCGAGGAGGCCTTGCGCCGCATCGAGACGGAGAACGCCCGGGCCGGCTATCTCGACCGGCTGGGCGAGATCCTAACCGACGTCGTGGCCGACGCCCATCCGCGGCACCCGCCGGAATGAACCGGGCAGGGGGCGTTGCCGCGGTGTCCTGTTTCCTTGGACCCTGGCCGAGCCGCGATGCTTGACGAGCCCGTGGTCCAGATCGTCGGCGTGATCGACCAGCTCGGCTCCGGGCGGATCGGCGGCTGGGTCAGCCGGCGCCGCGAGGGCGTTTATGTCGGCGGCCTGTGCCTGGAGCTGCGCCGCGGCTCCGCCGTGCTGTCGCAGGTGCGACCGGCGGGCCCGCGCCTGGACGTGGTGGCCAATGCCAGCCTCGACCTCGCGTTCTCCGTGGACTGCGCGGGCCTCGCCGGCCTGGACGAGCTGCTGGACGGCGTGGTCACCCTGGTCGCGGTCGACCCGTCCGGCCAGGAGCGCGCGCTGGAGGTGTATCCGCCGGTGCGGGAAGCCGCGCGTGCCAAGGGCGCGCCGGGCACCCCCCACCCGGCTGCCGCGCGGAGCGTCGCCGAGGTGATGCAGGCGTTGGCGTCGAGGCCCCCCGCGACCCCGTCGCCGGGTCCCGCCAAGGTGGCGCCTGCGCGCGCGGAGAAGCGGTTCGCGCGTGCCGCGGTGGGTCCGCGCATCGTGTTCCTTGGCGCCGGCAGCACCGTGTTCGCCAAGAACCTGCTCGGCGACATCCTGGGCGAGCCGGCCCTGTCCGCCAGCCGCATCTGCCTGTACGATATCGACCCTGAGCGCCTGCGCGTGTCCGAGGTGGTGGCGGGACGGATCGTGCAGGCGCTGGACGCGCCGGCGCAGGTGTCCGCCACCACCGACCTGGCCCAGGCGCTGGACGGCGCCGACTACGCGATCAACATGATCCAGGTCGGCGGCTACCGACCCTGCACCGTCACCGACTTCGCCATCCCCAACCGCCACGGCCTGCGCCAGACCATCGGCGACACGCTCGGCATCGGCGGCATCATGCGGGCGCTCCGCACCATCCCGGTGCTGTCCGGCATGGTGCGCGAGATGGAGCAGCGCTGCCCGGACGTGCTGCACCTCAACTACGTCAACCCGATGGCGATGAACTGCTGGGCGCTGGCACGCAGCAGCCGCATACGCACCGTGGGCCTGTGCCACAGCGTGCAGGGCACCGCGGCCGAGCTCGCCCATGACATCGGCGTGCCGGTGGAGCGGATCGACTACCTCGCCGCCGGCATCAACCACATGGCGTTCTACCTGCGCTTCTCGTCCAGCGGCGAGGACCTGTATCCCCGCATACGCGAGGTCAGCGCCCGTCACCGCATGCCGCCGCACAACCGGGTCCGCTACGACGTGCTCGACCGGTTCGGCTACTTCGTCACCGAATCCAGCGAGCACTTCGCCGAATACGTGCCCTGGTACATCAAGCGCGACCGCCCGGACCTCATCGAGCGCCTCAACATCCCGCTGGACGAGTACCCGCGCCGCTGCGAGGAGCAGATCGCCGCCTGGACCGAGCAGGGACGCGCGCTGCAGGACCCGTCCCGGCCGATCGCGGTGGTACGCAGCAACGAGTACGGCGGCCGCATCATCAACGCGATCGAGACCGGCGTGCCCACGGTGGTCTACGGCAACGTTCCCAACCAGGGGCTGATCGACAACCTGCCGCCCGAGGCCTGCGTCGAGGTGCCCTGCCTGGTGGACGGCAACGGGCTGCATCCGGTGCGCGTGGGACGGCTGCCGATACAGCTCGCCGCCCTGATGCAGACCAACGTGTCGGTGCAGGCGCTGGCGGTCGAGGCGGCGCTGACCGGACGGCGCGAGCACGTCTACCACGCGGCCCTGCTCGACCCGCACACCGCCGCCGAGCTCGATCCCGAGCAGATCACCCGGCTGGTCGACGACCTGCTCGACGCGCACCGGCCCTGGCTGCCGGACGCGCTGTTCCGCTGATGCGGCC
>CAXTCK010000023.1:0-28533 GCA_964242425.1 uncultured Acetobacteraceae bacterium | reverse complement strand
GGTTGGCGATGGTCAGCCGCGTCATGTACACCAGCGCCGCGATGCCGACGCACAGCCCGGTCACGGTGAAGGCCAGCACCTTGAACACGAACGGGCGGTGGCCGGACAAGCGCACCGCCTCCTCGTTGTTGCCGATGGCGTAGATCATCCGCCCGAACACGGTGCGGGTCAGCACCACCCAGCCCACGCCCAGCAGCACGAGCGCCAGCACGAACATCACCGGCACGCCAAGCGCGCTGGCGGTGCCGAACGCGTTGAAGCTGTCGGGAAAGTCGTAGATCGTGCGGGCGTTGGTCACTTCCAGCGCGCCACCGCGCGCCACGTTGAGCATGCCCAGCGTGACGATGAAGCTCGGCACCCGCCAGAACGACGACACGAAGCCGTTCAGCGCGCCGCACGCCATGCCGACCGCGAGGCTGGCCAGGATGCCGAGCCCGATCGCTGCCGGATCCGGCAGGTCGAGCTTCAGCACGCTGCCCGCGACCACCGCGCACAGCGCCATCACCGCGCCCACGGACAGGTCGATGCCGCCGATCAGGATCGCGAACGTCATCCCCGTGGCCAGGATCAGGTTGATGGTGATCTGGGTGAGGATGTTGGCCACGTTCTCGTGCGTGGTGAAGTCCGGGGCCACGGCGGCGAAGAACACCACCATCGCCAGCAGCGCCAGGCCGATCCCGGCCTCGCGCAGGGCCCGGCGGGCGAGCACGCCGCCGCGGGAAGCGCCAACGGAAGCGGGGCCGCCTGCGGGCTGGGACGCGTTGCTGACCGACATCGGGATCCCGCCTCAGGCTGTGTGCATGAACTGGCTGTAGGCGAGGGACAGGATGCGCTCCTCGCTGAAATCGGGCCGCGCCACCTCGCCAGCGAGCCGGCCGCGCGACAGCACCAGGATGCGGTCGCACAGGTGCATCAGCTCGGGCAGCTCGGACGACACCACGACGATGGCGCGCCCGTCGGCCGCGAGCCTGCCCAGCAGGGCGTAGATCTCGGCCTTGGCGCCGACGTCGATGCCGCGCGTGGGCTCGTCCAGCATCAGCACCGGCGCCTGATCGCCGAACAGCCACTTGGCCAGCACCACCTTCTGCTGGTTGCCGCCGGACAGCTGCACCACCGGCTGCTCCGGCCCGCTCAGCCGGATCCCCAGCTCGGCGGTCATGCGGACCGTGGCCTCGCGCTCCGCGTCGCGCCGGACGAAGCCGGCACGGGAAACCCGGCGCAGCCGGACCAGGGTGGTGTTCACCCGCGCCGCCATCGGCAGCACCAGCCCTTCCTCCTTGCGGTTCTCCGTCACCAGGCAGATGCCGGCCCGCACCGCGTCGCGCGGCGAGCGGATCGACACCGGTCGTTCCTCACGCAGGATGCGGCCGCCCTCGATCGGGTCCGCGCCGAAGATCGCCCGCACCGCTTCCGTCCGCCCGGCGCCGACCAGCCCGGCCAGGCCCAGGATCTCGCCGTACCGCACGCCGAAGCTGAGGCCGGGACCGGGCGGTGCGCCGGCGGGACGCAGGTTTTCCACACGAAGCGCTTCCCGCCCCAGCGGCGCGCCCGCGAGCGGCGCCTGCGCTGCCAGGGTGCGGCCGATCATCTGGCGCACCAGGGCGCCCGCGTCGGTGTCCGCGGTGCGCGTGGTTTCCACCTTCCGGCCGTTGCGCAGCACCGTCACCCGGTCGCACAGGTCGAAGATCTCGCCCAGGTGGTGCGACACGTAGATCATGCTCAGGCCCTGCTGCTTGAGCAGGCGTATCTGCTCGAACAGCCGCCCCGCCTCGCGCGGGGTCAGGGTGGCGGTGGGCTCGTCCAGCACCAGCACGCGACCTTGGGACGACAGCGCGCGCGCGATCTCCAACAACTGCATCTGGGCGATGCCGAGCCTCTCCACCGGCGTGCGCGGCGACACCTCGTCCAGGCCCACGCGCGCCAGCAGCGCCTGGGCGTCGCGGTCCATCGCGCGCCGGTCGACGAAGCCGAAGCGGCGTCGCGGCAGCCGCTCGAACAGGAGGTTCTCCGCCACGCTCAGCGCCGGCAGGAGGTTGAACTCCTGGTGCACCACGCGGATGCCGGCGCGGATCGCCTGCAACGGCGACCCCGGCGCGTACGGGGCGCCCGCCAGGGTCATGCGGCCGGCATCCGGGCGGTGGATGCCGGCCAGCAGCCGGATCAGGCTGGACTTGCCGGCGCCGTTCTCGCCGGCGAGCGCGTGCATCTCGCCGTTCTCGATGTCGAGGTCGACCCCGTCCAGCGCCACCACGCCGGGAAAGCGCTTGGTCAGCCCCTGGAGGCGCAGGATCGGCTCCGCCGCCATGTGCGGTTCCTCGAAACCCTGCGCCCGGCCGGCTAGGAAGTGACCAGCTTCAGCGGCGTCCTGATCCAGCCGGTCAGCTTCTGGCCGGCGATCTCCTTCATGGCGTTGTCGATGCCGTCGCCGGCGAGCTGGGCGCCGAACTGGTCCACCGTCGCCAGCACCTCGCCGTTCTTGAGCAAAGGCTGGATCGCCGGGATGTTGTCGAAGGACACCACCTTGATCTTGCCCGAGCGCCCGGCGGCGTCGATCGCCTTGACCACGCCAAGCGTCATGGAGTCGTTGGCCGACATCACGCCCTGGATGTCCTGGTGCGCGGTCAGCATGTTGGAGAACACGGTGTTGGCCTCCTCCGTCTCCCAGTGCGCGGTGCGGCTGTCGACCAGGGTGAGCCCGCCGGCAGAGATCGCGTCGGTGAAGCCCAGCTTGCGCTGCACCCCGTTCTCGGCGCCGGGGTTGCCCTCGATGATCACCACCTTGCCGCCGCGCCCGAGCGCCTTGGCCAGCACGTCGCCCGACATGCGCGCGCCGGCGCGGTTGTCCGGGCCCACGAACACGATGTCGACGTGATGCTTCTTCATCGCCGCCGGGTCGAACGCCACGTCGATGTTGACCACCTTGATGCCGGCGCGGATCGCCCGCACCACCGGCGACAGCAGCGCCCGGCTGTCCGCGGGCGCGATCACGATCGCGTCCACCTTGCGGGTGATCAGGTTCTCCACCGCCGCGATCTGCCCGTCGATATCGGTCTCGGACTGGATGCCGAGCGGGATCAGCGTCAGGTCGCCGCGCTCCTGCACGTGGCGCACCGCCCCTTCCTGCATGTCCTTGAAGAACTCGTTGGCCAGCGACTTCATCACCAGCCCGACCACCGGCTTGCGGCCGCTTTGGGCGAGTGCCGACCTCGGTGCTGCCGCGAGCGTGCCGGCGGCAGCGCATGCCGCCAGGAATGAGCGACGATCCATCAGTGTTTCCTCCGCCTGGGCCCGGTCGTTGCCGGATTCGGCCGGACACTACCGATCCGCGGCACGATGCGAAAGCCGCCCCGGCGACCCGGCGGCTCCATTGCGATCGTTTATCGATCGCGCCGCCGGGACGGGCAGGCCGCCGGCCTCAGGCGGCGAAGCGGGTGGCGCGGTCGGTGGGCTCGTCCAGGCGCAGGATCGGGCCCATCGACACGATCCGGTTCGGGTTGATGGTCGGATGGCTCATGTAGTAGTGCCGCTTGATGTGGCCGAGATCCACCGTGTCCGCCACGCCCGGATGCCCGAACAGGTCCCGGGTGAAGCCCCACAGCGCCGGGTAGTCGACGATCCGGCGCAGGTTGCACTTGAAGTGCCCGTGATACACCGCGTCGAAGCGCACCAGGGTGGTGAACAGCCGGATGTCGGCCTCGGTCAGCGCGCTCCCGAGCAGGTAGCGCTGCGTCGACAGGCGCTGCTCCAGCCAGTCCAGCGTCGAGAACAGCGTCGTCACCGCTTCCTCGTAGGCGTCCTGCGTGGTGGCGAAGCCGGCGCGGTACACGCCGTTGTTGACCGTGTCGTAGACGCGCGCGTTGATCGCGTCGATCTCCGGCCGCAGCGACGCCGGGGAATAATCGCCGGGTGCGGCACCCACCGCGTCGAACGCCCCGTTGAACATGCGCAGGATGTCGGCGCTCTCGTTGGACACCACCGTGCGCCGTTCCAGGTCCCACAGCACCGGCACCGTCACCCGGCCGGTGTAGTGCTGCACCGCGGCGACGTAGAGCTGGTGCAGGTGTCCGGCATCCAGCACCGGGTCCGGGATCACGCCTTCGCCTGGCTCGAAGCTCCAGCCCTGCTCGCCCATCAGCCAGTGCGTCACCGACACGCCGATCATCGGCTGCAGCCGCTTCAGGCTGCGCATGATCAGCGTGCGGTGCGCCCAGGGGCAGGCCAGCGACACGAACAGGTGGTAGCGGCCAGGCTCCGCCGCGAACCCGCCTTCGCCGGTGGGGCCGGGCGCGCCGTCCGCCGTCACCCAGTTGCGGAACAGGCTGTCCTGGCGCTCGAACCGGCCGTCGCGGTTCTCGTACCACTTGTCCTGCCAGCGGCCGTCGACGAGCAGCCCCATCGCTCGGCTACTCCACTGCGATCATGACGTCGGACGACTTGATCACCGCACTCGCCTCCGTGCCGACCGCCAGGCCCAACTCGTCCACCGCCTCGTTGGTGATCGACGCCGTCACCACGGCACCGCCGGCGAGCTCCAGCCGCACGTGCGCGGTGGTGGCGCCCTTGTTCACGGCCACCACGCGGCCCCGCAGGATGTTGCGCGCACTGATTTTCATGTCATGTCCTCCCGATGAGCCGAACGGTCCACTTCATCTCCGGGTTGCCGCGCTCCGGCTCGACGCTGCTCGCGGCACTGCTGCGTCAGAATCCCGGCCTTCGCGCCGAGATGAGCAGCCCGGTGGCGGTGCTGTGCGAGCGGGTGCTGCCGGTGATGGGGCAGGGGGAGTACGCGTCCGCGTTCGACGACCGGCGCCGTCACGCCGTGCTGAACGGGCTGATCGACAGCTGCCACGCCGACCTGCCGCAGGACGCGGTGCTGTTCGACACCAACCGCGCCTGGTGCGCGCACATGCGCGTGCTGGCGGCACTGCGTCCGGACGCCTTCGTCATCGCCTGCGTGCGCGACCCGGTGTGGATCCTCGACAGCTTCGAGCGGCTGTTCCGGCGCAACACCTTTCTCGTGTCCCGCCTGCACGGCCTGTCCCATCCCGCGACCGTGTTCGACCGCGTGGAGCAGCTCATGGCGGTGACGGGGGCATTCGGTGCCGCATGGCAGGCGCTGCAGGACGCGTACTACGGCGAATGGGCGCACCGGCTGATCCTGGTGGACTACGACGTGCTGGCCGACGAGCCGCTGCGCGTCATGGCGCAGCTCTACGACCTGCTCGGGCTGCCGCCGTTCGCGCACGACCCGACGCAGGTCGCCTACGAGGGCGGCGCCGCGTTCGATGCCGCCCTCAATACCCCCGGGCTGCATGCCGTCAGGCCGAAGGTGGAACGCCTGCACCGGCGCACCATCCTGCCGCCGCAGCTGGTGCAGCGCCTGGCCGGCAGCGTGTTCTGGCGCGACGGGCCGCACGGTCCGGCGCAGAATCCGGGTGGCGCATTCGTCATCGCGCCGGACCGGGACGCGTGACCGCGGCCAGCACCGCGCAGCAGACGGCCGGAAGCCACAGCCCCTGCAGGCGCAGCGCGGGATACGCCGCGGCGGCGGCCATGGCGCCGGCGACCAGCGACATCCACAGCGACGCGTAGGGCAGCCAGCCCCAACGCGGTCCGCCGCGCAGCATGTCGGCCAACCCGTGTCCCATCCTGACCAGCGTTCCGGTCATGAAGGTGACGGCCAGATTGACCGGCCCGGCCTTGCGGACCACGTCGCTTTCCGCGCCGAGCCCGGTCGCTGCGAGCCCCAGGGCCCAGCGGTCGAAGCCGAGGCTGGCGGCCAGCGCGGCCAGGCCCAGCAGCAGCGCCACCAGCGACAGCATCCGGCGCTGCCGTCCGGGACCTTCCGGCGCGAGAAGGCCCGCCACTACCACGCCCAGCACGAACAACGCGATCAGGCCGCCTGCGGTGCCGGCCACCTGCCGGTCGCCGCTGGCCAGCGCGATCGAGAACCGGGTCGAGTTGCCGCTCATGAAGGACACGAAGAAGCCCTTCAGGGCGAGAAACCCGAGCGCATCGACATAGCCGGCCAGCGAGGCGAGGATGAGCGCCAGCAGCAGCGCATGCCGGTCGGACCGGCTCATCGGGTGGCGGGACATGGTTGGGGCGGGCGGCACGACGGCATACGAACAGGGCTCCCGCTCGGCGATCCACGTGGTGATCGCCTGCTACCTCGGATGGATGCTGGATTCGTTCGACTTCTTCATCATGGTGTTCGTGCTCGACACGGTGGCGCGCGCCTTCGGCGTCAGCATCGGCGCCACCGCCTTCGCGCTGACCGCGACGCTCGCCTGCCGGGTGGTGGGGGCGGTGCTGTTCGGCCGCATCGCCGACCGCTACGGCAGGCGGCCGACCATGATGATCAACGTGCTGTGCTACGCCGCCCTCGAGCTGCTGTCCGGGCTGGCGCCGAATTTCACCGTGTTCCTGATCCTGCGCGCGCTGTACGGCATCGCCATGGGCGGGGAATGGGGCGTCGGCGCGTCGCTGGCGATGGAAAGCGTGCCGGGGCGGTGGCGCGGCACCGTGTCCGGGATCCTGCAGACCGGCTATCCCACCGGCTACCTGCTGGCCTCGCTGTTGTTCATCGCCGAGCCGTGGATCGGCTGGCGCGGCATGTTCATCGCCGGCGCCGCTCCCGCGCTGCTGGTGCTGTACATCCGCCGCAACGTGCCGGAAAGCCCGGACTGGGCGTCGCACGTCGCCGCCTCGCGCGAGCCGATCCTGTCCGTGCTTCGTCGCAACCTTGGCCTGAGCGCATATGCGGCGGTGCTGATGACGGCGATGCTTTATTTCTCGCACGGCTCGCAGGACCTTTATCCGAAGCTGTTCCTGGCCCGCTACCATCACTTCACGCACGCGACCGTCGTGACCATGACCGTGATCTATAACCTCGGCGCCATCGCCGGCGGCCTGTTCTTCGGCTGGTTCAGCCAGAAGATCGGGCGCAGGCGCGCGCTGGCGATCGCCGCCCTGCTGGCGATCCCGGCGATCCCGTTCTGGGCGTTCGGGCAGAAGGTGGTGGTGCTGGCGATCGGCGGGTTCCTGCTCCAGGCCGCGGTGCAGGGCGCCTGGGGCGTGGTGCCGGCCTACCTGAACGAGATCTCGCCCGCGGCGATTCGCGGCACGTTTCCGGGTGCCGTGTACCAGCTCGGCAACCTGTTCGCCGCGCCCAACGCCAACCTCCAGGTCTGGATCGCGAGTTGGCACGGCAGCGACATACGCTGGGCCCTGGCCGGCGTGATCGCGGTGGTGTCGGTGCTGGTCGCGGTGCTGGTGATGCTGGGACGGGAAACGCGCGACGTGAAGATGGGTCGCGAACGGGTGATGGCGGAGCCGCGCTAGGCTCCGGTTGCCCGGCACGTCCGCGCCTTCGGGCAGGACGGCCGGCACCGGATCGATCGCGCGTCTCGTTCCCGACATCGTTGCGCGGGCGACAAAGCATGTGGGCTGCTGCCAGGACGTGGTGATCGCGACCCTGCGGAAGAAAGCGCGATCCTGGCCGCCGCTGGGCGCCGCCTCGACCCGGCTGACAGCGACAGATGGATCAGGAGCCACGGCGCCTGGAGCCTGAGGGTGAACGAGAACAAAGGGCCACGTCGTTGCGCGAAACGATGCGTCAGCCGTCGATCCCAAGCCGCCCGAAGGTGTCTTCGCCTACGTCACCAGGCGCGAAACGTTCCCGATGCGTGGATCGCCTGTCGTGCCTGTCCCGATCCGGCCGCCGGCACCGGCATCAGCACGCGGTCCAGACGATCCTGTGCATCCGGCAGGCAGCCATCCGATCCATCGACAACGGTTCCGACGCGGCGAAGGACTGGAACCGGAACCGGCCTCCGTTCCCGGCGAGCAGGCGAACGATGGAAACGTTTCCCGCCGGCTCCTCGTGAAGCAGCGCACGGTCGCCCGGACGGAGAAGCGTTTCCGGGGATACGAGCAGGATGCCGCCGTCGCGGAACGCGGGCTCGAAGTGCCCGCTGTCGACGCGCACCGCGTAGTCGTGCGGGTCGGCCGGCTGCGGAATCTCGATCTGCTCCCAGTTCTCGCGACGGGGGTGGCCGGCCTTGTCGAACAGGTCCGCCTCGCCCAGGCGGGACAACGGCAGCATCGGCAGGAAGCGCTGCCCGCCGCCGCGATGGTGTCGGGAGGTGGCCAGCACGCGCGTTCCGCCGACCAGGGCGGTGAAGGCTTCCAGGCTGGCGCCGGTCGCGTGCAGCACGCGCGACAGGCTTTCGGTGGAGGGCCAGCGCAGCCCGGCGCGCGTGCTGCGCTTGGAACGGTTGAAGGTGGTCGGATCCAGGCCGGCGGCGCGGGCGAGGCCGGACGGCGACAAGCCCTTCTCGGCGGCCAGCGTGTCGAGCGCCCGCCAAACGTCCTCGTGCTTCATGGCGGGCGCCGGCTCAGGCGACCTTCCTGATTTCCCGGTCATGGCGCGCCCGGCCGACGGGGGTGATCGAGAAGTGGTCGCCGACATGGGCGGCGAAGCCAAGCTGTTCCAGCCGTTCGAGGCAGCGGGCGTCCTTCAGCTCGGCGCGGTGCGAGTCCGGGCGGCCGGCATTGCCGCACAACAGCAGCCGGTGCAGGGCGGAGCGGCAGCAGGTCTCGAGATAGGGCTCGTTCCACATCGACCGGAGGATCGGCGCAGCAACGGCCCATGGCAAGCGTGTCTTCCGTCCGGCACGCGGATGCGGCAGGAACACCGCCATGAGCCTCGCCCCGCTTTCCCTGCCCCTGCTGCGCCGCCTCGCTCCCGAGCGGGCGCATTCCGTGGCGCTCGCCGCCTTGTCGCTCGGGCTCGGCGGCCGCGCCGGGGCAGGGGAGGATGACGGGCTCGGCGTGGTGGCGATGGGGATGCGCTTCGCCAACCCGATCGGCATCGCCGCCGGCTTCGACAAGGACGCCCGGGTGCCGCGGCCGCTGGCGCGCCTCGGCTTCGGCTTCGTGGAGGCCGGCACGGTGACGCCGCTGCCGCAGCACGGCAATCCGAAGCCGCGCTTGTTCCGGCTGCCTGAGAACGGTGCCGTGATCAACCGCATGGGGTTCAACAACCAGGGGCTGGACCGCTTCGTGGCGCGGCTGTCGCGGCTGCGGGCGCGTTCCGGGCCGGGCGTGCCGTTCGGCGCCAACCTCGGCATCAACAAGGAGCACGCCGACCCGCCGCGCGACTACGCCCGGCTGGCGCGCGCCCTGGCGCCGCTGTCGGACTACCTGGTGATCAACCTGTCCTCGCCGAACACGCCGGGCCTGCGCGCCCTGCAGGGGGCGGAGCGGATGCGCGAGCTGCTCGACGCGGTGGCCGAGGCGGCGCCGCAGCGTCCGCCGCTGCTGGTGAAGCTGGCGCCGGACCTGGACGACGCCGTGCTGCCGGAGATCGTGGACACCGTGCTGCATGCCGGCGTGGACGGGCTGATCGTGTCCAACACCCTGCTGGCCCGCCCGCCGGGCCTGCAAGGACGCCACGCGGCCGAGGCGGGCGGGCTGTCGGGACGGCCGCTGCGGGCGCGGAGCACGGCCATGCTGGCGGAAGTGTCGCGGCTCGCCGCCGGGCGGCTGACGCTGATCGGCTGCGGCGGCATCGAGACCGGCGCCGACATCCTGGACAAGGTGCGGGCGGGCGCGCACCTGGTGCAGATCTACACCCGCTTCGCCTACGAGGGGCCGGACATGCTGGCGCGGTTGAAGCGCGAGCTGCGCGAGGCGCTGCGGGCGGGCGGCTGGCCGACGCTGGACGCCGCGCGCTCGGCCGGGCCGTCCCCGCGATGATGCACCTGTCCGGGATCGCGCCGCTGTCGGCGCGCTACGACGGCTTCATCGTCGACCTGTGGGGCGTGATCCATGACGGGGTGATGGCCTACCCCGGCGCGATCGAGTGCCTGCACCGCCTGCGCGCGGCCGGCAAGCGCGTGGTGCTGCTGTCCAACGCGCCGCGACGCAGCGAGGCCGCCCGACACATCCTGCGCCGCATGGGCCTGCCCGACGATGCCTATGACGGCATCATGACCAGTGGCGAGGCCACGCGGGCGGCCCTGCTCGCCCGCACCGATCCGTGGTTCGCCGCCCTGGGCGAGCGCGTGTGGCATCTCGGGCCGGACAAGGATGCGAGCCTGTTCGAGCAGCTCCCGCTCCAGCGCGTGGCCGGACCGGAACCGGGCGCGTTCATCCTCAACACCGGCCCCGACGACGCGCTCGGCGAGACCGACCCGGAGCGCTACCTTCCCGAACTGCGCCGGGCGGCGGAGCTTGGCATGAGCATGGTCTGCGCCAACCCGGACCTCGTGATCGTCCGCGGTGGCCAGCGGCTGATCTGCGCCGGGCTGCTGGCGCGGGACTACGCCGCCATGGGCGGAACGGTGCGGCAGATCGGCAAGCCGTATCCGGAAGTCTACGAGCCGGTGCGCGCCATGCTGCGACTGCCCGATGCCCGCGTCCTCGCCGTCGGCGACTCACTCGCCACCGACATCGCCGGCGCGCAGGCGGCCGGGTTCGACTCGTGCTGGGTGCTGGGCGGCATACACGCCGAGGCGATCGGCGACGACCCGGCGCTGGCGCGAGCGGAAGCTCATGCCGCCGGGCTGCGTCCGACCGCGATGGTGCCCCGCTTCGACTGGTAGGAGGCCCGCCTAGCGCGGCCCGCGGCCGCGAGGCGCCACGCGGCCCGGCACCTGCGCCGGCAGGGTCGGAGCCGGAACGCCGGTCACAGGCTGCGCCGCACCGGTGCCGGGCGCGGTCATGATGCCGGGCGTGGTCGGCTGCACGCCGGGGTTGGCGAAGCCGTTGGTGCCGAGGCCATTGGTGCCGGAGCCGGACAGGCCGGTGGTCCCGGTCGCGGAGCCAGCCATCCCTCGGGTCGGGCTGCCGCCGCCGATGGTGGCGGCGCTGGGACCGCCGCCTCCGGCCCCGTGCGCACCCGCGGCACCGCCGACCCCGCCGATCTGGGCCACGGCCGGGCCGGCGAGCACCGCGGTCGTCAGGGCGGCAAAGCAGACGGTCTTCATCGTGCGTGCGATCATGGTCGTTCTCCGGGGCGGAACCGCCTGGACGGCCGCTGCACGGTCAAACGCCCTACGCCGGACCGGTTCGGCCGCCCCTCATCATCATCGCGTGTCGGGCGTTGCCGCGTATCAGGCGTTGCCGGCCTCGCCGACCAGGCGGAGCGGGTCCACGCCCAGGGTCGCCAGGGCGCGCCGCCATTTGCGCTCGTGGTCGCTGCCGAACACGATCGCGTCGCTGGCCGGCACCGACAGCCAGGCGTTCTGCCGTATCTCCGACTCGAGCTGCCCTGGGCCCCAGGCGGCGTGGCCGAGGGCCAGCAGCGCCTGCTTCGGGCCTTGCCCGTCGGCGATCTCGCGCAGCACGTCGAGGCTGGCGGTGAGCACGATGTCCTCGTCCACGGTCAGGCTGCCGTCGCCGCTCCAGTCGCTGCTGTGCAGCACGAAGCCGCGCGAGCTTTCCATCGGGCCCCCGGAGCACAGCACGATGCGGCGACGCGGCGGCGTCGGCGCGATCTCCAGCTGCGCCAGCAGGTCGTCGAAGCCGGGCTCGGCCAGACGGCGGTTGACCACCAGCCCCATGGCGCCGTCCTTGAGCGAATGGGCGCACAGGAAGATCACCGTCTGGGCGAAGTTGCGGTCGGCCAGCGCCGGCATCGCGATCAGCAGCTGGCCGGTCAGGCTTCCATCGGACTCTGGATCAGGGAACATGGCTGCAGATGTGGCGAGACGGCCGGACGGCGCAAGATCAACCGCCTCGGCGGAGCCTCGCGGCGTGAACGAAGGCGCGGCATGAACGACGGCCCGGCGTGAACGATGAGGCCGGCTGCGCGTCTGGTTCTGCACCGGGCCCGGCGCCATGTTGCCCGGGTCCGCCACGTCCCTCCGAACAAGGTCCGCGATGCCGTTCACCCTCGCCTATCTCGACAGCCCGGTTCCGGGCATACCGACCGGGCCCAGCCCGGGCCGGGCGGGTAGACCGCCGGACCGGCGCGAGCATTTCGGCTCCGAGGACGCCGCCCGCCGCCGGGCCGCTTCCCTGCTGCCGGGGCCGGCCTGGCTCGACCTGCGCCTTTACGGACCGGACGGGCGGCTGATCGCGGGGCCGGACCGGCTCGCGTCGGAGCTGGGCGTGAACACGGTTCAGGGCGCGCCCGGCGCGCCGGGGGAACAACCATCATGAGCACGATCCTGATCACCGGCGCCACCGCCGGCTTCGGCAAGGCGCTGGCGCAGCGGCTGGTGCGCGACGGGCACCGCGTGATCGCCACCGGCCGCAGGCAGGAACGCCTGGACGCGCTGGCGGCCGAGCTCGGGCCCGACCTGCTCCCGTTGCGTCTGGACGTGTCCGACGCGGAGGCGGTGGCCGCCCTGCCGGGCAGCCTGCCGCAGCCATGGCGCGAGGTGGACGTGCTGGTCGCCAACGCCGGGCTGGCGCTGGGCCTGGGGCCTGCCTGGGAAGGCAGCCTGGCGGACTGGGACCGCATGGTGGCGACCAACGTCGGCGGCGTGCTCGGCACCGTGCGCGCGCTGCTGCCCGGCATGGTCGAGCGCAACCGCGGCCACGTGGTGACGCTGGGCAGCGTCGCCGGCACCTATCCCTATCCCGGCGGCAACGTGTACGGCGCCACCAAGGCGTTCGTGATGCAGTTCGCGCTGAACCTGAAGGCGGACCTGGTCGGCACCGCGGTGCGCGTCACCAACATCGAGCCCGGCATGGTCGGCGGCAGCGAGTTCAGCCGCGTGCGCTTCGACGGCGACGACGAGAAGGCGCAGGCGGTCTACCGCAACGCCGACCCGCTCCTGCCGGAGGACATCGCGGAAGCCATTGCCTGGGTGATCAGCCTGCCGCCGCGCGTGAACGTCAACCGGATCGAGCTGATGCCGACCACGCAGGCTTCCGGGCCGCTCGCGATCAAGCGGCGCGGAGGCTGAGGCGAGGCGATGGACCGGGACGCACGCAAGGCGCTGCTGCGGCGCTACCGGGTCACCACCGGCCGGGGCTTCACCCTGGCGGACCGCGATACCGACGACGAGGCGCCGCACGGGCTGGACGCGGAGGCGGGCAAGGCGCTGCTGGCCGAAGGCGTGGAACGGCTGTCCGCGCTGCAGCAGGCGCTGTATGCGGACGGGCGCTGGGCGCTGCTGGCGGTGTTCCAGGCCATGGATGCCGGCGGCAAGGACGGCACCATCCGCCACGTGATGTCCGGGGTTAATCCGCAGGGCGTCAGCGTGTTCTCGTTCAAGCAGCCGGGCGCCATCGAGCTTGGCCACGACTTCCTGTGGCGCATCCACACCGCGGTGCCGTCGCGCGGCCGCATCGGCATCTTCAACCGCAGCCACTACGAGGAGCTGCTGGTCACGCGCGTGCATCCGGAGGTGCTGGACCGCCAGGACCTGCCGGACGCCCGTCGCGGCGGCGGCTTCTGGAAGCAGCGGATGAAGGACATCCGCCACTTCGAGCGCTACCTCGACCGGCAGGGCATCGTGGTGCTGAAGTTCTTCCTGCACATCTCCAAGGAGGAGCAGCGGCAACGCTTCCTGGCCCGGCTGGAGGAGCCGGACAAGAACTGGAAGTTCTCCGCCGCCGACCTCGCGGAGCGGGCGCACTGGGACCGCTACCAGGACGCCTACGAGGACGCGATCATCGGCACCGCCACGCCCGAGGCGCCGTGGTTCGTGGTGCCGGGCGACCGGAAATGGTTCGCCCGCCTGGTGGTGGTGGAGGCGATGATCCACGCGCTGGAGCGGATGGAGCTGGCGCCGCCGCAGGTGTCGGCGGAGGACAAGGCCAAGCTGGCGGAGGCGCGTCGCGCGCTGGAGGCGGAAAGCTAGGAGCCCGTCGACAGGCGGGCGGGTCCTCGTGCTCACCCACGGCGGCGATGGCTATCCATCGGGCAGGCCGGCCGCGTTGATGGTGAGCGCGAGCGGTCGCCGCCCAGATGGGCCCCCGCCCTTCATGATCGCCCTTCATGATCGGCCTGCCTGCGACGATCCGGTTTGCCGCTCCTCGGAACAGGGCGGCCCGGTCCATCTCGCCGCACGAGCATCGGCATCCACCACGAGGACTCGGCTCCCGTTGCCGGAGCCCGTGCTGGACTACGGCAGATGGCCGTTCACCAGCTTCGGCGGCGGCTCGATGACGGCGACGGCGACATCGTCGCTGCTCCTGCAGGTCGCTCCATCCGGCGCCCTGATCCTGTCGGGACCTTCCCAGACCAGCCGGGCCGGACTGAGGCTGCCTCCGCCGGGAACGGGCCGATAAGGGGCCGGCTGTAACCGAGGAGCCATGACCATCGAAGCGCACCGGAAGCACTGCCACTGCCACCGGGGCTGGGATGCAAGCGGTTAAGGCCGCGAAGATCGCACGCGTGCGACCGAGACACCCTGGTCGGTAAATACCAGGTTCGACTCGTGGCAGCCACTCGCCATCCGTTTGCGGCAACGCGTGGGACCGGCATCCGGGTTACCCGTCGGGATTGAGGGATACCCCGCATTTCCTTGCGCCGGAGGAGGCCTATTTTCCAGGTTCACCGAGGAGAACATGACCATGAACATCCTGCCGCTCAGCAAGGAACCACAGCCTGACCAGGCGGAGTTCAACGCCTTCTTTCCATCGCCCTTCTCGTTGAAGCAGTTCACCAGCCCGACGAGCGGCTTGGAGGGCGCCGACTATCCACGACTCTATCGCGGCACGCGCCGCATCCTGGTGATCTGCACCGACGAGCGATACCTGACGACCGGGAACGGCACGCTGTTCTCGACCGGAAACCATCCGGTCGAGACGTTGGTGCCGATGTACCACTTGCACAAGGCTGGTTTCGGGTTCGACATCGCCACCGTCTCCGGCAACCCGGTGAAGTTCGAGTTCTGGGCGATGCCCAAGGAGGACGAGGCCATCACCGGCTTCCACCGCGCCTGCCTCGACCAGTTTCACAAGCCGCTGAAGCTGTCCGACGTGGTGGCCAGCCTCGGTCCGAACAGCGGCTATGCTGCCGTGTTCATTCCCGGCGGACACGGCCCCCTAGCCGGCCTGCCGTTCAGCAAGGACGTCGCGGCAGTGATCCGCTGGGCTTTCGACACCGATCGGCACATCGTCTCGATCTGTCACGGCCCCGCGGCCTTCCTTGCCTGCGCCGCGACAGGAAACGCCGGCGACTTTCCCTTCCAGGGCTATTCGATCATGGCCTTTCCCGACTCGGCCGATCGCATGCTCCCGGACATCGGCTACATGCCCGGACAGCTCACGTGGCATTTCGGCGAGAAGCTGGCGGCGATGGGCGTCACGATCCTCAACACCGAGCCGAACGAGGCGACGCACAAGGATCGACGGGTGATGACCGGGGCCAGCCCGCTTGCCGCCAATGCACTTGGCAGGCTCGCCACCGATACGTTGCTGGCCGAAGTCGCCGAAGGCTGACGATGGGCAGGCCGGGGTTGAGCGGGTTGGCGGCCACGATCCTCGCCATCGAGCGGGGCGCGGACATGGACGCGCTCTGCCGGTCGGTTCGCGCATTTACCGGTCCGCTCGGGTACGACCGCTTCATCCTCTATGCGGCGGCGCCGTCCGGAGACGACTTCGTCGAGCGGTTGCTGTGGATCGAGGGCGACTGGGTGGGCGAAGGGAGCGAGATCGATCCCGAAGCCTATCTGGCCCGCTGTCCGGTCAATCGGCATGTGCTGGAAACCGACCACCCCTTCTTCTGGACGAAGACGGGCGAGCCGGGTCACGACGCGTATCGGGTCGTCCGCCGGCCGGGTGGACCGGGCATGCACGGGCTGCAGGTGCCGGTGTTCGGCCATGCCGGGCTGATCGGCGCGATGAGCTTCGGCGGGACGACGATCGACAGCACGGTTGATACCCGGTTGGCGCTGATGCTGGTTGCGACCACCGCCTTTCACGCGGCCCAGCGACTCGTCGGGCCGGATGCGGCCACATCGGTGCCGCGCCTTACCGACCGTGAACTGCAGGTCATGCGCTGGGTCGCCTCGGGCCGCCGACAAGCCGACATCGCGCTGATGCTGGGCTTGTCCGATCGCACGATCGAGAACCATCTGCGCCGCATCCGCAAGCGGCTTGGAGCAACAAGTACGGCGCAGGCCGTGCACCTCGTCGTACGGGCCGGTAGCCTGGAGGCTTGATCCACTGCAGCGAAACGGCGACCACTGGCACAGGTTGTGGCGTGACGAGGACCGCTCGTCGCCGAATCCGGCCGTAGCCCCGGCACGCCTGACCAAGGCGTCGGTTGCTCAAGCCGACTGGCTGGTGCGACCCTCCATCATGCTGGTCAGGGCGCTGGCCAGCCAGGCACAGAGCTCGACGCCGTCGAGCTTGGCCGCCCCGGTCGACGGGGCGACGACTGCCCGATGTCGGCCCCCGTTCGCCACCCGCCTGCCCATCGCGGTCGCGCCGGGATGGGCAGGCGTAGCCGCTGCCGAGCCGTCTCAGGCGGTTCGCGTCACGGCTGCCCGCCGGAAGAAGCCGAGCGCCTGCGCGGCCGTGCTGACCGAAAGGAACAGGTCAAGGTCTAGACGTTGCGACGCAGCCCGACCCATGACAACCTGCCACAGCGTCAGCATACCGCACAGCAGGAGCGCGATCCGCCAGGACCGGGATCGCCCGGCTGATGCCTCCGGTCGTACGACCGGACCCGGTGCGTCCACCTTGAACAGCAAGGGAAGGATCATCGCCAGCTCTGCCGCGGCGAAGGCTCCGTCTCCGGCATAGCCCCCCGCGTTGAGTGCGAACAAGCCAACTCCCAGGAGCGCGAGCAGGCCGAGCATCAGGTCGCGACGCCACGTATCCATTGCCATGCACTGCCGCTCCGACCCTGATGCCGTCACCGGCAGCGATGCGCGGCGATCGTGGACGGGCCCGAACGAGAAAAGACCCCGGCTCGCGCCGAGGCCTTCCGGCTCTGTATCGCCTTGAACCGGTAGCCGGCTTGAACCGCTAGCCGGCGGCTTCGGACTCCCGCTCGGAGCCGCCCTCGCCCTCCTCGGCCTCGGGCGCCGGTGCCGGGTTCGGGATGTAATCGAACGCCAGCTTGCCGTCCTTGAGCGACACCTTGACCGCGCCACCATGCACCAGGGTGCCGAACAGCAGCTCCTCGGCCAGCGGCTTCTTGATGTGCTCCTGGATCACGCGCGCCAGCGGACGCGCGCCATACAGGCGGTCATAGCCGCGCTCGGCCAGCCATTCCTTGGCCGACGACGACACCTCGATGGTGACGTTGCGGTCCGCGAGCTGGGCCTCCAGCTGCAGCACGAACTTCTCCACCACGCGGCCGACGATCTCGGGGGTGAGGCCGGCGAACGGGATGATGGCGTCGAGGCGGTTGCGGAACTCAGGCGTGAAGATACGCTTGATCGCCTCCTCGTCCTCGCCGGCGCGGTTGTCGCGGCCGAAGCCGATCGCTTCCCGCGTCAGGTCGGCGGCACCCGCGTTGGTGGTCATGATCAGGATGACGTTGCGGAAGTCCACCGTCTTGCCGTTGTGGTCGGTGAGCTTGCCGTGGTCCATGACCTGCAGGAGGATGTTGTAAAGGTCCTGGTGCGCCTTCTCGATCTCGTCCAGCAGCAGCACGCAGTGCGGGTGCTGGTCGATGCCGTCGGTGAGCAGGCCGCCCTGGTCGAAGCCGACATAGCCCGGCGGTGCGCCGATCAGCCGCGAGATCGAGTGCCGCTCCATGTATTCCGACATGTCGAAGCGGATCAGCTCGACGCCCAGCGTGGACGCGAGCTGCTTGGCCACCTCGGTCTTGCCGACGCCGGTCGGGCCGGAGAACAGGTAGTTGCCGATCGGCTTCTCGGCGTCGCGCAGGCCGGCGCGGCTGAGCTTGATCGCCGCCGCCAGCGCCTCGATCGCCCGGTCCTGGCCGAACACCATCGACTTCAGGTCGCGCTCCAGCGAACGCAGGGTTTCCTTGTCGTCGGCCGACACGCTCTTGGGCGGGATGCGGGCGATCTTGGCCACGATCTCCTCGACGTCGCGCAGCGTCACCACCTTGCGGCGCTTGTCCTCCGGCTGGAGCATGCGCGACGCGCCCACCTCGTCGATCACGTCGATCGCCTTGTCCGGCAGCTTGCGGTCGTGGATGTACTTCACCGCCAGCTCCACCGCGCCGCGGATCGCGTCGTCGGTGTAGCTCACCTTGTGGTGCTTCTCGTAGTTGGTCTTGAGCCCGCGCAGGATCTTCACCGCGTCCTCGACCGAGGGCTCGTTGACGTCGATCTTCTGGAACCGGCGCACCAGGGCGCGGTCCTTCTCGAAGTGCTGGCGGAACTCCTTGTAGGTGGTGGAGCCGATGCAGCGCAGCGTGCCCTGGGCCAGGGCCGGCTTGAGCAGGTTGGACGCGTCCATGGCGCCGCCGGAGGTGGCGCCGGCGCCGATCACGGTGTGGATCTCGTCGATGAACAGGATGCCGCCCGGGTTGGCCTCCAGCTCGGTCACCACCGCCTTGAGCCGCTCCTCGAAGTCGCCGCGGTAGCGGGTGCCGGCCAGCAGCGCGCCCATATCGAGCGCGTAGATGGTCGACTTCGCCAGCACCTCCGGCACGTCGCCCTCGACGATGCGCTTGGCCAGGCCCTCGGCGATGGCGGTCTTGCCGACGCCGGGATCGCCCACGTAGAGCGGGTTGTTCTTGGTGCGCCGGCACAGGATCTGGATGGTGCGCTCGATCTCGTTGTCGCGACCGATCAGCGGGTCGATCTTGCCGGCCTGCGCCTTCTTGTTGAGGTTGACGCAGTAGGCCGACAGCCCGTCCTGCTGCTTGTTGGCGCCGCCGCGGCCACGTTCCTCGCGCTCGCCCTCGGGAGTGTCGCCGTTGTTGGCGGCGCCGGTGGCCGGGCGCTGCGCGGTGCGGCCGGGGGCCTTGGCGATGCCGTGGCTGATGAAGTTGACCGCGTCGAGCCGGGTCATGTCCTGCAGCTGCAGGAAATACACCGCGTGGCTTTCGCGCTCGGAGAACAGCGCCACCAGGGTGTTGGCGCCGGTCACCTCGTCCCGTCCGGAGGACTGCACGTGGATGGCGGCGCGCTGCACCACGCGCTGGAACGCGGCCGTGGGCTTGGGCTCGGAGGACCGGTCGGAGGCCAGGCCGGCCAGGTCCTTGTCGAGGAACTCGGTGAGGTCGGTGCGGAGCTTGTCGAGGTCGACGCCGCAGGCGCGCAGCACGGTGGCGGCGTCGCCGTCATCCACCAGGCCGAGCAGCAGGTGCTCCAGGGTGGCGTATTCGTGGCGGCGGTCGCCGGCGAGCGACAGGGCCCGGTGCAGCGTCTGCTCGAGGTTGCGTGACAACATGGGAACGCTCCTTAACGCCGCTGAGGCCAGGCCGGCGCAGCCAACCCCTTGATCGTCGAGGCCGCACGACCTGATCGCGACCCTTCGTCATCTTGGAGCTTTATCCGCAGAAGGCCAGTAAAAACCGTTATCACGGAGTGCCGGAAACCGGCCCTGCCGCACTGCAACAGATGGGGTCCGGCAGCCGCGGTTCCATCCCCACGTTTATCCTCGCCCGTTCCTGCCCGCCTCGAGGAAAGCAGGCCGGGCGTTCCGGTGCGGCGGCTCAGTCCTTCTCGATCGTGCACTGCAGCGGGTGCTGGTTCTGCCTTGCCAGGTCCATCACCTGGGTCACCTTGGTTTCGGCGACCTCATAAGTATAAAGGCCGCATACGCCGACGCCGCGCTTGTGAACGTGGAGCATGATGCGCGTCGCCTCGTCCCGGGTCTTCTGGAAGAACCGTTCCAGCACGTGGACGACGAACTCCATCGGCGTGTAGTCGTCGTTCAGCATCAGCACCTTGTACATGGCCGGCTTGCGCGTCTTCGGCCGGGCCTTGACCACCACGCCGACATTGGGCGAATCGGGGTTGTCGGTCTTGTCGTCGCCGCTCGCGGCGCGTGGAACGTCGCCTGGGGCGCGCGATGCGTTGCCGGCGGCACCGGGCACGTCGCCCGCCGGTCCGGCACGACGATTCGACGCCTGACGGGCGGAAGGGAACCCTGCGGGAAGGGCCGGTCGGCTGTGGTCGAAGCGCATGGTGCGAGCATATTGGAAGTCAAACCCCGCTTGAAAGCCCCTAGCGCGCGGCCGTGACGTGGTTTGGAACCCTGCGCTGCGGCGGCACGCGCATGGTTGCCGGCAACCCGTTGCAAAGCTGTGAATTAACCTGGACGAAATGTTCGCGCTTCCATAAGGTCGGGGTCTTGAGCGAGGGGGTGCGCATGGCGCCAGAGTCGAAGGGTCGTGCAGCATCCGCTCCAGCGGGGATGGGGATCCGGCCCTTCCGCCAGGCACTGCTCGCCTGCGTCGGCCTGTGCGGTGCCGTGCTGGCACCGGGGCTGGCCCGCGCCCAGTATGTGGGCCAGCTCAGCACCTTCGTGATGGATGCCAACTCCGGCACGGTGCTGCAGCAGGCCAACCCGGACCTGCAACGCTATCCCGCCAGCCTGACCAAGCTGATGACTCTCTACCTGGCGTTCGACGCGCTGCGCCAGAACCACATCTCGCTCGACCAGTCGGTGCCGGTGTCCAGCCACGCCGCCTCCATGGAGCCCTCCAAGCTCGATCTGGTGCCCGGCTCCTACCTCACGGTGGAGCAGGCCATCCTGGGTCTGGTCACCAAGTCGGCCAACGACGCCGCCTGCGCGCTGGGCGAGCTTCTGGCCCAGGGCGACGAGCAGCAGTTCGCGCAGATGATGACGCAGAAGGCGCGCACGCTCGGCATGAGCAACACCACCTTCCGCAACGCGTCCGGCCTGCCTGACCAGGAGCAGGTGTCCACGGCGCGCGACTTCGCCACCCTGACCCGCCACCTGATCCAGGACTTCCCGGAGCAGTACCACTACTTCGCGGTGCCGGCCTTCGTGTTCCACGGCCGCGAGGTCATGAACCACGACCCGATGCTGCAGATCTATCCCGGCGCCGACGGGCTCAAGACCGGCTACACCGTGGATGCCGGCCGCAACCTCGTGACCTCGGCGGTGCGCGGCAACGTGCGGCTGATCGGCGTGGTGCTGGGGGCCAGCAGCAACCCGCAGCGCTCGGCGGTGATGACGGCGCTGCTCGACCAGGGCTTCCAGCAGGAAGGCGTGCCGGTGATGGCGCGTCCGATGATGCGCAGCCGCCGTCCGGCGCTGATGCTCGCCGCCGACACGGTGGGCGAGGAGCAGGCGGTGCCGGTGCGCCGGCGCCTGGTGCGTCTGCGCGGCGGCCGGCTGGTGGTGCGGCTGGTGGCGGCGCGGGCGACGGCCCCGATGGAAGCGGGTACCTGGCGCGGCGCCCATGGGCGCGGCCACGGCCCGCACGTCCACCTGACCGGCGCGCGCATGCATTTCGCCACCGCCGTGCTGTCGTCGTCGCACCAGCATGGCCACGCGCGGGGCCGCTGGCAGCGGGGCTGATCCCGGCCCCGAGGCAACCGTCCTTGCAGCAACCACTCGGGCCGCGCATCTTCCGGGCATTCGCCTGAGGTTGATCCCGATGCCCGTTCCGGCGTTGGCCGCTCTGCCGCAGGGCATTGGCGGCAGGAAAGAGGGGCGGTGATGGACGGGGACACGGACAGGCGTCGCATCGTCATCCATCCCGAAGCGGACTTCGCCGGGATGCGCGCGGCCGGACGCCTGGCGGCGGAAACGCTGGACATGATCACGCCGCACGTGCGGGTCGGCGTCACCACGGGCGAGCTGGACCGGATCATCCACGACCACACCCTGTCGCAGGGCGCGGTGCCGGCCACGCTGAACTACCGCGGCTATCCCAAATCCTGCTGCATCTCGCTCAACCACGTGGTCTGCCATGGCATCCCGGGCGAGCGACGGCTGCAGGAGGGCGACGTGCTCAACATCGACGTCACCTCCATCCTGGACGGCTGGTATGGCGACACTAGCCGCATGTACACGGTGGGAAACGTGTCCCGGCGCTCGGCCATGCTGATCGACGTGACCTATGAGTCGCTGATGCGCGGGCTGGCGGCGATCCGGCCCGGCAACACGCTGGGCGACATCGGCCACGCCATACAAAGCTTCGTCGAGCAGCAGCGCATGTCGGTGGTGCGCGACTTCTGCGGCCACGGCATCGGCCGCAACTTCCACGACTCGCCCAACATCCTGCACTACGGCCGCCCCAAGGAGGGCGCCGTGCTCCGGTCCGGCATGTTCTTCACCGTGGAGCCGATGGTGAACGCCGGGCGCCCGGAAGTGAAGATCCTCGACGACGGCTGGACCGCGGTGACGCGGGACCGCAGCCTGTCGGCGCAGTTCGAGCACATGGTGGGCGTGACGGAGGAAGGATGCGAGATCTTCACCCTGTCTCCGGCGGGGTTGGACAAGCCGCCCTATCCGGTGGCCGCGTGAACGGTGTTCATGTGAACGGCGTTCAGCTTCTGGCGCGTGTGACGTTGTCGGCCGCGCTGGCGGCGTGTCCGGTGCTGCCGGCGCTGGCGCAGCCGCAGCTTCCGACGGCGCCCGCGTCACCCATGGTGCAGGCGCCCGTGGTCCAAGGTCCGGCAGCCCCGGTGCGTCCCGGCGGCTGGGAAGGTGCCGATCCGCTGGCATTCGGTCCTTCCGCGCCGGCCGCCGTGGCGCCGGTGCCCGTGCACGGCGCGCACGGCATGGTGGTGACGGCGCACGCGCTGGCATCCGAGGTGGGGGCGAACATCCTCAGGCAGGGCGGCAACGCGGTGGATGCCGCGGTGGCGGTGGCCTATGCGCTGGCCGTGGTGTATCCGGCCGCAGGCAACATCGGCGGCGGCGGCTTCCTGACCCTCAGGCAGCCGGACGGAAGGGCGTTCTTCCTGGACTTCCGGGAACGCGCGCCGCTCGCGGCCACGCCAACCATGTTCCAGGACGCGGCCGGCAACGTGGTTCCGGGCCTGTCCGAAACCGGCTGGAAGGCGGTCGCGGTGCCCGGCACCGTCGCCGGCATGGACGAGGCGCTGCGCCGCTGGGGGCACCTGTCGCGCGGCGTGGTGATGGCGCCGGCGATCCGGCTCGCGCGCGACGGCTACGTGCTGAAGCCCGGCGACGTGATGCTGCTGCACACCGCCACCGCCGGCTTCGCCAAGGACCCGGATTCGGCACGCATTTTTCTGCACGCCGATGGCAGCCCGTATGGGGTGGGCGAGCGCCTGGTGCAGGCGGAGCTGGCAGACACCCTGTCTGCCATAGCCAGGGAGGGTCCGGCCGGGTTCTACCGTGGCCCGGTCGCGGAGGCGATCGTCGCCGCCAGCGTGAAGGGCGGCGGCGTGCTGTCGCGCGAGGACCTCGACCGCTACCACACTCGCCTGCTGCCGCCGGTAACCTGCCACTACCGCGGCTACACCGTGGACACGGCCCCGCCGCCCAGCGGCGGCGGCGTCGCGCTGTGCGAGATCCTGAACATCCTGGATGGCGACGACCTGCACGGGCTGGGCCTGCGCAGCGCTGCCGGGGTGCAGCGGCAGGTGGAGGCGATGCGCCGCGCCTACGCCGACAGGCAGAACCTGGGCGACCCGGCCTTCGTGCACGATCCGGTGGCGAAGCTGATCGACCCCGCCTATGCCGCCATTGTCCGGAGCCATACGCCGACCGACCATGCGGTGGCGTCCGCCGACCTGTCCCCGCTGGACCCGGTGCCGCACGAGAAGGCGGAAACCACGCACTTCTCCATCATCGACCGCGACGGGCGCGCGGTGTCGATGACCTACACCCTGAACGGCTGGTTCGGGGCCAAGGTGGTGGCGGGGCATACCGGCGTCGTCATGAACGACGAGATGGACGACTTCTCGACCAAGCCGGGCGCGCCCAACATGTACGGCCTGGTCGGCTCGGCGGCCAACGCGGTGGCGCCGGGCAAGACGCCGCTGTCGTCAATGTCGCCCACCATCCTGTCGCGCAACAACAAGGTGGTGATGGTGATCGGCAGCCCCGGCGGCTCGCGCATCCCGACCATCACCCTGGAAGCGATCCTGGCGGTGGTGGATGGCGGCATGGACATCGCGCAGGCGGTGAACATGGCGCGCTTCCACGAGCAGTGGATGCCAGCACCGGTGCAAGCCGAGAACGGCGCGCTGTCGCCGCAGGTGATGCAGGCGCTGACGGCGATGGGCTACACCATCAAGGTGCACGAGAACTGGGGCTCGGCCGAGGGCATCCTGGTCGGCGGGCCGTCGCTGGCGCATCGCAGCCCGGGCGACTGGGGCGGGCTCGACCTGCGCCATCCGGGAGGAGCGGCGATCGGCGAGTGAGGCGGCGCCGCGTGCTGCGTCAGAAGCCGAGCGCGGCGCCGATGCCGGTCTGACGCGCCACCTGATGGGTGCCCTCGACGATCAGCTCGATCGACACCGCGGCGACGATCAGGATGCCGATCCAGGCGATCCAGCGGTAGCGCTCGAGCAGGCGGGCGACCAGCGACGCGGCGATCCCCATCAGCGCGATCGACGCCACCAGCCCGGTGACCAGCACCCACAGGTGCTGGCCGGCGGCACCGGCGACGGCGAGGATGTTGTCCAGGCTCATCGACAGGTCGGCCAGCACGATGCGCCCGATCGCGCGGCGCAGGGCACCGGGCCCGGCACGGCCGGCCAGGGACGGGTCGTCCGCGGCCGCCGGGCGGTAGCGCAGCTCGCGCACCATGCGCCAGCACACCCACAGCAGCAGCAGGCCGCCGGCCAGGGTCAACCCGACGATCGCCAGCAGTCGCAGCGCCACGGTGGCCAGCGCCACCCGGATCACGGTCGCGGCGATGATGCCGAACAGGATCGCCTGCCGCCGTTCGCGCGGCGGCAGCCCGAGCACCGCCAGCCCCACCACCACCGCGTTGTCGCCGGCCAGGGTGAGGTCGATCACCAGAACCTGCGCCAGGGCGGCCAGCTGCGGCAGCAGGTGATGCGGGATCAACATGGGCGCTCCAACCGATGGGCCCTGCACAAGGGGGCGCTGCCGTCCTAAAGCCATCCGCGAATGCCGCAAGGCAAGCGGCGCCCGCGCGGGTGTTCCAGGGCGGTGTCCCAGGTCGAAAGAAGGATCCGATGGTTCCACGCTACACACGGCCGGCCATGGCGGCGATCTGGTCGCCGGCCAACCGCTACCGGATCTGGTTCGAGATCGAGGCGCTGGCGGTGGAAGCGATGGCCGGGCTCGGCGACGTGCCGGCCGAGGCGGCGGCGGCGATACGCGAGCGCGGCGACGCGGCGATGCGGACGTTCTCCGACGCCGACCTCGCGCGGATCGACGCCATCGAGGCGGAAACGCGGCACGACGTGATCGCCTTCCTGACCTGGCTCGCGGAGAAGATCGGGCCGGACAGCCGGTTCGTGCATCTCGGCATGACCTCGTCGGACGTGCTCGACACCTGCCTCGCGGTGCAGCTGGCGCAGGCGTCGGACCTGCTGCTGGAGGACCTGGACGCGGTGCTGGCGGCGCTGAAGCGGCGGGCGTTCGAGCACAAGCACACCCTCACCGTGGGCCGCAGCCACGCCATCCACGCCGAGCCGACCTCGTTCGGGCTGAAGCTCGCCGGGCACCACGCCGAGTTCGCGCGTAACCGGGTGCGGCTGGTGCAGGCGCGGGCGGAGATCGCCACCTGCGCCATCTCGGGCGCTGTCGGCACCTTCGCGCATGTCGACCCCAGGGTGGAGGAGTTCGTGGCCGGGCGGCTCGGCCTGCAGCCCGAGCCGGTGTCCACCCAGGTGATCCCGCGCGACCGGCACGCGGCGTTCTTCTGCACGCTGGCGGTGATCGCCTCGGGTGTCGAGCGTCTGGCGACGGAGGTGCGGCACCTGCAGCGCTCGGAGGTGCGGGAAGCGGAGGAGTTCTTCCATCCCGGGCAGAAGGGCTCGTCGGCGATGCCGCACAAGCGCAACCCGGTGCTGTCGGAGAACCTGACCGGGCTGGCGCGGCTGGTGCGGTCCCACGCGGTGCCGGCGCTGGAGAACGTGGCGCTGTGGCACGAGCGCGACATCAGCCACTCGTCGGTGGAGCGCAACATCGGCCCGGACGCGACCATCGGGCTGGACTTCGCGCTGTCCCGGCTGGCGGGGATGATGGAGCGCCTGGTGGTGTATCCGGAGCGGATGCTGGCCAACCTCGACAGCCTGGGGGGCGTGGTGCACTCGGGCGAGGTGCTGCTGGAGCTGGCGCGCGCCGGCATCTCGCGCGAGGACGCGTACCGGATCGTGCAGCGCAACGCGATGGCCACCTGGACCGCGCTTGGCACGGCGGAAGGGCGGAGCTTCCGGGAGAACCTGGACGCCGATCCGGAGGTGGCCGGACGCGTGGCGCCCGAGCTGCTGGACCGCGCCACCGATCCCGGCCGGCACCTCGCGGCGCTGGACGGGTGCTTCCGGCGCGTGTTCGGCGAGGCGGGTCCGGCCGCCTAGCCGGGCTTTGCTGCTTCCGCCGACCGGTGACGGTCGGTGCTGCCATTGACACCGGTTGGTCCCCATGTCGCATTGCGGCATATTGCCACCCGGCTTTATCCCGGCTTGCAGAAAACAGGTTCCAGTCATCGTGTGCACAGTGATCGTATCGACCACGCCCGGGGAAGCCTGGCCGCTTCTGGTCGCCGCCAACCGCGACGAGCGGCTCGACCGGCCTTGGGAGGCCCCCGGACGCTACTGGGCCGAGCAGCCGGACGTGCTCGGGCCGCGCGACGTGCCGGGCGGCGGCACCTGGCTCGCGCTGAACGACCGCGGCGTGGTGGCGGCGGTGCTGAACCGGGTGGGGAGCCTGGGCCCGGCGCCGGGCAAGCGCTCGCGCGGCGAGCTGCCGTTGATCGCGGCGCGGGAGGCCACCGCGGAAGCGGCGGTCGCGGCGCTGGCGGCCACCGATGCCGGGCGCTACCGGTCCTACAACATGATCATCGGCGACCGGCACGGGGCGTACTACCTGTGCGGACTCGGCTACGGCCATCCGGAGGTGGTGGCGCTGGAGCCCGGCACGCACATGATCGCCACCGGCGGCCCGGACGACATGCAGATCCCCCGCATCGCCCGGCACCTGCCGCGCTTCCAGGCGGCGCCGGTGCCGATGCCGCCGGACTGGGGCACCTGGACCGGGCTGCTGTCCGACCGCACGCTGCCAGCCGGCAGCGAGCTCAACATCCCGCCGCGCTCGGGCTTCGGCACCACCAACGCGTCCCTGGTCGGCATTCCGGGGGATCCCGGGCGGCTGCCGAACTGGATGTTCGCCGCCGGCGCCCCCGACCGCACCCCGTTCGTGCCGGTGGCGATGGCGCCCGCCGCCTGAGGCCGCAGGGCTGCCGGCGATCTCGCGCGGTAGGCGTTGGCACGAGAGGCTGCTATACCGCGCCCGCGCCGCGCAGGTGGCGCCCAGTGCCACGCGCCGCCGCCAGGGCGGCCGCCCACGCGCAGCATAAGGACCGTCATGGCCCGTCGCCGACAGCTCTACGAGGGAAAGGCCAAGATCCTGTTCGAGGGGCCGGAGCCCGGCACGCTGGTCCAGTACTTCAAGGACGACGCGACCGCGGGCAACGGCGCCAAGAAGGGCATCATCACCGGCAAGGGCGTGCTGAACAACCGGATCAGCGAGCACCTGATGCTCAGGCTGCACGAGATCGGCGTGCCGACGCATTTCGTGCGCCGCCTCAACATGCGTGAGCAGCTGATCCGCGAGGTGGAGATCATCCCGCTGGAGGTGGTGATACGCAACGTGGCGGCGGGCTCGCTGAGCAAGCGGCTCGGCATTCCCGAGGGCACGCGCCTGCCGCGCTCGATCTTGGAGTACTACTACAAGAACGACAGCCTGAACGACCCGATGGTGGCAGAAGAGCACATCACCGCGTTCGGCTGGGCGTCCACCGCCGACATGGACGACATCGTGGCGCTGGCGCTGCGCATCAACGACTTCCTGAGCGGGCTGTTCCTGGGCGTCGGCATCACGCTGGTGGACTTCAAGCTGGAGTTCGGCCGGCTGTGGGAAAACGAGGACATGCGGCTGGTGCTGGCCGACGAGATCAGCCCGGACAACTGCCGCCTGTGGGACGCCAAGACGTCGGAGAAGATGGACAAGGACCGGTTCCGGCGCGACATGGGCCGGGTCGAGGAGGCCTACCAGGAGGTGGCGCGCCGCCTCGGCATCCTGCCCGAGGCGGGAAACAACGACATGAAGGGCCCCGAGGTCATGCAGTGACCGACCGCCTGGATGATCCGGGTCGTGCGATGGCTGGCTTCCAGGGGCTGGGAGTCGCGCGGTGAAGGTTCGAGTGACGGTCATGCTCAAGGAGGGGGTGCTCGATCCGCCGGGCAAGGCGATCGGGCATGCGCTGCACACGCTGGGCTTCGCCAACGTGGGCGAGGTCCGGGCGGGCCGGGTGATCGAGCTGGAGCTGGACGAGGCCGACCCGGAGCGGGCCCGCGCGCAGGGCGACGAGATGGGGCGCCAGCTGCTGGCGAACCTGGTGATCGAGACATTCACGACAAAGGTGCTGGGATGATGCGTTCCTTGATCCTGGCCGGCGTGGTACTTGCCGGCGTGTCGCTTGCCGGTGGGGCGACGACCGGTGGCGCGTGGGCGCAGGACAAGCCGACCGGGCGCATCACCCAC
>CAXTCK010000022.1:0-29501 GCA_964242425.1 uncultured Acetobacteraceae bacterium | reverse complement strand
CTGACCACCCTCAGCCACCGCATCCTGGTGATGCGTCGCGGCGAGGTCGCGTTCCGGATCGACGAGCCCGGGCTCGCCACCGAAGACGACATCATCCGGCACATGACCTGAGGCGAGCATCATGGACCAGTCCGACATGATCGACGCGAGCGTGGTGGCGCCCGAGCCGGCCGCTTCCTTGGCACCGCCCGCCCGCCGCTTCGGCTACGACACCGTCAAGCAGCTGTTCCCGGTGCTGCTGCTACTGCTGCTGGTGATCGCGTTCTCCGCGCTGTCGCCGCGCTTCCTGCGCTTCGGCAACATGATGATCGTGGCGCAGCAGGCGGTGGTGCTGCTGGTGGCGGCACTCGGCATGACCTTCGTGATCATCGCCGGCTCGATCGACCTGTCGGTGGGCGCGATCGTGGCGCTGGCGGCGCTCGCCACCGCATGGACCGCGCCGACGCTCGGCATCGCGGCCGTGGTGCCGGCCTGCCTGGTCGGGCTCGCCTGCGGCCTCATCAACGGCGTGGTGGTGGCCAAGGGCAAGGTTCCGTCCTTCATCGTCACCCTGGGCGCCATGGTGGTGTATCGCGGCATCGTGCTGTTCTTTACGCGCGGCGCGCCGATCTCGATCGACGACGAGAAGTTCCTGGACGTGTTCTCCGGCCGCAGCCTGGGCATCCCCAACTCCGCCCTGATCGCCCTGGTGCTGGTGATCGTCACGGTGGTGATCCTCGGCCGCACCGTGTTCGGACGCGAGGTGCGCGCGGTCGGCGGCGGCGAGCGGATCGCCTTCCTGACCGGGATCAACGTCGACCGCACCAAGATCCTCCTGTTCGTGCTGCTCGGCCTGCTGTGCGGCATGGCCGGCCTGCTCCAGGGTGCCCGCGACATGGCCGCGACCGCGCAGCTGGGCGAAGGGCTGGAACTGGACGTGATCGCCGCGGTGGTGGTGGGCGGCACTCCGCTCACCGGCGGCATCGGCGGCATCGGCGGCACCATCCTGGGCGCGTTGATCATCACCATCCTGTCCAACGGCATGAACAGCATCGGCCTCGACCCCTACTTCCAGAACATCGTGAAGGGGCTGGTGTTGGTGGGATCGGTGTTCGTGACCATCGACCGCAAGAAGATCGGCATCATCAAGTAGCGTCCCGCCGCGTTGGATCGCGGCGGGACGTCGCGTTCGGCCGGACCGTCAGTCGCGGGGCTTCAGGTGCGGACCGAGCAGCGTCAGGTCTTCCTCCGACAGCCGGTCCGCGGCGGTCCCGGACTGGTGCCAATAGGGATAAAGCAGCGGCGGCCGGCTGACCTCCTCCAGGGTGGCGATCTCCTGCGGGGTCAGCACGAGGTCGACCGACTTGAGGTTGTCGACCAGCTGCTCGTCGGTGCGGGCGCCCACCACCACCGTGCTCACCGCAGGGCGCGTCAGCAGCCAGGCCAGTGCCACCTGCGCCGCCGACACGCCGTGCGCCTCGGCCACCGCCACCAGTGCCTCGACGATGTCGTACAGCGCGTCGGTGTCGCGCACCGGCGGCTCGGTCCACTGCGCCAGCTGGCGCGTGCCTTCCGGCGTCGCCTGGCCGCGACGGTGCTTGCCGGACAGGAGGCCGCCCGCGAGCGGGCTCCACACCATGATGCCGACGCCCTGGTCCAGCGACGCCGGCACCAGCTCGTATTCCACCTCGCGCGCCTGCAGGGTGTAGTGGATCTGCTGGCTGATCGGCCGGGCCAGGTGGTGGCGCTCGGTGATGCCCATCGCCTTCATCAGGTGCCAGGCGGAGAAGTTCGACACGCCCACGTAGCGCACCTTGCCGGAGCGCACGAGGTGGTCGAGCGCCTCCATGGTTTCCTCCAGCGGCGTGATGCCGTCGCGCTCGTGCAGCTGGTACAGGTCGATGTAGTCGGTGCGCAGCCGCTTCAGGCTGGCTTCGCAGGCGCGGATCAGGTGGTGGCGCGACGAGCCGGCGTCGTTCGGGCCCTTGTCCATCGGGAACCTGGCCTTGGTCGCGACCAGCACGTCGTCGCGCCTGCCCTCCAGCGCCTCGCCGACGATCTGCTCCGACAGGCCGGTGGAATAGATGTCGGCGGTGTCGAACAGGTTGACGCCCGCGTCGAGGCACAGGTCGATCTGGCGCTTCGCGCCGGCGAGATCGGTGTTGCCCACCTTGGCAAACGGGCCGGTGCCGCCGAAGGTCATGGTGCCCAGGGTGAGCACCGAAACCTTCAATCCGGATCGTCCCAGCGTGCGATACTGCATGATCAACTCCTTCATCGGTCATCCGCGGCCACGCGGCGTCGGCGGATCGGTCCCCACCTGTCCTACAGGATCGCGCGCCCGGCCGACAGCGACAACGCGCGGGCCCGGGTAAGCGCTGCGTTCATAACGACCTGTCGAACCCCCGGCATGCCGAAACACCCCAACCCAGGAGCACCCTGCCGATGAAGGCCATCGTCTACGACGCGCCCCGCTCGTTCAGCTACCGCGACGTTCCCGAACCCGGGATCGCGCACGACGACGTGCTCATCCGGGTCAAGGCGTGCGGGCTGTGCGGCACCGACCTGCACATCCACGAGGGCGAGTTCGGGCCCCGCTTCCCCTTGATCCCCGGCCACGAGTTCGCCGGCGAGGTGGCGGCGGTCGGCAGCGCCGTGACCGACTGGCGTCCGGGCGACCGCGTGGTCGCCAACTGCAACCGCGCCTGCGGGCACTGCTTCCAGTGCCGACGCGGCCAGTTCCTGCGCTGCGAGAACCTCCAGGCCTACGGCATCCAGATGGACGGGGGCTTCGCCGAGTTACTGCGCGTCAAGGCGGTGGACGTGTTCGCCTTGTCCGGCCTGCCCTGGCGCGAGGCGGTCATGGTGGAGCCGACCGCCTGCGCCGTGCACGGCATGGACGTGCTGGCGGCCAAGCCCGGCGCCGACGTTCTCATGTTCGGTGCGGGCCCCACCGGGCAGGTGCTGGCGCAGCTGCTCAAGCGCAACGGCGCCGCGCGCCTGACGGTCGCGGCACCCGCCGGGCCGAAGCTGGCCCTGGCCGAGCGGCTTTCCGCGGACCGCGTGGTCGCGGTGGACCGCAACGACGCGGACGCGCACCGCCGCGCGCTGCGCGACATCAGCCCCAACGGGTTCGACTACGTGGTCGAGGCCACCGGCGCGCCTTCCATGTGCGCCGAGGCCATGCGGCAGGTGCGCCGCGGCGGCGAGCTGCTGATCTACGGCGTCTACCCCGAGGCGGCCACGTTCCCGGTCAACCCGTTCGACGTGTTCCGCAACGAGATCACCATCAAGGGCTCCTTCGCCCAGATCCACGATTTCGGCCGCGCGCTGGCCTATCTCGAGACCAGGCAGGTCAGGGTGGACGAGATCGTCAGCGACGAGTTCGAGCTGAAGCATTGGGACCGCGCGCTGGAGAACGCGTGGCAGCGCCGCGGCATCAAGGCGGTTCTCCTGCCGCCCGGATCCTGAGAACCCGGCCGGTCGCGCCGGCCCGTCCACGACCCATCTTCAACAGCAGCCGGAGTTCCTTCATGTCCTCACACGCGGCAACGGCCGGCCCGGTTCCTGCAAAGGCCAGCCCGGTTTCGTCGGAGACCGGCGCGCGCGCCCGGCCGCAGCGCCACCGGCGGCTGCTCCGGCACGTCCTGAACCTCGACGACTTCGAGCGCCTGGTGCGGCCCCGCCTGCCGCGCGCGGTGTACGGCTACGTGTCGGGCGGGGCGGAGTCCGGCGCCGCGTACCGCAACAACCGCGACGTGTTCGCGAACTGGCACCTCGTCACCCGCATCCTGCGCGACGTGTCCCGTCGCGACCAGGGGGTGACGCTGTTCGGGCACCGCTACGCCACCCCGTTCGCGGTCGCCCCGATGGGCGCCTCCGCCGTGGTCGGGTATGACGCCGACAACCGCATGGCCCAGGCTGCACGGGACGCAAACGTTCCGTTCATCCTCAGCGCCAACTCCATCACGCCGATGGAGGAGATCGGCCGCACCAACCCGCAGAGCTGGTTCGCCGCCTACCAGCAGCCGGACGCCCGCAACATCCAGGAGATGTGCGAGCGGGTCGCAGCCGCCGGGCTCAAGGTGTTCGTGCTCACCGTGGACGTGCCGGTCGGCTCCAACCGCGAGAACAACATACGCAGCGGCTACACCATGCCGCTTCGCATCGGTCCCCGCCTCGCCGTGGACGGCGCGCTGCACCCGCGCTGGACCGTGTCCACCGCCGCGCGCACCCTGCTTCGCCGCGGCATCCCGGCCATCAGCAACATCGACCCGCGCGACCACCCGACTATCTTCTCCAGGAAGCTGTCCGCCGTCACCGGCCACGCCGCGTTCTCCTGGCAGCAGGCCGAGCTGATCCGGCGCCACTGGCAGGGGCCGTTCGTGCTCAAGGGCATCCTGTCCAGGGAGGACGCCCGCATCGCCCGGGAAAGCGGCGCCGACGGCATCGTGGTGTCCAACCACGGCGGCCGACAGCTCGACACCGCCGCCTCGCCGATGGAGGTGCTGGCCGGGATCAAGGCGGAAGCCGGCGGGATGACCGTGCTGGCCGATAGCGGGTTCCGGCGCGGCACCGACGTGCTGAAGGGCCTGGCGCTGGGCGCGGACGCGGTGCTGGTCGGCCGGCCCTTCCTGTTCGCCGCCGCCCTGGCCGGCGCCGACGGCGTCGCGCACGCGATCCGGCTCCTGTCCAAGGAGATCGACGTCGACCTCGCCCTGCTCGGCCTGACCGGCGTCGGGCAGGTGTCGCCGGACATCATGATCGCCCGGCAGCCCGCCGGCCCTGCTCCGGAGCCGACGGCCGGTCGCGGCTGAGAAGCGTCGCCAGCTCGTCGTTGAGCTGGCGCACGCTTTGGATCAGCGCGGTTTCGTCGTCGCGGATCGCCACGGTTTCCGCCAGCGCCTGCTCGTCGGAGCGGGTGAAGGTGTCCAGGGTGCGCCGGATCCCTTCCTCGTCCCGGCCCAGCTCGCGCAGCGCCATCTCGGTCATGCGGAGCGCCGAATGAAAGGTTTCGCGCACGATCAGCCCCACGTCGCGCTCCATCAGCAGGTGGGCGTGGCGGCGGTTGCGGGCGCGGGCCAGGATGCGCAGGCCGGGAAAGCTGCGCCGGGCGACGTCGACCACGCGAAGCACGTCCTCCGGGTCCGACAGCGCCACCACCAGCAGCCGGGCGTTGTCCGCCCCGGCCGCCCGCAGCAGGTCGGCGCGTCCCGGGTCGCCGTAGTACACGGTGGTGCCGAACCGGCGGATCACGTCGACCTGGGTCGGGTCCTGTTCCAGCGCGGTGTAGCGGATGTCCTGCAGGCGAAGCACGCGCCCGACGATCTGCCCCACGCGGCCGAAGCCGCAGATGATCACTGGCGCGTCCTGCGCCTCGACGGCGTCGTACACCGGCTCCGGTTGCGGCGGCGCGCGCCGGGCCAGCGCCCATTCGGACATCGCGAACACGATCGGGGTCGCGGCCATCGACAGGGCGATCACCAGCGTCGCCTTTCCGGCCACGGTGCCGGACAGGCTGCCGGCGGCGGTCGCGGCGGCGAACAGCACGAAGCTGAACTCGCTGCCCTGCGGCAGCGCCAGCCCGAAGCGGAGCGCCGCCACGTGGTCGTGTCCCCGGATCCGCCCCAGCCCGTAGCCGATCGCGCCCTTGACCCCGAGCAGCGCCGCGACCGCAACCGCGATCGCCCCGGGACCCTCCGCCAGCAGGTCGAGCCGGGCGCCGACGCCGACGGACATGAAGAAGAACCCCAGAAGCAGCCCCTCGAACGGCTGGATGTCGGCCTGCAGCTCGTGCCGGTATTCCGAGTTCGACAGCAGCACGCCCGCCAGGAACGCGCCGAGCGACATCGACAACCCGACCGCCTGCGCGATCCAGGCGGTGCCCACGACGATCAGCAGCGCGGTCGCGGTGAACACTTCCAGCGTGCGGGCGCCGCCGAGCAGGCGGAACAGTTGCGGCAGCAGCACCAGCCCGCCGAGCAGGATCGCCCCGATCGCCGCGAGCGCCAGGCCGACGCTCCGCCACGGAAGGTGGCCGGGCAGGTGGTGTGTGTGCCCCGCCAGCAGGGGCACCAGCGCCACCAGCGGGATGAAGGACAGGTCCTGGAACAACAGCACGGCGAAGCCGTCGCGGCCGGCCGGCGTGTCCAGCAGCTGACGCTCCTCCAGCATCGGCACCACGATCGCGGTGGAGGACAAGGCCAGGCCCAGGCCGAGCGCCGTGCAGGCGTTCCAGCCGAGGCCGGCGACGCCGTGGACCAGCAGCGCCAGCGCGGCTGCGCTCACCCCCAGATGGGCCGTGCCCAGCCCGAACACCGCGCGGCGCATGGTCCACAACCGCGCCGGACGCAGCTCGAGCCCGATCAAGAACAACAGCATCACCACGCCGAGCTCCGAGACCGCCTCGACCTGCGCGATGTTCGACACCAGGCCGAGTGCCGACGGCCCGATCGCGACGCCCCCCGCGAGATAGCCGAGCACGCTGCCGAACCCGGCCCGTCGCGACAACGGTACCGCCAGCACGGTGGCCAGCAGCAGGGCGACAAGGGTGGTCAGCATCGGAAGGCTCGGACGGACATGGTTCACATCATGCCTGCAGGCGGAGCAGGGCGGACAGCGGCAAAAAGCGGTCGGATGAGCAGCGCCTCCGGTACGGTGCTGCGATCGTCGTGGAACGGCGACCCCGATCTCCGTCGACGCGGCATGGCCCGGGCCTTGCAAACGGCTATCACCCCGGAAACGTTGTCGGCCTCGCCGGGCGCGATCGGCGCTTGTCGGTTCCGTCGTCCGTCCGGCACCATCAGCCGCCAGGTTTCTTGCGCATGATCCGTTCCGGCTTGCTCGCCCGCCTGTTCCGGTTGCAGCCATCACCGGGCACGGTGCTGGTTCCGCTGCTCTGCGTGGGCCTGTGCAACCCGGCGCGTCCAGCTCCGCCGCCGACGAGCCCGGAGATCCGGCCGGCCGGCACGACGGTTCTGCTGCGAACGCAGGACGGCATCCTCGGGGGACGATTGATCGACGACGGCGCGGTGAGGGCCTTCCTGGGCATCCCCTATGCGGCCGCCCCGACCGGCGCGCTGCGCTGGCGGCCGCCGCAGCCCGCTGCCGCCTGGCCCGGCGTGCGCGATGCCGGCCGGCCGGGAGCGCCCTGCATGCAGCGCGCCATGCCCGTGCCGGGCATCCCCCCGTCGGAGGACTGCCTGTTCCTGAACGTGTGGGCCCCCCGCCCCGCCGGCCGAACATCCCGGCCGCTTCCGGTCATGGTGTTCATCCACGGGGGCGGCTTCGTGTTCGGCTCCGGTGCCGAACCCGCCTATGACGGCGCGGCCCTGGCGCGTCGCAAGGTGGTGCTGGTGACGCTGAACTACCGGCTCGGCGTGTTCGGCTTCCTGGCCCATCCGGCGCTGACGCGGGAAGCCGGCACCTCCGGCAACTACGGGCTGCTCGACCAGATGGCGGCGCTGCGCTGGGTGCGGAACAACATCGGGGCGTTCGGCGGCGACCCAGCGCGCGTCACCCTGTTCGGCGAGTCGGCCGGGGGCACCGCCGTGGCGATGCTACTCACCTCGCCGCGTGCCGCCGGCCTGTTCGGGCAGGCGATCCTGGAAAGCCCGGCGATCGGCTGGCACCTGGCGACGCTGGCGGCCGCCGAGCGCACCGGCCTCGCCGCGGGCACCGACCTTGCCGCACTTCGCAACGCACCCGCCGCCTCCCTGCTGGCCTGGAACACGCGCATCCAGGCGCTGGCCCCGGCGATGGCCCCGGTCGCACTGCCGTTCCCGATCGTCGACGGCAGCGTGCTGCCGCAGCAGCCGGAGCAGGCGCTGGGGCAGCGTCGCATGTGGTCGATGCGCCTGATCGTCGGCGACAACGCCGACGAAGGCGCCGACTTCGCGCGTGCCTGGAGCGGCATACGCCCGGACCGCTACGACCACGCCCTGTCGACGCTGTTCGGACCGCTGGCCGGTCAGGCGCTGGCGATCTACCCGCTGCGGGAAGGCACCACGGTGCTGCGCGACGGCGCCGACATCATCGGCGACGGGCTGTTCTACGAGGGCGCCCGCACCCTGGCCCGCGCCGCGTCCGCCCGCGACCCGCACGTGTTCCGCTACCTGTTCACCGAGCCGGTGCACGGCCATCCGCCGCGCCACGCCGACGAGATCCGGCCGGTGTTCGGCACCATGGGGCCGGATGCCACGCCGCAGCAGCACGCGCTGTCGGACGCGATGATGACCGCCTGGACCCGGTTCGCCGCGACCGGCGACCCGAACGGTCCGGGCCTTCCGGCGTGGCCGCGGGCGAACGGCCCGGACGATCCGTACCTCGCCTTCGGGACCAGCATCGCCGCCGCCCATGGCTTCCGCACCGAGGCGCTCGACTTCATGCGGCGCGCGCGCGCCGGCGGCTGATCCGCCGTCGCGGCCGGATCAACCATCCGCCCCCGTTCTCCGCGTCAGGCGGCCTTCACCTCGGCGACGAAGCTGTTCACCTGGCAGGTCAGGCGCTCGGCCTGCCGGGACAGGTGCCCGGCCGCACCCAGCACCTGCTCGGCCGCCGCCCCCGTGCCGCTGGCGGCCAGGCTGACGCCGGAAATGTTGGTCGTCACGTCCTTCGTGCTTCCTGCGGTCAGCTGCACGTTGCGCGCGATCTCGGCGGTCGATACCCCCTGCTGCTCCACGGAAACGGCGATCGCGTTGGCGATCACGCTGACCTCGCCGATCGTGGCGGTGATGGACTGGATCGCCCCTACCGCCTCCTGCGTGGCGGCCTGGATCTGCGCGATCTGGCTCGACACCTCGTCGGTGGCGCGCGCCGTCTGCTGCGCCAGGTTCTTGACCTCGGACGCCACCACGGCGAAGCCCTTGCCGGCCTCCCCGGCGCGTGCCGCCTCGATGGTCGCGTTCAGCGCCAGCAGGTTGGTCTGGCCGGCGATGGAGGTGATCAGCCCCACCACGTCGCCGATCCGCGCAGCACCTTGGGCAAGGGCGTGCACGATGTTGTCGGTGCGGCTGGCATCCGTCACCGCGCGTTCCGTCACCTTCGCCGCCAGCCCGACCTGTCGGCCGATCTCGGCGATGGAGCAGGCGAGCCTGTCCGCCGCCACCGCCACCGTCTGCACGCCGGAGTTGGCCTCCTCGGCCGCAGCCGCCACCGCCGCCGCACGCGTGTTGGTGTGACCCGCCGTTTCCTCCATCGAGCGGGCGGTCGCTTCCAGCTCGGTCGAGGACGAGGACAGCTGGCACACCAGTCCGCCCACTTCGGTCTCGAAGTTGCCGACGAAGCCCGCGATCAAGGCCGCACGCCGTTCCCGCCTGGCGCGCCCCGCTTCGGCTTCGGCCGACAGCTTCTCCGCCGTCAGCGCGTTGCTGCGGAACACCTCCACCGCGCGGGCCATGTCGCCGATCTCGTCGCTGTCGAGGCGCCCCTCCACCTCCACCGTCTTGTCGCCGGAAGCGAGCCGGGTCATGGCCTGCGTCATCGTGGTCAGCGGCCGGACGATGCCGCGGCCGATGACGACCGCCAGCAGGATGCCTCCGAGAAGTGCCATCCCGGCGATCACCTCGCCCAGGTGGGACGCGTGGCGGACGATAACGCCGCTCCTGTGGCTGGCGGCGTCGAACTTGCCCGTCAGCGCCGCTTCCGCCTGCTCCAGCTGCCGCTCCATGGTCGCGATCTGCGGCAGCAGCTCGCCCCCATAGATCGCCTCGCTCGACGTCCGCGCGTCGGAGAAGTCCGAGAACGCCTGGCTGTAGGTCGACAGGTCGCCGTCGACCTGGCCGACCAGCGCCTTGATGCCGGGAGGTGCGAGGTGGTTCTGGCGCAGGATGGAAGCTTCGGCGGCCTTGACCGTGGCCGCGAAGGCGGCGGGCCCCTGCGGATCAAAGGTCGCGAGGTACCGCCAGCTGGCGACACGCATCAGGAGCATGTTGCGCTCCAGCTCGGTGGCGGCGTCCAGCACGGGCTGCGGCAGGCTGGCCTGGCCGGTCGCGGTGAACAGCTGCTCGGTGTCGGTCGTCAGCTGGTCAGCGCCGCTGAGCAGTGCCGCCCGGTTGTCGATCGCGGTGGAAGCGGACTGGCGGTAGCGGTTGAACACGTCGTCGTGGCTCTTCAGCAGCGCCAGGATCGCCCCGTAGCTCCTGCGCTCCGCGGGCGACGCCGTGGCGGCCAAGGACTGCTTCAGCAACAGCCCGGCCTGGTTCCTGCTGGACTGCTGCAGGCCCAGCGTGACGGGATTCGGATCGGTCCGGTATCGCATCTCGGCGCCGCCGACCGCCTCGACCAGGCGGGCAATGGTCATCACGCGACGCATGTTCACCGACATGTCGGTCATCAGCCGCGCTTGGCTGCCGACGCCGGAGATCTGATAGATGCCGAACCCGGCGACGCCCAGCGACAGCGCGACCAGCAACCCGAACCCCAGATAGATGCGGGCGCGCACGCGCAGACGGTTCCGTTTCATGGGCATGTTCCTGCGACGAGCTCCGGTCATCATCCGTGGCGATCGGTTAACTGCTCGTTACGGGTGGATGCCGTTCCCGGTCCGGGCCGGTCCACGGCATGTGCCGACCGGCCGAAACTTCTCCCGCGCCACGGACTTTCCGTTCGGATGGACGGGGTACGCGCGTGGAACTGCGGTTCGCCTACAACACCAACGGAACGGCCTATCACCGGATGACGGACGCCGTCGCGCTGGTCGCCGACAGCGGCTATGACGGGATTGCGGTGACCCTCGACCACGTCTGCCTCGACCCGATGGCGGAAGGCTGGGAACGACGGACGGAAGTTCTCGCCCACGAGCTGCGTCGGCGCGGCCTCGGCTGCGTCATCGAGTCCGGCGCCCGCTTCCTGCTCGACCCGCGCGACAAGCACCAGCCGACCCTGGTCAGCGCCACCGCCGAGGGCCGCGACCACCGCCTCGCCTTTCTGCGCCGCTCGCTCGACATCGGCGCCATGCTGGATGCCGAGGCGATGTCGTTCTGGGCCGGCTCGCCCAAGCCGGAGGTGCGCGCGGAGGACGCCTGGGCCTGGCTGCGCGCCGGCGTGGAGCAGGTGCTGGCCCATGCCGAGCATGTCGGGGTGACGGCGGCGATGGAGCCGGAGCCGGAGATGATGATCGCCACCGTGGACCATTTCCGACAGGTGCACGACCTGTTCCCATCGCTGCGGCTGGCACTCGACCTGGGCCACGTGATGGTGACGCAGGAACGCGTGCCGCAGGACGCGGTGCGGGAGTTCGCCGCCGAGCTCGGCAGCGTGACGATCGAGGACATGAAGCGCGGCGACCACGTCCACCTCGCCTTTGGCGACGGCGACATGGACATCCCGGCCTGCCTGGACGCCCTGGAAGCCATAGGCTTCTCCCGCCTTGTCTGCGTCGAGCTGTCCTCCGACAGCGGGCGCGCGGACCGCATGGTGCCGGACGCGCGGCGTTGGCTCGCCGACTGCCGCGGCTGAGTCACTCCGTTTCAGCCCAGCGTCGGCATCTGGAACTCGGCGCCGGCGCGTATGCCGGCAGGCCAGCGCGACGTCACCGTCTTCAGTTTGGTGAAGAACCGGATCCCTTCCGGGCCGTGCATGTGGTGGTCCCCGAATAACGACGCCTTCCAGCCGCCGAACGAGTGGAACGCCATCGGCACCGGGATCGGCACGTTCACCCCCACCATGCCGGCCTGTACCCTGTGCACATAAGCACGCGCGCTGTCGCCGTCGCGGGTGAAGATCGCGGTGCCGTTGCCGAACTCGTTGTCGTTGACGATCCGGAGCGCGCTGTCGAAGTCCGGCACCCGCACCACGTCCAGCACCGGGCCGAAGATCTCCTCCTTGTAGATGCGCATGCCGGTGGAAACGTGGTCGAACAGCGTGCCGCCGATGAAGAACCCCTGCTCGAAGCCCTGCAGCTTCAGCCCGCGCCCGTCCACCACCAGGCTGGCGCCCTCGGCGACCCCGGAGTCGACGTAGCCGGACACCTGGTCGAGATGCGCCCGCGTGACCAGCGGCCCCATCTCCACGTCCGGCTCGGTGCCGGCGCCGATGCGCAGGGCCCGCACGCGCGGCGCCAGCGCCTCGACCAGCCGGTCCGCCACCGGCCCCACCGCCACCGCGACCGAGATCGCCATGCAGCGTTCCCCGGCCGAGCCGTAGGCAGCACCCATCAGCGCGTCGGCGGTCTTGTCCAGGTCGCAGTCGGGCATGATCACGGCGTGGTTCTTGGCCCCGCCCAGCGCCTGCACCCGCTTGCCCGCCGCGATCCCGGTCTGCTGAATGTAGCGCGCCACCGGCGTCGAGCCGACGAAGCTCACCGCCTGGATGTCCGGATGATGCAGGATGGCGTCCACCACCTCCTTGTCGCCGTGCACCACCTGGAGCACGCCTTCCGGCAGCCCGGCCTGGGCGAGCAGGTCGGCCAGCATCATCGACGCGGACGGGTCGCGCTCGGACGGCTTCAACACGAAGCAGTTCCCGGCGCTGATCGCCATCGGCATCATCCACAGCGGCACCATGACGGGGAAGTTGAACGGGGTGATCCCGGCCACCACCCCCAGCGGCTGTCGCATCGACCACGCGTCGATGTTGCGCCCGGCCTGCTCGGTGAAGTCGCCCTTCAGCAGCTCCGGCGCCGCGGTGGCGTATTCCACCACCTCCATGCCGCGCGTCACCTCGCCCAGCGCGTCGGACAGCACCTTGCCGTGCTCGGCGGTGACGATCGCCGCCAGCGCCTTGGCGTTGCGCTCCAACAGGTCGCGGAACCGGAACATCACCCGGGCGCGCAGCAGCGGCGGCGTCGCCGCCCAGCCGGGGAACGCCGCCTTCGCCGATCGCACCGCATCGTCCACGTCGAGGGCGTTGCCCTGCACCACCTGCCGTGCCACGGCGCCGGTCGACGGGTCGAACACGTCCCCCCGCCTTGCGCCGCGCCCGTCGGTGCGGCTGCCGCCGATGTGGTGCTGGACCAGGTCCATGGAAACGCTCCTGCGCTGGCGAGACGGGATCAGTACGGAAGGTGGGCGTGGTCGGGGTCCATGGTGAACCGCCATTGCCGCACCGGCCCCGCCATCACGTTGAGATAGTAAAGGTCGAAGCCGTGCGGGGCGCCCACCGGATGGTAACCACGCGGCACCAGCACCACGTCGCGGTCGCTCACCGCCATGGTTTCGTCCAGCGACCGGTCAGGGGTGTAGACGCGCTGCACGGCGAAGCCGGCGCCGCGACGCAGCCGGTGGTAGTAGGTTTCTTCCAGGTAGGTTTCGTCCGGGCTGTCGGTGTCGTGCTTGTGCGGCGGGTAGCTCGACCAATGCCCGCCCGGGGTGACGACCTCCACCACCAGCAGCGACTCCGCCTCGGCGGTGTCCGGCAGGATGTTGCGCACGAGCCGGGCGTTGGTGCCGGTGCCGCGCGTCAACGTGCCGACCGCGTCTGGCCCGATCACGCGCGGCGGCAGCCGTCCGGTCGCCGGAGCGGCGCACACCGCGAGCTCGACCGCGCCCTCGGCCTCGGCCCGCCAGTCGAGCCGCGGCGGCAGGTAGGCCGACCAGGGCGCGTCCTCGAACGGGCTGGTGCGTCCGCCAAGCAGGCCGAGATCCCGATCGCCCGCCCATATCCGCGCCCGTCCAGCCAGCAGCACCAGGCACAGCTCGTTGGCCGTACCGTCCCGCGCCAGCACCTGTCCGGGCCGGAGGTCCACCACCTCGAAGCCGACATGGCGCCAGCCGGCGGTTTGCGGCGTGATCCGGTGGACGATCCCGTTCGGGTCGCCCGGCATCGGGTGGACCAGCAGCGGCGAACCCATCAGCGCAGCCCCGCCTCGGCCAGGAAGCCCTGGAGGTTGTTGAAGCCGAGCCTGGCGTAGGACAGCGGGTGCGCCTCCGCCGGGTCCTGCTCCGCCTCGACCACCACCCAGCCGGAATAGCCCGGCAGTGCCCGGAACACGCCGGGAAAGTCGACCGAGCCATCGCCCGGCACGGTGTACACCCCGGCCAGCACGCTGCGGAGAAAGCTCCAGTCCTCCGCGTCGGCCTGTCGCCGCACGTCGGGACGGATATCCTTGGCGTGCACGTGGCTGATGCGGCCGCGGTAGCGCCGCGCCAGCACGGCGGGATCGGCGCCGCCCCAGGTGGCGTGGCCGGTGTCGAGCAGCAGCTGCACCGACGGGCCGGTATGGGCCATCAGCGCGTCGATGTCCGCTTCCGACTGCACCACCGTGCCCATGTGGTGGTGATAGGCTATTTGCATCCCTTCCCGGAGCAGTGCGTCGGCGAACGCGGTCAGGCGGTCGGCGAACCGATCCCATCCTTCGCCGTCCAGCACCGGGCGCCGCGACAAAGAAACATCCCGCTCCCCGTGAACGGCGTTCACGGTTTCCGCGACGATCATCACCGGCGACCCCATCGCCCGCAGCAGGTCGAGATGCGGCCGCGCCTGCCGCAGCTCGGCGTCGGCGTCGCGCTCGAGCAGGGCGGACGAGTACCAGCCGGACACGCAGGCGAGGCCGTGGGGCGCCAGCGCCGCCCGCAGCGCGCCTGGCTCGCGCGGGAACTTGTGGCCGAGCTCGATGCCCTCGTAGCCCGCCTCCTTCGCTTCGGCGAGGCAGGTTTCCAGCGTCGTTTCCCCGCCCAGCTCCCGCATGTCGTCGTTGGACCAGGCGATCGGGTTGGTGCCGATGCGTATCGTCATCGTCAGAACCTGATCCGCTGCAGCGCCTGGTAGTCGGCATACGCCGCCTGCGCTTCCCGCACCTCCGCCCGGTCCGACACCTGCGGCACCGGAACGTCCCACCAGGCGCCGCCCGCTTCGGTCACCGTGGCGGGGTCGGTGTCGATCACGATCACGCTGGTGCGGTCGGCGTCCCGCGCCCGACGCATCGCCTCGGGAAAGCCGGCGAGGTCCGGCAGCTTCTCGGCCCGCGCGCCGAGGCTGCGCGCATGGGCGACGAAGTCGATCGCGGGCATCCGCTCCATTCCCGGGCTGTCCTGCCACAGGTTGTTGAACGGCGCCGCGCCGGTGGCCTGCTGCAGCCGGTTGATGCAGCCGAAGCCGTGGTTGTCCAGCAGCACGATCAGGAGCTTCACCCCCAGCATCACCGTTGTCGCGATCTCGGAGTTCAGCATCAGGTAGGAGCCGTCGCCGACCATCACGATCACCTCCCGGTCGGGTGCGGCCAGCTTGACGCCGAGGCCGCCCGCGATCTCGTAGCCCATGCAGGAAAAGCCGTATTCCATGTGGTAGCCGCCCGGCCGTTCCGCATGCCAGTGCTTCTGCAGCTCGCCCGGCAGGCCGCCGGCGGCGCACACCACCACGCTGTCCGGTTTCGCCTCGCGCCCCACGGCGCCGATCACCTGCGCGTCGGACGGAAGCGACGCCTGTTCCGGCGCCGGCGGGGCGGCATAGGGGGCGGCGTCCCGCAGCCACTCGCCGCGCACCGCTTCGGCGCGTCCGGTCCAGCCCGGGTCGGCCCGCCAGTCGCCGAGCGCCTCGTCCAGTGCTGCGAGGCCCGCGCCCGCGTCGGCGACCAGGGGCAGCGAGCCGCGCTTGGCGGCGTCGGATGCCTGCGTGTTGAGGCCAATGATGCGCAGCCCGGGATCCTTGAACACCGACCAGGATCCGGTGGTGAAGTCCTGCAGCCGGGTGCCGATCGCCAGCACCAGGTCGGCCTCGGCCGCGAGCCGGTTGGCGGCGCTGCCGCCGCACACGCCGATGCCGCCCATGTTCATCGGGTGCGACGCGGCAAGGCTGGACTTGCCGGCCTGGGTTTCGCCAGACGGGATGCCGTGCCCGGCGCAGAACCGGGCCAGCGTCGCCTCGGCGCCGGAATACAGCACCCCGCCGCCGGTCACCACCAGCGGACGCTTCGCCGCGCGAAGCAGCGCCACCGCCTCCTGCAGCTCGCGCGGATCGGGCGGGGCGCGGCGCTGCCGGTGGACGTGCTCGGCGAAGAAGGTTTCCGGATAGTCGAACGCCTGCGCCTGCACGTCCTGGCACAGCGCCAGCGTCACCGGGCCGCATTCCGCAGGATCGGTCAGCACCGCCATGGCGCGTCCGAACGCCGGCACGAGCTGTTCCGGCCGGGTGATCCGGTCGAAATAGCGCGAGAACGGCCGGAACGCGTCGTTGGCGGTGGCGGTGCCGTCGCCCCAGTCCTCGATCTGCTGCAGCACCGGGTCGGGCAGGCGGCTGGCGAACACGTCGCCGGGCAGCAGCAGCACCGGCAGGCGGTTGACGTGCGCCACCGCCGCCCCGGTCACCATGTTGAGCGCGCCGGGGCCGATGGAGGTGGTGCAGGCCATCATGCGGCGCCGGCGGGCGGTCTTGGCGTAGGCGGTGGCGGCATGCACCATCGCCTGCTCGTTGTGCGCCCGCAGCGTCGGCAGCCGGTCGCGCGCGCCGTGCAGCGCCTCGCCCATGCCGGACACGTTGCCGTGGCCGAAGATCGCCCACACGCCGGCGAACAGCGGCAGCACGCCGTCCGGCGTTTCCGTCTTCTGCGCCGCCATCGCCCGCACCAGGGCCTGCGCCGCGGTCAATCTCACCGTGTTCATGTCGTGGATCTCCCGGACGTCGCAGTGAGGCGGGGGCAGTGAGGCGGGGGCAGTGAGGCGGGGGCAGTGAGGCGGGGCGGTCAGGCGGCCTGCTCGTGGTGGCGGGCGTGCCAGGCCTGCACCAGCGCCTCGAAGCCCTGCGCCATCGCCGCGACCGCCTGCGCGTCGTCGATGCGGCCGGCGAGCCAGTCCCGCGCCGGGGCGGTGAAGATGGTGCGGCCGATGGCGAAGCCCTTGACCCAGGGGGTCGAGGCGGCGACGGCGAAGGCCTCGATCAGGTCCGCGGCCGGCGCGTCCAGCCCCAGCATCACCACGCCGCGGCAAAGCGGGTCGTTGGCCTCGATCACGCCCCCGATCGCGTTCCAGGCGGCTGCGCTGCGCTGCGGCTCCAGCTTCCACCAGTCCGGCCTGAGGCCGGCTGCATAGAGCCGGGCCAGCACGCGGGCCAGGGTGTCGTCGCCCAGCGCACCGTGGCGGCCGGCGATGATCTCGACCAGCAGGTCGCGGTTCTGCCGGCGGCAGGCGTCCTGGGCGCGAAGCAGCTCGCGCTCCTGCCTCCCGCACAGGGCCTCGTCGTCGTCGGGATGGAAGAAGCACAGGCACTTCACCACCTGGTCCAGCGGCCATTCCGTCAGCCGGGCACCGAGGCTGCCGTTCTCGCCGGGGGCGTCGCCCTCGAACTCCAGCGGGCGCGAGCCGGTGCGCTCGATCGGACGCGCCACCCAGAGCCCGGCACGGGAAGCGGCGAACAGCGCCTCGCGGCCGTAGCGCCCGTCCAGGAACATGCCGTACCCGGGCCGTCCATCCGCGACCCGTGCCGCCGCCTGCACCGCCAGCACCTTGAAGGCGGCGATCCGGTCGTGCGGCGCGCCCACCTGGTCCGCCACCTGCTCCAGCTGCATGCGGTGGTCGCAGGCGAACGCCAGGATCGGCGTCGGCTGCGCCCGCCGCGTGGTGGCCCAGTGCAGGTGGTTGAGGGCGCGGTCGTGCCGAAGCGCGTGGTGCGGGCTGCCCTGCTGGAGGAAGCGTTGCAGCTCGGGAAAGGTCGGGCTTTCCGGCGAGCACAGCAGGCGCGACACCGCGAAGGCGCCGCACGCGTTGGCATAGGCGCAGCAGGTGGCGAGCGGCTCGTCGCGGAGCCAGCCGCGCAGGAAGCCGGACATGAAGGCGTCGCCGGCGCCGAGCGTGTTGTACACCTCCACCGGGAAGCCCGGCCCGGCGATGCCGTCGTCGAGGCGCTCCGGGATGGGGCCGTCGAACACCACGCAGCCCATCGGCCCGCGCTTGCACACGATCGTGGCCGCCGTCAGCGCGCGTATGGCGCGTATCGCTCCCAGCGTGTCCTCGGACCCGCCGGCGATGTGCAGCTCCTCCTCGGTGCCCACCACCAGGTCGCATTCGGCCAGGATCTCGCCCAGCCGGGCGGACACGGTGTCGGAACGTATGTAGCGCTGCTCGCCGGCGCCGTGCCCGGCCAGGCCCCACAGGTTGGGCCGGTAGTCGATGTCGAACACCACGCGGCCGCCCTGGGCGCGGACGATCCGCATCGCCAGGCGCTGCGCCTGTGCGCTGTGCGGACGGGAGAAGTGCGTGCCGGTGACCACCACGGCACCGGTGCGGGCCAGCAGCGCCGCGTCGATGTCGGTTTCGTCCAGGGCGGCGTCGGCGCAGTCGGCGCGGAAGAAGATTAGCGGAAAGCTCGAACTGTCGCGCACGCCCAGGATCGCCAGCGCGGTCAGCCGTTCGGGATCGGTGTGGATGCCGTCGACGGCGACCCCTTCGCGTGCCATCTGTTCGCGGATGAAGCGGCCGAAATGCTCGTCGCCGACGCGGGTGATCACGGCGGAGCGCAGGCCGAGCCGCGCGGTGCCGATGGCGATGTTGGCGGGACATCCGCCCACCGCCTTGCTGAAGCTGCCCATGTCCTCGAGACGCGATCCGACCTGCTGGCCGTACAGGTCGACCGAGGACCGGCCGATCGTCACCACGTCGAGCGTCGTCGGGGACATGGATACCGCCTTCCTGTTCGATGAATCCATGACCCTGTTCCAGGGAAGGGTCAAGATGGAAGAGGCTTTCCACAGTTGTTCCATATGACACGAGATGCCGCCGGCAGATGGGCGGTTTCATGGCAACCGTTTGACAAAAACAATCAGATATAGAACTTTCGTTCCAAAATGAGGCGGCGTCGCATGGCGCGCCGACCAGGAGGATCCCATGTTCGTTCCAGGATCGCGCCGCCGCCGCATCTCCCCCTCCCGGCCAGGATCGGAACCGCGCGCGTGACCGTGGCGCAGGCCGCCTCGGACCCGCCCGCTACGGCACAGGCGAGCGTGGTGAACGCGGACGAGCGGCTGCGGCAAAGCCCGCTCGCGGTGAAGCTGCTGCGCCGACCGGAGCTCGGCGCCATCGGCGGCCTCGTTCTGGTGGTCGCGTTCTTCTCCGCCACGGCCAGCGGAACGATGTTCACGCTGAACGGGCTGATGACGGTACTGAACCCGTCCGCCCAGCTCGGCATCATGGCGATCGCCGCCGCCCTGCTGATGATCGGCGGCGAGTTCGACCTGTCGATCGGCTCCATGGTCGCGTTCGCGGGGCTGGTGTTCGGCGTTGCCCTGCTTCTGCTGCACCTGCCGCTGGGCCTGGCCATCCTCGTGACCCTGCTGGTGGCGGGGTCGTTCGGGGCGCTGAACGGGCAGCTGGTGATACGCACCCGGCTGCCCTCCTTCATCGTCACCCTGGCGTTCCTGTTCATCCTGCGCGGGCTGTCGCTGGTCGGGCTCAAGCTCGCCACCGGGGGCAGCACGCAGATGCGCGGCTTCCGCGCCGCCACCGAGGCAAGCGTGCTCACGCCGCTGTTCTCCGGCAACGCGTTCGAAGGCGCGTTCCGCTGGCTTGCCGCCCACAACGTGATCGAGCGGCTTGCCGACGGCTCGCCCGCAGCACCCGGCGTGCCGATCGCGGTGGTGTGGTTCGTCCTGATCACCGTGCTCGCCACCTGGTGCCTGCTTCGCACGCGGTTCGGCAACTGGATCTTCGCCAGCGGCGGCGATGCCAACGCCGCCCGCAACTCCGGCGTGCCGGTGGACCGGGTGAAGACGGTGCTGTTCGTGCTGACCGCCTGCTCGGCCGCCCTGGTCGCGGTGCTGACGGTGATGGATGCCGGCTCCACCGACGCCACCCGCGGCACGCAGAAGGAGTTCCAGGCGGTGATCGCGGCGGTGATCGGCGGCTGCCTGCTCAACGGCGGCTACGGCTCGGCGATCGGGGCATTCTTCGGCGCCATCATCTTCGGCGTGGTGTCGATCGGCCTGACCTACACCAACTTCGACAGCGACTGGTTCCAGGTGTTCCTGGGGGCGATGCTGCTGATCGCGGTGATCTTCAACAACGGGTTGCGCCGGCGCATGACGGGGGAGCGCTGAGCATGGACGTTCCCGTTCACGCCGCCCCGCCGGCCGGGCCCCCAGCCGGCCCCCTGCCCCCAGCCGGCACGACGCTGATCGAGATCCAGGACGTGCGCAAGGAGTTCGGCCACGTCATCGCGCTCGCGGGCGTGTCGCTTTCCGTGCGCGCCGGCGAGGTGCTGTGCCTGCTGGGCGACAACGGCGCCGGCAAGTCCACCCTGATCAAGACCCTGTCCGGGGTGCACGCGCCGTCCGGCGGCCGCTTCCTGGTGGACGGCGAGCCGGCGCGCTTTTCCGGTCCGCGAGAGGCGCTCAATGCCGGCATCGCCACCGTGTTCCAGGACCTGGCGATGATCCCGCTGATGTCGGTGACGCGGAACTTCTTCATGGGCCGCGAGCCGACGCGCGGCGTGTTCCCGTTCCGGCGGGTCGACTTCGCGCATTGCCGCAACGTCACCCATGCCGAGATGCGGCGCATTGGCATCGACGTGCGCGATCCCGACCAGGCGGTGGGCACGCTGTCCGGCGGCGAGCGGCAATGCGTGGCGATCGCGCGCGCGGTGTATTTCGGCGCCCGCGTGCTGATCCTGGACGAGCCCACCTCGGCGCTGGGCGTGGCGCAGACCTCCATGGTGCTGCGCTACGTCGCCCAGGTGAAGGCGCGCGGGCTGGGCGTGATCTTCATCACCCACAACGTGCGCCACGCCTACGCGGTCGGCGACAGCTTCACCGTGCTGAACCGCGGCCGCACGCTGGGGCTGTGGCGCAAGGACGAGATCGGCATGGACGCGTTGCAGACCCTGATGGCCGGCGGCAAGGAGCTGCAGGAGCTGTCCGCCGACCTGGGCGGCACCGTGTGAGCCGACCTGCGTCATCCACTCGGAAACCGTGAGCGCGATCCTGGACATGCCATCCGACAGTGCCGACCGGCATTCGTTTCCTCTCGCGGTGTGCGCGGAGATGGTGTTCCGCCAGCATCCCGTGGTCGAGCGCGTCGAGCGCATCCACGCGCTCGGCTTCGGGGTGGAGATCTGGGACTGGACCCGGCACGACATCGAGGCGCTGCGGGCCACCGGCGCCGCCTTTTCCTCCATGGCCGGCTACGTGACCGGCCGGCTGGCCGACGAGGAAGGGGCGGCAGAGCTGTTGCGTACGGCGGAGCAGTCCGTTGCCGTCGCGCACCGGCTGGGCGTCCCGCGGCTCAACCTGCACGGTACCGGCCTCGGCCCCGACGGCCTGCCGGTGCAGCCATGCCATCAGCCATCCGGCGCCATGTGGCTTGCCGCCCGCCGCACGCTGGACCGGCTGGCCGAGCTGGGCGAGCGGGAGGGCGTGACGTTCGTGCTGGAGAACCTCAACGCGCTCGTGGACCATCCCGGCGTGCCGTTCGGGCGCGCGGAGGACTGCCTGGCCCTGGTGCGAGCGGTGGACCGGCCGGGGCTGCGGCTGATGCTCGACCTGTACCATGCGCAGATCGGCGAAGGGAACCTGATCGGGCTGCTGCGCCGGGCGCTGCCGTTCATCGGCGAGATCCAGGTGGCCGACGTGCCCGGACGCTTCGAGCCGGGCACGGGCGAGATCAACTATCCGGTCATCGCCCGCGAGCTGCGGCGCCTCGGCTATCGCGGCACCGTCGGCCTGGAAGCGTGGGCGTCGGGCGACGACGAGCTGGCATTGCAGCGCTTCCGGGAAGCCTTCACCGTGCCGGCCGGAGTGGAATGATTGTTCCGGTCATGGCCGCGCCGGACGCCATCGAAACAGGAAGGATGAGCATGATCTCGGTGGGTTTGCTGGGTGCCGGACGCATCGGCGCGCTGCATGGCCGCAACGTCGCGGCGAACGCGAAGGCGCGTTTCGCCGCGATCGCGGACGTGGTGCCGGCAGCCGCGGAAGCGCTGGGCCGCGAGCTGGACGTGCCGGTGCGCACGGTGGACGCCATCCTGGCCGATCCGTCCATCCAGGCGGTGATGGTGTGCACCTCCACCGACACCCATGCCGAGCTGGTCGAACGGGCGGCGGCGGCGGGCAAGGCGGTGTTCTGCGAGAAGCCGGTCGACCTGAGCTCGGCGCGGATCCGCACCTGCCTCGCAAGCGTGGCGCGAAGCGGCGTGCCGCTGATGATCGGCTTCAACCGCCGCTTCGATCCGCATCTGGCGGAACTGCAGCGCCGGCTGCGCGACGGGGCGGTGGGCGCCATCGAGCTGGTCACCATCCTGTCGCGCGACCCGGCGCCGCCGCCGGTCTCCTACATCGAGCGCTCCGGTGGCCTGTTCCGCGACATGATGATCCACGATTTCGACATGGCGCGCTTCCTGCTGGGCGAGGAGCCGGTGGAGGTGCACGCCGTCGGGTCGTCGCTGGTGGACCCGGCGATCGGGCAGGCCGGCGACGTGGACACCGCCGCGGTGCTGCTCAAGACCGCGTCCGGCCGCATCTGCCAGATCTCCAACTCCCGCCGCGCGACCTATGGCTACGACCAGCGCGTCGAGGTCCATGGCGCCAAGGGCATGCTGCGCGCCCACAACGTTCACAGCTCCACCGTGGAGCAGGCCGATGCCAGCGGCTTTCGCGGCGCTCCGGTCGTGGACTTCTTCCTGGAGCGCTACACCCCGGCCTACCAGCGCGAGCTCGACCACTTCCTCGACAGCGTGGCGTCCGGCACCGCGCCGCGGCCGAACGGGGAGGATGGGCTTCGGGCCCAGATGCTGGCCGACGCCGCCACCGTCGCCCACCAGACCGGCCAGCCCCAGCAGGTTCCGGCCTGAAACCGCATCGGCGGCGGGCCCGTCGCATCCCGCCGCCGCATTTTCCTCCAGGCGATCAACCAATCAAGAACCGGGACAGAAACACCATGACGCGCTTCAAGACCGTGCTGCTCGCCACCGCCCTCGGCGTTGCCGCCAGCGCCACCGCGCAGGCGGCCGGCACCGACAAGCCCATCACCATCATCCTGGTGGATCATGGCCAGGCGGCCGATCCGTTCCACAACGTCATCAAGCACGGCGCGCAGGACGCGGCGAAGCAGCTGGGCGTGCATCTCGAGATCCGGCAGCCGGACAACTTCGACATGACCCAGATGGCCAACCTGATCACCGCGGCGGCAAACCAGAAGCCGGACGGGCTGGTGACCACCGTGCCGGACGCGGACGCGCTGTCGGGCCCGATCAAGCGCGCCATCGCGCAGGGGATCCCGGTGATCACCACCAACGGCTCCCCGTCCAACGGCCACAAGGTCGGCGCGCTGCTGAACGTCGGGCAGGACGAGACCGAGGCGGGCCGCGCGGCGGGCAAAGCCCTCCGGGCCGCAGGGGCGACAAAGGCGATCTGCGTCAACCAGGAGGTCGGCAACGTGGCGCTGGACGAGCGCTGCGCCGGCTTCGCCGAAGGGTTCGGCGGCAATTCCAAGGTGCTGCCCACCGAAGCGGATCCTTCGGTGACGAAATCGAAGATCGAGGCGGCACTGCGCTCGGATCCGGCCATCGACGGCATCATCGGGCTGAACGCCAGCCTGGTGAGCGAACCGGCGGTGCAGGCGGTGCAGGAGCTCGGCCGCACCGGCAAGGTGAAGGTCGCCTCGTTCGACCTGTCGCCCGGCATCCTGCAGGACGTGGTGGACGGCAAGGCGGTGTTCGTGGTGGACCAGCAACCCTACCTGCAGGGCTACCTGCCGGTGCTGTTCCTGGCGCAGCGGGTGCGTTACGGGCTGTTGCCCAGCGGCGACGTGGCGTCGGGCCCGAACCTGATCACCAAGAACGACGCGGCGAAGGTCATCGCCCTGTCGAGTGCCGCGATCCGCTGACGGACCCGTGCCGGCCGGACGGCAGAACCGTCCGGCCGAAGCGTCCAGGACTTGGGAAAAAGGTCTTCGACTGCGCGATCAACCCGCGATCGTCTTGCGGAATGGGCCCGATCTGATCCGCAAGGGTCGTGGCCCGCCTTTCGCGCTGGGCCCACCCTGTTCCGCCTCAGGCGTCGTCGATCTCGTCCAGCACAACCCAGCGTTCCTGCGCCGAGGACAGGCGGATCGCCTCGATCGTGCGCGCGATCGCCAGCGCGCCGGCGAAGTCCATGTCGCTCGGCGCCCTGCCCGCCACCGCGTCGAGCAGGCGCTTCACCTCGATGGTCTTGAGGTCGTTGAAGCCGAGCTGGTGGCCGGGTGCCGGGCAGAACGGGGCATAGCCCGGATGCGCAGGCCCCGCGTTGATCGTGGTGAAGCCGCCGCGTCCCGGCTCCCCGCCCGTGCGGTACAGCCGCAGCTCGTTGAAGCGCTCCTGGGTGAAGCACAGCGCGCCGCGCGTGCCGGTCAGCTCGAAGGCGAGCTGCATGTCGCGGCCGTGGCTGAGCCAGCTGGCGCTCAGGCTTGCGGTGAAGGGGCGTCCCTCGAAGCGCACCAGCATGTTGGCCTGGTCGTCGACCGACACCGCGCGCCGGCCGCCGCCTTGCAGCGGACGCTCGGCGTGGATCGTGTCGAGCCGGCCGCACACGCTTTCCACCTCGCCTAGCAGGAAGCGCGCCATCGACAGGATGTGGCTGCCGATGTCGGCCAGCGCGCCGCCCGCCTCCGCCGGCTCGCAGCGCCACGAGAACGGCGCGTCCGGATCGGCCATGAAGTCCTCGGCGTGGATGCCGCGGAACCCGGTGATCGTGCCGATCTCGCCGCTCTGCACGATCTCGCGCGCGGTCGCGATCAGGGGATTCTTCAGGTAGTTGAAGCCGACCATCGTGACGATCCCGGCCGAGGCGGCGGCGCGCGTCATGGCGATGGCGTCGCGCAGCGTGGTCGCCAGCGGCTTCTCGCAATACACGTGCTTGCCTGCAGCGATCGCCGCCAGCGCCATCGGCGCGTGCAGACGGTTGGGGGTGGCGATCGCCACGATGTCCACCGCCTGGTCCTGCACCAGCGCGTTCCAGTCGCCGGTCGCGCGGCGGAAGCCGAGCGAAGCGGCGGCGGCGACCGCGTGCTGCTCGGAATGGTCCGCCAGCAGCTCCAGGCGCGGCTGCCGGGCCAGCGGGAACACGCCGCCCGCGTTGCGGAACGCCAGCGCGTGCGCACGGCCCATGAAGCCGCTGCCGATCAGCCCGATCCCGACCTGCGGCGCTTGTTCGATCTCGTGCATGATGTTCTCCCGGCCGGCCCGGTCAGGAGGCGTATGCCATTCCATTAGCGGGTTGAAGTGGAACTTTCGTTCTCTTCCTGGCCTGGGGGATGCTGCTTCGGGAACCGTGCCTGCCGTTCCGCCAGCGCCACGGACAGGGTGGTGGCGAGCGCAAAGGTGGCCGACAGCGAGCGGAAGCCGGCATGGTCGGTTTCGGCCACCTCCAGCCAGGTTTCGGCCACCTCCGTCAGCGGCGAGAACGGGCTGTCGGTGATGGCGATCACGCCGGCGCCGGCGCGGGACGCCGCGGCACACAGCGCCAGGGTTTCCGCGGCATAGGGGGTGAAGCTGACCGCCAGCACCACGTCCTCGGGCCCCAGCAGCTCGACCTGGCGGTGGCCGAGGCCGCCCGCGTTGTCGACCAGCTCGCAGCGGGCACCGAGCTTGCGCAGCGCATAGCTCAGGTAGAGCGCCACCGGATACACCCGCCTGGTGCCGACCAGGCTGATCGAGCGCGCTTCCGCCAGCCGGCGCACCGCCTCGTCGAGCGCGTCCGGGTCCACGGTCTGTTCGAGGTGGTCGAGCGACACCCGGGCTGCGTGCACGAAGCCGTGCAGCAGCGAGACCGGGTCGGCGGCCTGCGCCGGTGCGTCGGCCGCCAGTGTTTCCAGACGCTCGCGGTAGTCCGGCCAGCGCTGCCGCGCGTGCGCCCGGAACACCGCCTGCAGGTCGGAGAACCCGGAATAGCCCAGCGTCTGGGCGAACCGCACCAGGGTCGAGGGCTGCACTCCCGCCTGGGCGGCGAGGTCGGCCACGCGGCCAAAGGCGATCTCCTGCGGATGGTCGATCGCGAAGTCGCCCGCCTGCACCAGCCGCTTCGGCAGCATGTCGCGGCGCGCCATGATCAGGGCGCGAAGGCTCTTGAAGTCCCGGGGGGTTTCGGCCGGCGTTTCGGCCGGAATGATCGGAAGCGTTCCCGGCGCGCGGAAGTCGGGATCTGCCGCCGTTTCGGGTGGCTCCGCTACGTCATCCATGTGGTCGCGCCATCGGCAATCCCGCAACGGAACGAAATGCTGGTTCCATCATCAAGCCGCTTCCCTGGATCCGTTCCGTTCACGCCGCCCGCCATGTCCGGAACAATCCGGCGCAATCAACGACCCGACCCCAGCGATAGGTCCGCTTCCGCCTGCGACGCAAGCCGGGAGCGGTCGGCCGGGGATCCGGCAGGATCGGCCGCGTGCACACGGCCCACCTTGCGGCCCATCCGGACGCGGAGCTGATCGCGGACTCCTGCCGCAACCCACGTCCCCGCACCGGACGCGGCGTCCGGCTCCAGCCGGCAGGCTAGGCGCCGAAGCCTTCCAGCACGATCTTGCCGCGGGCGCGTCCGCTTTCGATCAGCGCGTGCACGCGCTTCAGGGCGGCAGCGGTGATCGGGCCGTCGTTGCGGGTCATGGTGCTGCGCAGGGTGCCGTCGTCGACCAGGCGCGACACCTCGTTCAGCAGCCTGCCCTGCTCGGCCATGTCCGCGGTCTGGTAGATCGTTCGGGTGTACATCAGCTCCCAGTGCACCGAGGCCGACTTGCGCTTGAACGGGGTGATGTCGAGCGTCGGCGGGTCGTCGATCACCCCGAAGCGGCCCTGCGGCGCGATCATCTCCACGATCTCGGAAAGGTGGCGGTCGGTCTGGGTGGTGGAGAACACGAAGGCCGGCGCGCCGAGGCCCAGGCCCACGACCTGCTCGGCCAGCGGCCGGCTGTGGTCGACCACGTGGTGCGCACCCATCTCGCGCACCCAGGACACCGTTTCCGGCCTGGACGCGGTGGCGATCACCGTGAGGCCGGTCAGGGCGCGCGCCAGCTGGATCGCGATCGAGCCCACGCCGCCGGCGCCGCCGATGATCACGATCGCCGGCTCCGCACCCGGCACCGGCCGGCCGACGTCCAGCCGGTCGAACAGCATCTCCCACGCCGTGACCGTCGTCAGCGGCAGGGCGGCGGCAGCACCCCAGTCCAGCGTTCGCGGCCTGGCGCCGACGATGCGCTCGTCCACCAGCTGGAACTCGCTGTTGCTGCCCGGCCGCCCGATCGCGCCCGCGTAGAACACGGCGTCGCCCGGCCGGAACAAGGATGTGTCCGGCCCGGCCGCATGGACGATGCCGGCTGCGTCCCAGCCCAGCACCTTCGGGTCGTTTCCGTCCGGCCTGGCGCTGCGGCGTATCTTGGTGTCGACCGGGTTCACCGAAACCGCCTTCACCGCGACCAGCAGGTCGCGTCCGGTGGCCTCGGGCATGGGCAGGTCGATGTCGAGGAGCGCGTCGTCACGGTCGATCTCGCCGGGCTCGTGATAGGCGATGGCACGCATGAAGGCCTCCGGAACCGGTCGGGAACGCGCTACGATGAACCCACGCGCGCGGCCGCCGGTTCCGCTTCCGATCCCGGTTTCGGACGCGGAAAGCGCAGCCGGTCTGCCGGGGCGGCCAGCATCGCCGGGTCGCGGTAGCGGGCGGCGAAGTGCCCGGCCGGCAGACGCGCCTGCCCGGGACCGAAGGTGCGCTCGCGAAGCGTCTCGCCGTCGGCGTAGGCGGTGCGGAACCGGCCACGCCGTTGCAGCTCCGGCACCACCAGCTCGATGAAGTCGCGCAGGGTTTCGAACGACAGGTACTGGCGCAGGTTGATGCCGTCGATGCCGTCCTGGTCCAGCCAGCGCTCGATCTCGTCGCACACCACGTCCGGGGTGCCGGACACGAAGAACCGGCCCTCGCTCAACCCCGCCATCTGTGCCAGCGCCTCGCCCACCGTCTGCTCGCGCCGGAAGCGGCGGAGCAGCGTTTCCGCCTGCTTCTCGCCGCGGTCGATCAGCGCGCCCAGCGTCAGCTCGCGCGGATACGCTGTGATGTCGATCGCGGTCAGCGCGTGCGCCAGCGCGCCCTCCACGCTGACCAGGGAGCGGTAGGTGGCGAGCTTGTCCGCCACCTCCGCGTCGGTGCGCCCGACCACGATGCCGGCCATCACCACGAACTTCACCGCGTCCGCAGGGCGACCATGCGCCACCACGCGCTCGCGGACGCGCGCGATGTTGGCGCGCACCTGCGGCGTGGTGTGGCCGCCGATGAACAGCACCTCGGCATGGCGTGCCGCGAACTCCAGCCCGGCGGCGGAGCCGGACGCCTGGTACAGCAGCGGCGTGCGCTGCGGCGACGGCTCGCACAGATGGGGGCCCGCGACGCGGAAGTTGTCGCCCACGTGGTCGATGTAGCGCACCCTGGACGGCTCCGTGTAGATCCGCCGCCCGGCGTCGCGAACCACCGCATCGTCGTCCCAGGAGCCTTCCCAGAGCTTGTAGAGCACGTCGAGATACTCGTCGGCGATCTCGTAGCGGTGGTCGTGCGGCACCTCGTCGGCCATGCCGAAGTTGCGCGCCGCGTTCGGCAGGTAGGAGGTGACGATGTTCCAGCCCACACGGCCCTTGGAAAGGTGGTCCAGCGTGGACATGCGTCGCGCGAAGGCGAAGGGCGGTTCGTAGGTGGTGGAGAAGGTGGCGCCGAAGCCCAGATGGCGGGTGACGGCGGCCATCGCCGGGATCAGCAGCAGCGGATCGTTGGACGGGATCTGCATCGCCTCGCGCAGCGCGGTCTCGGGGCCGTCGCGGAACCGGTCATAGGTGCCGATCACGTCGGCCAGGAACACCGCGTCGAGGCAGCCGTGCTCGGCCATCTGCGCGGTCTCGGTCCAGAAGTCGAGGTCGTTGAAGCGGTGCCGGTTGTTGCCTGGATGCACCCAGAAGCCGTGCATGATGTGGCTGACGCAGTTCATCTCGAACAGGTTGACGTGAAGCTGCCTGGGCGGCTGCTTGGATGGCTGGGGGCTGGTCATCGTTTCCATCCGAGGCCGGAGCGGGCCCTGCCGTCAACCGGGGTGGTCACAGCAGGCGTGCGCCGTCGAACTCGATCTCGCTTTCGTCCGCCTCGTCGGGCCAGGCCAGCATCCCGGACAGCACGACGGCCGCGAGCGTCCTTGTCACGCCGCGCCCCGAGGCCAGGGCCGCCTCGTCCAGCCGGCGCGCCGCCTCGCGCATGGCGCCGGCGCTGCGCGGCAGCCGGGGCAGCAGCCAGTCGATCACCGCGGGCGTCACCGCCAGCTGTCGCTCCACCAGGAGGCGCATCAGCAGGATGCGCAGCAGGGCGTCGTCCGGACGGCCGATCGACACCGAGGCGGTGGCGCGGAGCCGGCTCGCGAGATCGGGCAGCGTCACTCCCCAGCGCGCCGGAGGAGCCCGCGCGGTCAGCAGCACGGGCAGCCCGTTCTCCTGCGCCGCGTTCAGCAGGTGCAGCAGCGCCGGCTCGTCCGGGGCGGCGTCGGCGTCGTCCACCGCGATCGCGCGCCAGCGTCCCGGCGCCCGCGACAGCTTCGGGTCGCGCAGCGCGGTGCCGGGCAGCAGCAGCGCGTCCTGCTCGGCCGCCCACACGTGCAGCAGGTGGGTCT
>CAXTCK010000021.1:0-30287 GCA_964242425.1 uncultured Acetobacteraceae bacterium | reverse complement strand
ACGACGTCGAGGTTGCCGATCTCCTTCTGCAGCGACAGGATGCCGAAATCGGTGACCTCGCGCTGGTGCTCCGTCAGGTCGCTGCTGTTGAAGCTGCTGGTATCGCCGTCCGTCAGCCCGAGCGACGGCGCCTGGCCCGGGTTGTTCGGGATCTCGAAGAACTCGTTGGAGGCGCCGGCCAGCAGGCTGATCCGGGTGTCGGCGTCCACGGTCCAGGAGATGTGGGCGATGCCGTGGGTCTGGTTGCTCAGGTCGTGGATCGGGTTGAGCGTGTTGGTCGGGTTCTCGATGCCGACCCGGTCGTGCAGGAAGTCGCCGGTGACGAAGTAGTCCACGTTGCCGACATGCCCGCCATAGGAGAGCGAGGGCTGGAAGTAGTCCCGCTCGCCGCCATAGATCGAGATCTCGCCGCCCGGATCGGTGGTGCCGCTTTTGGTGGTGATGTCGATGACGCCGGCGGTGTCGAAGCCGTACTGCGCCGGCAGCGCCCCGGTGATCAGCGACAGCGAATGCGCGAACCGCGTTTCCAGCGCCTGCCCGAACACCGACAACCCTTCGGGAAGCTGCACCCCGTCGAGGCGGAACTGCACCTCGTTGTGGTCGCCGCGCACGTGGATCTGGCCATAGGAGTCCTGCGCCACGCCCGGCGCCTGCAGCAGCACCTGGTTGAGCGGGGTGTTGTCACCCTGCGGCAGAGTCTCCAAGCTTCCTCGGCTAAAACGATATACTGTTGCTCCCAGATCCGGCTCGAGATCGCTCCGCGCGCGATCGAGCCGCACCGTGACCTGTTCGATGCCCGTGCCCGCGTCGACGCTGTCGGTCGCCTGCGTGCCCGAGGCGCCCGGGATCGCCGGTTGCCCGGTTGGCGTGGTCTGCGCGTCCGGATCGGGCTTCCGGACGCCGATGCTGGCCGAAGGGCCGGCCGTCGCGACCTCGGCGGCAAGGGTCGGACCCGCCAGCAGGGGTGCCGGAACCAGCAACGTCGCGACCAGGGCCGAGCGCCATCCCGCCATCGGGGCCATCCTTTCTCACCGGTTCCCGAAAAGCACGGCTCCCGAGCGCGGCAAGGTTATGCAACGTTATAAGATACTGTCAATGTGCGACCCTGGCTGCCGGCGGCCCACCCCGCCCGCACCCCGCCGAGACGCGCGCCGCCTGCCTGGACAGGTCGTCGGCCGCCTCCAGGATCGGGCGTGCCGTCGTTCGCGGCCTGCACGCTTGTGATGTTGACCGTCACCTTCTTGGCGCCGGCCGCCGCCTGCTGCTCCACCGCCATGGCGATGGTGTTCGGGTGACCAGCAGGTTGCCAAGGCGACCGCCAGGATCGAGCCTGATCATCCGCCGGGCTTCGGCGTGGCCGCTCCGAAGCAGGCTTTCGCTTCTAGGCGTCAGCCGGTGCCGCCGCGCAGGCGGCGCAGAAGCCTTCCGCTTCCACGGTGGAGCTCGACAAGCGGAACCCGATCCGTCGCGCCGCCTCGACCAGCGCCTTGTTGACGCGGTCGTCCTCGAGTTCCGTCACCCGGCCACAGCGCGTGCAGATCAGGAACTGCGCCACATGGTGATGGTCATGGTCGTCCTCCGCGGCATGGACGCAGCCGACAAAGGCGGACAACCGTTCCACCTTGTGGATCAGGCCCTGATCGAGCAGGAAGTCCAGCGCGCGGTAGACGGTGGGCGGCGCGGCGCCCTTGTGGTGCGCGCGCAGCCGGTCGAGCAGGTCATAGGCTCCGGCCGGCCGGTCGCTGTCCAGCACCAGCCCGAGCACCTTGCGGCGCAGCTCCGTCAGCTGCGCGCCGCGACGGTCGCAAAGGCGGCCCGCTTCAGACAGCAGAAGGGCGGTGCGCTCCGAGAAGGCTGGCGTCGACACGAGGCACCTTTCACTATCCCAGGTTATAACGTAGCATTCGGCGGAATGAACGGGAAGTCCGGCTTGTTCTTCGCCTCAGTCCTATACGATATAACGTATCAATCAATGCAGGAACGGAAACGGGCGCATGTCGTGTCGACACGGGACCATCGGCTCCAGGATTCGCGGCTGGAGCCTGTTCATCGCGCTGCCGGTGCTGGTTCCCGGCGCCATGGAGGCCCATGGAGCGACCGTGGCGCCGGGCATCGTCGCGGCGGAGAACTTCTATGGCGACGTTTCGGGCCAGCTTGCCGGGCCAGGCTGGACGGTCACCAGCATCCTGAGCAACCCGGACCAGGACCCGCATCTGTTCGAGGCGAGCCCCTCGGTCGCCCGGGCCGTGTCGAACGCGCGCGTGGTCGTGTTCAACGGCGTGGACTACGACCCCTGGATGGACAAGCTGCTCGCCGCCGCGCGCTCGCAACGACGCCAAACGGTGGTGGCCGCGAGCCTCACCGGCCACCATCCCGGCGACAACCCGCATCTTTGGTACGATCCGGGCACGATGCCGGCGGTCGCGCGCGCCGTGTCGGCCGACCTGGCCGCCGACGATCCCGCGCACCGGGCCGAGTATGCCGCCCGCCTCGATCGCTTCCTCGGCTCGCTGCTGCCGATCGACCGGAAGATCGCCCTTCTCCGTGCCAGGTATGCCGGCCTGCCGGTGACGGCGACGGAGCCGGTGTTCGGCTACATGGCCCGGGCCCTGGGCCTCCACATGCGCAACGAGCGGTTCCAGCTCGCGGTGATGAACAACACCGAACCGAGTGCCGCCGACGTGGCCGCGATGGAGAACGACCTGCGCGGCCGCAAGGTCAGGCTGTTCATCTACAACAGCCAGGCCACGGACGACGCCGCCCAGCGGCTGCTGCGCATCGCGCACGACAGCCGGATCCCGGTGCTGGGCGTGACCGAGACCATGCCGCGCGGGGCTGCGAGCTACCAGGACTGGATCGCCACCCAGCTTGACGCGCTGGACCGGGCGCTGTCCGTTCCGCCTCCATGAACGCCATCAGCTTCCGAAACGTGACGCTCCGGCTCGGCAACCGGGCGGTGCTGCAACGGGTCAGCCTGGAGATCGCGGGCGGGGAGTTCGTCGGCGTGCTCGGGCCGAACGGCGCCGGCAAGACCACGCTGATGCGCGCGGTGCTGGGCCTTGTTCCGGCGGCGGAAGGACGAATCGACGTGCTGGGCGAGGCGGTGCGCCGGGGCAACCGGCTGGTCGGCTACATGCCGCAGCTGCGCAGCCCCGCGGTGTCGCGGCTGGACGGCCGCACCGTGGTCGCCGCCGCCCTGGACGGCCACCGCTGGGGGCTGCCGATCCTCGGCCGGGCCGCGCGCAGAACGGTGGACGAGGCGCTGGACCTGGTGGGCGCGCGCTCGCTCGCCGCGCGCCCGCTGGCCGAGCTGTCCGGCGGCGAGCGGCAGCGCCTGCTTCTGGCGCAAAGCCTGCTTGGGCGCCCGCGCCTGCTTCTGCTGGACGAACCGCTGATCTCGCTCGACCCGCACCGCCAGGGCGAGGTGGTGCGCCTGGTGCGCGACGTGCAGCAGGCGCTCGGCATCGCCGTGCTGTTCAGCGCCCACGAGCTCAACCCGCTGCTCGGTGCGCTGGACCGGGTGCTGTATCTCGGCGGCGGCCAGGCCAGCCTCGGCACGGTGGACGAGGTGATCACCACCCCGGTGCTGTCGCGGCTCTACGGCGCGCCGATCGAGGTGGTGCGTGCCGCCGGCCGCATCTTCGTGATCGGCGGGGATCCCGCGCAGGATCCGCATTGCCACCATCCGGGCCACCATCCGGCGCACGCGCCTGCCTCGCTCCGTCGCGGCGCCGCAGGCGGGCGCGGGTAAGCGGCGTGCTGGGCTACGACTTCATGCGCAACGCCTTCGCCGCCGGCGGCCTGGTGGCGGTCATGGCCGGGCTGGTCGGCTTCTTCCTGGTGCTTCGCGGCCAACCCTTTGCCGGCCATGCCCTGGCGCATGTCGGGTTCACCGGCGCCACCGGGGCGGTGCTGCTCGGCATCCCGCCGCTCTGGGGCCTGGTGGGCGTCACCGTCGCTGGCGGCGTCGGCATGGGGCTGCTCGGCGACCGGCTGGCCGGGCGCGACGTGTCGATCGGCATGGTGCTGGCCACCGCCCTCGGCCTGGGGCTGCTGTTCCTGCACTTCTTCACGGCCTATGCCAGCCAGGCGACGGCGCTGCTGTTCGGCAACGTGTTCGGCGTCGACCGGTCCACCGTGGCCGGGCTGGCAGGGCTGTGCCTGATCACGGTCGCAGGCCTTGGCAGCATCGCCCGGCCGCTGCTGTTCGCGACGCTGCAGCCGGAGCTGGCCGAAGCCAGTGGCGCGCCGCGTGCGGTGCCGGTGTTGTTCCTGGCGCTGGTGGCGCTGTGCACCGCCGGCTGCGCCCAGATCGTCGGCGTGCTCCTGGTGTTCACCCTGATGGTCGGGCCGGCCGCGACGGCGCAGCGCCTGACCGTGCGGCTCGGCAACGGGCTGCTCTTGTCGGTAGCGCTTGCCCTGGGCGAGGCCTGGGGCGGCGTCGTCCTGGCCTGGCTGACCGACTGGCCGGCCTCGTTCTGGATCACCGCGCTGAGCGCGCTGTTCTACGCGCTGTCCTGCCTGGCGGGCGGCCGCTCCCTGCGGCCCGGCGCTTCGAGCGAACCGGTGGGCAACGGGGCATGACCGCGCCCCCGCGGGTCAGGGTCCCGGAACAGAATGGCCAGCCGACCCCTTCTGCACCCACAGGTTCAGCATCCCGCTGAAGCAGCGCGGGTTCTCCGCCTCGAACAGGTCCCAGCACGCGAGGTCGCGCAGCGCGTCCTCGCCGGGATGGCGCTCCCGGAACAGCTGCAAGGTGGCCGCCGACACGTCGACGCCGAGCAGCCGTATTCCCTCTGCCTCCAGAAACCCCTTCACCTCCGGCAGGGTCACGGCACCTTCCTGCACGTGGAACAGCAGGTCGCGGCATCCGCTGGCCGAGTAGCAGTCCGGGCTCGCGGACAAGCGTAACGCCCAGTCCTCAGGCAGGGCCATCAGGTCGTGGCGGCAGGATCGTATTCCGTCCGGCGTCGGCTCGAAACCGTTCTGGGCAATCCATTGCCGCGCCGCCCTGACGTCGCCACGGCCGCGCCGGGTGTAGAGCAGCACGTTCATCACCCCACCCGGTTGAAGCAGCCCGAGCAGGGCGCGCCAGCCGGCCCAGGGATCGGCCATGTGGTGCAGCACGCCGCCGGCCGCGATCATGTCGAAGCAGCGCCCGAGCTCAGCCGCTCCCAGCAGGTCGGCCTGGACGTACTCGATCCCCTCCACCCCGAGCGACGCGGTGAGGCGCGCCGCATAGGCCAGGCTGGACAGGCTGAGGTCGATCGCCAGCACCTCGACGTTCGCCAGCCCGCGCACGGTTTCCACCGCGTGCTGCCCGGTGCCGCAGCCCGCCACCAGCACCTCCAGCGTTCCATCCGGCAGCGGCGCCGTCGGCGCGCCCGGGAATCGCGACGCGAGCCAGTCAGCGAGCCGGATCCGCTCCGGAGAGTCGATCGTCGCCACCCAGCGCGGATACGGGTTGGCCTCGTACTGGTCGCGCACCGCCCGCGACACCGCGTCCTCGATCGCGGTGGCGCGTCGTATGGCGCCGCGCAGCCGTCGCTCCTCGGCGGGCTCTCGGACCTGCTGGACGAGCAGCGCGTCGACCTCCGGCGGCCAGGGCCCGGCCAGCAGGCGGTCCGCACCGTCGAATGCGCCAAGCGGCCGGTAGCCCGCGACAACGGCCAGCGTCAGCGCCGCCGGCACAGCTCCGTCATCGAGGGTGGCCTGCACCCCGAGGCAAAGCCGCTCGACCGCCTCCGCCTCGTCAGGCGCACAGAACCAGGCGTACTCGTTGATGAAGCATTGCCACGCCAGCCCGCACGCCGTTTCCAGCGCCTCGGACGGGGATGCCGCGCCGGACGCCACCGCGTGCAGTAGCACGCGGCGCTGTCCGGTCAGCGCCTGCTCGACCTCGCGGTGGCACACCGGGGCCAGCTCCAGCAGGGTGCGCAACGGCTGCTTCCGCGCGTCCACCGGTTGCTCCAGGGCAGCGATCGCGCAGGCCGCCCGCGCCAGCTCTTGCGGCCGGGTCCAGCGCCCGGCCAGGGCGCGTCGCATCGCCTCCTCCAGCCCCGCGATCCCCGCCATCGGCGCCGCGTCGCGCACGCAGTCGACGAACAGCACGCGCAGCCGGGTGCTGTCGACGCGCCGGAGCGCCTGGCACACCGCGCGCAGCGCCGCGTCCGGGTTGCCCGCGGCGAGGCACGCCTCGACCAGCCCTTCATGCGCGGACGCGAAGTCCGGACGGAGCGAGACGGCGCGCGCGAAGGCATCCACCGCCTGCCCGTGTTCCAGCGCGCCCAGCGCGGTGCCGAGCGCGTAGTGCAGCTCCGGCAGGCGGGGATCGAGGCCCAGGCCGTTCCGGTAGGCCGCCGCGGCATCGGCCGGGCGATCCAGCGCCATCAGGGCGTTGCCGAGGTTCAGCAGGGTCGCGGCACCCGGACGCAGCTCGGCAACGCGACGGTAGTGGCGTTCCGCCTCCACCGGCCGTCCGGCCGACCGGTACGCGTCTGCCAGGCCGTCATGCACGGCCGCCACCGTGGGGGCGGTAGCGAGTGCCGCGGTGAAATGCGCGATCGCATCCCCCGGCCGCCCCCGCAGCTGCGCCACCTGGCCGCGCAGGTGCAGGGCCTGGGCGTGACCCGGCGATGCGGCGAGGTGGCGGGCACACAGCGCGTCGGCCTCGTCCAGCCGGCCGTCGCGACCGGCTTCCTGGGCGAGACCCAGCAGCGGCGGCAGGTTCCACGCTTCGGCGGAAGCGGTCCCGCCCGATCCGGCCGCGGCACGACGCGCTTTGCGGTTCATCTGCTCCCCTTCAACCGGCCCGTTCCGGTCTGCACCCGTTGCGATCCGCCTTGTCCTAACATCGTGCATCCGATGCTGTCCTCCCGCTTGTGCGGCCCGGCCCGCGGACGCGCTGGTGCCGCCTTCCGCATCCTCCAAGGGATGAACGGCGGCCTGTCGGCACCCACGGCCCGTATGCTGATCCCACCGATGCCGATCCCACCGGCACGACCTGGACCTGGGCGGTCCCGAAGTGGCAGGGCGGACGGTCGACGTCCTGGACAAAGCCCCGGAGGTATGACCTGCTTCCGGGATTGAGCAGTCGGGAGACCAGAAATGGATGTTTCATCGCTCAGCGGCATCGGCAGCGAGGCGGGATCATCCTTCACGTCCGCCGGGATGAGTTCGACCTCCGCTTCCGGCAGGTCCGCCTCGGACTCTCCCGAGGACGCCTTCTCGCAGCTCGCCTCGACTGGCGGCGGGTCTGGCGGCGGCCGGGCATCCATGGGTGGTTCGCAGGGCGGCGGCAGCCTGGCCGACACGGTGCTGGACGGCGCCGGCAGGGTGCCCGGAGCGGTCGGCATGTTGTCCGAAGGCGCCAAGGCCGCGCTGGACACGTCGAAAGGCAACAAGGCCGGCGCGAACGAGGCGTTGCACAACATGAACCCGGTCACGGCCATCTCGCGCGACGTGACCGCCTTGAAGGACCCGAACAGCATGACGAGCCAGCTCGTGCATACCGGGCTGGATGTGGGCGGGATGGTGCCCGAGCTCGGCACGGTGACCGAAGGCGCCAACGCGGCCCTGTATGCCGCGCAAGGCCAGTACGGCAACGCCGCCACCTCGGCCGTGTCCGCCATTCCCGTCGCCGGCGACGTCACGGATTCCGTACGCCTCGGCAAGGACGCGACGGGGCTGGCTGGAAGCCTGTCGAAGGCGATCTAGGCACGCTCCCAGCCCGACCAGCGTCGGCATCCCGTCGCCGGATGCCGGGGGATGCTCGTGGTCTTGGCCGCACGACGTCCACCGGAGTTCGCCCTGCGTTCCGCACGACAACGCAGGCGAATGATCGCGTGCAGCACCGCTCGATCCGATGCCGCTTCCTCTGCCCGGCACGAGGTGTCCCGGCCAGGGCGTCCTCACCTCCGGCGGGGAAGCAGTCCGACACGCCGCGAGCCTGGCGGCCGCATCACCCCAGCATCGACAAGGCGCGGGTGAAGAACGCCTCGCCGCCGAAGTTGCCTGATTTCAGCGCCACCGACAGTCCTGGGTGGTTGGCGCCCGCGACACGAAGCACCGGCACGCCCGGCGCGATCTCGTCGCCCACCAGGAATGCCTCCAGCCCGAGCCGGTCCACCACCGCGCCGGAGGTTTCGCCGCCCGCCACCACCAGCCGGTCCACGCCGTCCGCCAGCAGCCCTTCGGCGATCGCGGCCAGCGCCTGCTCGACCGCGTGTCCCGCCGCCGCCCCGCCATGGCTGCGCTGCATCGCCTGCACCGCCTCCGGGGCGTCGCTGCTGGCGACCAGCACCGGTCCCGCACGGAGCCGTTCGCCGGCCCAGCGCAGCGCTTCCGCCACCACCGCTTCCGCGCCGCCTTCCAGCAGGCGCCGCACGTTCAGGCGATGACACGGGATGCCGGCCGCTTCCGCCACGGCGATCTGCTGCCGCGTCGCGGTCGAGCAGCTGCCGGCCAGGATCGCGCTCCGCCCAATGCCGCCCCCGCTCGGCCGTGGCGCATCGGGCGCCGACGCGGATGGGACGATCCCGTCGCGACGCACCAGGGCGCGGGCCAGCCCGGCACCGAGGCCGGCCGCGCCCGCCGACAGCGGATCCGACAGCGCCGCCTGCCCGAGCACGTCGAGGTGGCGCGCCGCCACCGCGTCGGCGATCGCGGCCCCCGCGTCCGGCATCGCCGCCAGCGCGTCGCGCACCGCTTCCGCACCTTGCTCCACGGTGGCGAACGGGATCAGCCGTACCGGCGCTCGGCTTTGCCGCCCCAGCACGCGCACGAGGTTGGAGTCGCGCATCGGGTTGAGCGGATGGTCCTTGAGCGGACTTTCGTGCAGCAGAACGCCGTTCACGAACAAGGTGCCCTCGAACACGCTTCGCCCGGTTTCCGGGAACGCCGGGTTGACCAGCACCGGGCCGGCGCCGGCGCGTTCGCGCAGGGCGTCGATCACCGGGCCGATATTGCCCTCGTCGGTGGAGTCGAAGGTCGAGCAGATCTTGAACAGGACGTGTTTCGCGCCGCGGCCGCGCAGCCATTGCTCGGCCTCCAGCGACAGCGACACCGCGCGTCCTGCCTCGACCGAGCGGCTTTTCAGCGACACCACCACAGCGTCCACCTCCGGCAGCGCCAGCGAGGCGTGCGGGATGCCGACCGTCTGCACCGTGCGCAGCCCGTTCCGGCTCAAAACGTTGGCGAGGTCGGAGGCGCCGGTGTAGTCGTCGGCGATGCAGCCGAGGCGCAGGCTCATGCTGCCGCTCCCACCCCGCCGTCGCGCCGTCCGGCATAGGGCGCGAACCATCCGAGCCCGTCCAGCGTGCGGCCGCGCGGGCGGTATTCGCATCCGACGAAGCCGGCATAGCCGAGCCGGTCCAGCTCGGCGAACAGGAACGGCCAGTTCAGCTCCTCCCCGTCCGGCTCGTTGCGCGACGGCACGCTGGCGACCTGCACGTGACCGATCATCGGCATCATGCGCCGCAGCGCCATCGCCACGTCGCCATGCAGGATCTGGCGGTGGTACAGGTCGAACTGCAGCTTCACGTTCGGCAGGCCGAGTTCGTCGATCAGCGCGGCCGTCCATTCGAAGTCGTTCAGGAAGTAGCCCGGCATGTCGCGCCCGTTGATCGGCTCCAGCACCAGGTCGAGGCCACGCGCGCCCAGCGCCTCGGCGGCACGGGCGACGGAGTTGCGGTAGCGCCGAAGGGCGGCCGGATCCTGCTTGTCCGCCATCCCCGCCATCAGGTGCAACCGCGTGGCGCCGCACGCCTCGGCATAGCGCAGCGCCGTGGACAGCCCCGCCTCGAACTCGTCCGCGCGGTCCGGCAGTGCCGCAAGGCCACGGTCGCCGGCGTCCCAGTCCCCGGGCGGCATGTTGAACAGCGCGAGGTCGAGCCGGTTGCGCTCGAGCCGCTCCGCCACCGCTTCCGGATCCAGCGCATACGGGAACAGGAACTCCACCGCGGTGAAGCCCGCCGCCGCCGCCGCGTCGAAGCGGTCGGCGAAGGGCAGCTCGGTGAACATCAGGGTCAGGTTCGCGGCGAAGCGCGGCATGTTCAGCGTTCCTCGTTCTGCTTCGGCTGGGGCTGCGGCAGCGACAACCCGGCGACCTGCGCATACAGGCGGGCGACGGACGCGTCGTCGTCCCCACCCATGCCGGCCGACGCGGTCATCAGGAACATCTGCAATGCTGCCCCCGCCACCGGCACGGGAAAGCGCTGCGCGCGCGCCATGTCGAGCACGATGCCGAGGTCCTTGGTGAAGATGTCCACGGCACTGCGCGGGGCATAGTCGCCGTCAAGTACGTGCGGGACGCGGTTCTCGAACATCCAGCTGTTGCCGGCCGACTTCGTGATCACCTCATACACCCGGCCGAGGTCGAGCCCCTGCCTGGCCGCGAACGCGACCGCCTCGCAGGCGGCGGCGATGTGCACGCCCGCCAGGAGCTGGTTGACCATCTTGAAGGCGGCCCCGAGGCCCGCCTCGTCGCCGAGCTCGTAGAGCGTCGCCGTCATCGCTTCCAGCGCCGGGCGCGCGGCGGCGAAGGCGGCCGGGCTGCCGGAGGCGAGCATGGTGAGCTGGCCCTCCGCGGCGCGTGCGGCGCCGCCGCTCATCGGCGCGTCGAGGTAGTGTCGGCCGGTCTGCTCCAGGCGCGCGCCCAGCGCCCGCGCGCGTTCCGGCGCCATGGTGGCGGACGACACGAACACGGCACCCGGCTTCATGCTGGCAGCACACCCGTCCTCGCCGAACAGCACCGCCTCGGTCTGATCGGCGTTCACCACCACCGCGATCACGCAGTCGGCCTCGACGGACGCTTCCGCAGGGGTGGCGCAGATGCGCACCCCTTCCTGCGCGAACCGGTCGCGGGCGGCGGGATTGACGTCATACCCCGCCACGGCGAAGCCCGCGCGCAGCAGCGACGTCGCCATGCCGCCCCCCATCGAGCCGAGGCCGATCACGGCGCACCGCACCGTCGTGTTGCGCTGCTCGCTCATTGCTGCTCCTTCGAAGAGGCGCCGCGTCCAAACGCCTTGCCTGGTTGCGCTGCCAACGCCAGGATGCACCGCAGGGTGGGGAACGATGTCATGAACGAGACGAGGCTGCGCGAGCAGATCTGCCTGTTCGCCCGCTCGCTGTTCGAGCGCGGCCTGACGCACGGCTCATCGGGCAACATCAGCATACGCCTGGAGGATGGCGGGCTGCTGAGCACGCCGACCGACGCCTCGCTCGGCTTCCTCGACCCGGCGCGGCTGACGCGGCTCGACCCGTCCGGGCGGGCGCTGTCGGGCGACCCGCCGACCAAGGAGATCCCGCTGCACCAGGCGCTCTACGAGACCCGGAGCGGTGCCGGGGCGATCGTGCACCTTCATTCCACCCATTCCGTCGCCGTGTCCATGCTGCCGGAGATCGATCCCGCCAGCGTGCTGCCGCCGCTGACCGCCTATTCGGTGATGCGCGTCGGCCGCACCGCCCTGGTGCCCTACTACCGCCCGGGCGACCCGGCGGTGGCCGGCGCCATCCGCGCGCTGGGCGGCCGACATGCCGCGGTGCTGCTCGCCAACCACGGCCCGGTGGTGGCCGGACGCACGCTGGAAGCCGCGGTCAACGCCACCGAGGAGCTGGAGGAGACCGCGCGGCTCTACCTGATGCTGCGCGGCCTGAACCCGCGCCTGCTGACGCAGGCGCAGGTGCAGGACCTGGTGCAGCACTTCCACCTGCCCGACATGCCGGATGCGGGGCAGCCCACCCCGGCGCATTCGCACGGGCCCTGAACCGCGTTCAGGCAGCGTTCTGCACCGGCTGGTCCAGCAGCGCCAGCCGCTCCGCCAGCCGCTGCATCCCCAGGCGCGGGCTGGTCAGCACCGGGATGGCGACGGCATCGCCAAGCGCGTCCGCGACCCGGCCCATCGACACCTGCGCCAGCACGATCAGGTCGACCTCGGCCGCCAGCGCCACCAGCTCGCGCGACACGATGGCGTCGTGCCCAGCGCTGTCGCCGGCCAGCAGCGCCTCGAACGCGCCGGCGCACAGGCGCTTGGCGACCTGCACCTCCTTGCCGGCCGCCTTCGCCGTGCGCTCGATCAGCCGCGCGGTCGGGTCCAGCGTGGTCTGCACCGTGGCCGCGACGCCGATCCGCGCGGCACGGCTGACCGCCTCCTCCGCCATCGCCACGTCGATCTTGAGCATCGGCACGTCGAGCAGCTGTGCCGCCACTTCTGCCGCCTCGCCCACCGACGAGCAGCAGTTCAGGATCATGTCGGCGCCCATCTCCTGGCCGATGGTCATGTACTGGGCCAGGCGCCGCGTGACGGCGGGCGTCACGTGCCCCGCCGCCATGGTGTCCTTCAGCAGGCTGTCGTCGACCAGGTTGACCAGCCTGACGCCCGGGATCAGCTCGGGCGCCAGCGCGTTCAGGGGGGCGATCGTCACCGGCCCGGTATGCACCGCCACCACGGTTCGTTGCATCGTCATGAAGGTGTTCCCTTGTTCAGGCGATCGACCGCTCAGGATTCGGACTTGACGTAGGACCGCCAGTTGTGGTTCTCGCGGAAGCCGAGCATCTCGCGCGCCTTCCGGTTCGACAGCAGGCTCTCGAACTCGCCAATCTCGCCGCGCACCGGCACGTCGGGATAGAAGCGGCGAAGCAGCTCCGCCGTCGGCAGGTCGGACGAGGAATGATCGTTGACCGCGTTGAACACCTGGTAGCCGAGGCCGTCGGTTTCCACGCCGAGCCTGACGATCTCGCCCAGGTCGCGCGCGTCGATATAGCTCCAGGCGATGCGCTTGCGGAAGCCGGGCTTGGCGAACCAGCCCGGAAACAGCGCGTACTCGTCCGGTTCGATCACGTTGCCGATGCGAAGCGCGTAGATGTCGGTGCCGGTGCGGAGCGCGAAGGCTTCCGCGGTGCGCTCGTTGCAGATCTTCGAGGTGGCATAGCTGTCCATCGGCTTCACCGGGTACTCCTCGTCGAGCGGGAAGTACTCCGGATCGCGGTGGCCGTGTGCGAACACGATGCCGTAGGTGGTTTCGCTGGAAGCGATGATCACCTTGGGAATGCCGAGCTTGGTCGCCGCGTCGAGCACGTTGTAGGTGCCCATCACGTTGATGCGATAAACCTCGTTGTCCGGCGTGAGCATGATGCGCGGGATCGCCGCGAAATGCACCACCGCGTCGAACTTGGTCGGGCTCGTGTCCTCGTCGAACTCGTGCAGCCCGACATAGGACGAGAACGCGTTGAACACCTGGCCCGCATCGGTGATGTCGGTGATCAGCGTCCGCACCCGGGGGTTGTTCAAGGGCTTGGTGTCGATGTTGAGGATGTCGTAGCCCTGGTCGAGCAGGTATTGCACCACGTGCCGGCCGGCCTTGCCGCTGCCGCCGGTGAAGAGGATGCGCGTCATGCGATGTGTCCTTGGATCTTGATCAGAACTTGTACTGGTCGATGTTGCCGGCGTCGAACACGAGCGGCGTGCTGAACACGATCACCCCGTCCTTGGCAGTGAAGCTGCCGAGGTCGCCGGCAGTGAAGCTGCCGTCGCGCTGGATGGCGTTGTTCGCCGCGAGCCGTGCCACGTACATCACCAGCTCGCCCTCCTTGACCTCGTCCCAGAGCGGGCTCGCCTTGATGATCCCGGACTTCACGTACTGGCGGATCGAGTCCGGATCGCTGCAGCCGGTGACGAACACCTTGCCGGTGCGGCCGAGTTTCTCCACCGCGGCCGCCGCCCCCACCTCGGCCGCCCCGTCGGGCGCGATGATGCCGGTCACGCCGGCATTGGCCTGCAGGATGTTGAGGCCGGCAGTCAGCGACTGCGACGGGCTGGACTGGCCGTACTGGGTGGTGACGATCTGCATCTTCGGATAGGTCGCCTTCATGTAGGCGGTCAGCGCCTTGATCCACTCGTTCTGGATCGTGGCGTCCGGCGTGGAGGACAGGATCGCGACCTTGGCCTCGGGGCCGGCGTACTTCGCCACCGACTCTACCAGCGCCTTTCCGAACGCCGCGTAGTCGGTGTTCTGGATGAAGAAGTCGCGCGCGTCGGGTGACACATCGCTGTCGTAGGACACCACCTTGATGCCCTGCTTGCGCGCGCGCCGGAGTGCCGGGGCCAGCTGGGTCGGGTTGTTGGACGTGGTGGTGATGACGTTGAAGCGTCGCGCAATCAGGCTGTTGAACACGTCGACCTGCCCCTGCGCCGACGCGGTGACCGGGCCGGTGTAGAGAAAGTCGATGTTCAGCTTCTTCGCCGCTTCCTGGGCACCTTGCTCGTTCGCCTTGAACACCGACAAGCCCACCAGCTTGGGCACCATCGCCACCTTGATCCGCTTGGCGGTGTCGATGTCGGCGGCGTGGCCGGCCAGCGTGGCGCCGAGCAGCAGCGGCAGGGCCGCCAGGACAGCGCGCGAGGTCGGCGACTTGCGAATAATCGTCTGGGTCATGGGATCAACCGTTTCCTTTGGATGATTTCTTGTCAGGTCGCGGCGTTGCCGCGTGGTCGCAGCCGGGCCAGCAGCGTCGAAAGCCCGGTGCCGCGGCCGGCAAACAGGTTCTTTAGCGCGATCGCGCCGAGCAGGATCGCGCCGGTCAGCATGGTGGTGACCATGTCGGAATACCCTGCGATCAGCATGCCCTGCCGCAGCATGCCGAGCAGCAGGACGGCGACCACCACGCCGGCGATGCTGCCGTCGCCGCCGAAGATGCTGACGCCGCCCAGCACCACCGTGGTGATGGTGCTCAGGAGCAGGATGCCGCCCATGTCCGGCCGCACCGCGCTGTAGTACGCCGCCAGCACGATGCCGGCGATCCCCGCCATGGTGCCGCTGATCACGTAGGAGATCGTGACGATGCGGTCGACGCGCAGGCCGGCATAGCGGGCGGCCTCGGCGTTGTAGCCGATCGTCACCACCTTGCGCCCGAACGCGGAGCGCGAGATCAGCAGCGAGAACAAGGCGGCGAGCACGCCGAACAGCACGATCTGGTAGGGCAGCACGCCGCCAATGGCGCCGGTGCCCAGCTGGTTGAAGCTGTCGGGAAACCCCGAAGGCGGGTTGTCGCCGGCAAGCGCCGTGGCGATGCTGCCATAGATGAAGCTGGTGGCGAGCGTCGCGATCAGCGGCTCCGTGCGCAGCCGGGTGATGATCAGGCCGTTCACCAGGCCGAGCAACGCGCCCGACAGCACGCCGAGCGCCACGGCAAGCCAGATCGACAGGTGCAGCCCGCTCCACAGCTCGGCCATCACGATCGCGGCAAGGCTCGCGGTGGTGCCGACCGACAGGTCGATGCCGCCGGTCAGGATCACGGTGGTCAAGCCCAGCGCCACCAGGCCGAACGGCAGGAAGTTCTCGAACAAGGCGAGGAAGCCGCCGAACCCGGGATAGAAGCCCGGCACCGCCGCGATCAGCCCAGCCGTCAGCAGCAGCAGCAGCACCAGCAGTGCCCGCTCCCAGTTGCCGAGCGGCAGCCGGCGCACGGTGCCGCGACGCGCCGTCACCTCGTTGCGCGCGACGCTCATGTCCGCGCCCCGCGCCCGGCGGTGACCGCGAGCAGGATCATCACCCCTTCGCCGGCGGAGTACCAGATCGGCGGCACGTGCACGAACACCAGCGCAGTCAGGATCACGCTCAGGAACAGCGAGCCCAGCACGGTGCCAAGCGCGTTGCCGCGGCCGCCCGCGATCGCGGTGCCGCCGATCAGGGCAACCGCGATCGACTGCAGCTCCATGTGGTCGCCGGTGCCGGTCGTCACCGTGGCCGAGCCGGTGTAGGACAGGAACATCAGCCCGGCGAGGGCGGCCAGCACCCCGGAGATGGTGTACGCGCCCACCTGGGTGAGGGTCACCGGAATGCCGGCGTTGTAGGCGGCTGCTTGGTTGTTGCCGATCGCCAGCACCGCGCGGCCGAAGGGGGTGTGGCCGATCGTGAACCACATCAGCAGCAGCACCACGCCCAGCACCAGTACCGGGATCGGCACAGGCAGCACGCTGGCGATCACGCCGTTGCCCAGCACCGCATAGGCATGTGGCACGGAGTCCACCTGCGTGCCGTTGGAATAAAGGAAGATCAGCCCGCTGTACAGGCTGTAGGTGCCCAGCGTGGTGATGATTGGCGGGATCGCCAAGCGCGCGACCAGGAGGCCGTTCAGCGTGCCCAGCACCAGCCCGATCCCGAGCGCCACGGCGAACGCGGCGTAGAGCGGCAGGCCGCCGCTTTGCGCCATCAGCCCGGTCACCATGGCGCTCAAGCCCAGCACGGGCGCCACCGACAGGTCGATGCCGCGCGTCGCGATCACCAGCGTCTGGCCCAGCGACAGCAACGACAGCACCACGCAGCCCAGCAGCATGAAGCGGAGGTTCTGCAGCGACATGAAGTCGCGGTGGAAGGCGCCGACCACGAGCACGGTGGCGATCGTGACCGCGACCAGCGCGACCTCCCGGATGTCGCGACGCAGCCAGCCGGGACGCCCGTTCGTGCGCGAACGCACCGGTGCGGTCGCTGCCGCCTGAAGCGCCGGCGCGCTCACGCCGCCGCTCCCAGCCCGGCATGGCTCAGGTAGGAGCGGCCCAGCCGCTCGGGCGTGATCCCGTCGCCCTTCAGCTCGGCGACGATGCGTCCCTCGTAGATCGACAGGATGCGGTCGCACAGCCGCACCAGCTCCTCCATCTCCGAGGAGATCACCAGGATCGCGGTGCCGGCCCGGGCGCGCGCCTCGATCAGCTCGTAGATCTCGTCCTTGGCGCCGACGTCCACGCCGCGCGTCGGCTCGTCCAGGATCGCCACCGCGGGCGACAATCCCATCCACTTGCCGAACACCACCTTCTGCTGGTTGCCGCCGGACAGCTCGCGCAGGAACTGGTCGGTGCCGGCGCAGCGCACCCGGTACTGCGACACCGTTTCGGCGCCGATGCGGTCCTCGTCCGCGCGGTCCATCAGCCCGAACCGCTGCCGCACCCGCTCGATCAAACCCGCCGACACGTTCTGCGCGATCGTCATCGGCAGCACCGCGCCGTGGCGGGCACGATCCTCCGGCGCATACACCAGCCCCTTGCGTATGATCTCGTGCGTCGGCAGCCCGCCGATCGGCACGCCGTCCAGCACCACGCTTCCCGCATCGCGTCGGCGCAGCCCGAAGATGGTCTCGGCGATCTCGGTCCGGCCGGCGCCGACCAGCCCCGCCAGCCCAAGGATCTCGCCACGGTGCAGGGTGAAGCCGACGTCGGCGAAGGAGGGCGCATGCGCCAGCCCCTCCACCGTCAGCACCGCCTCCGTCGTCGCGGACGACCAGGAGCGCCTGGGCATCGTGCGCATCTCGCGCCCCACCATCTGCGACAGCAGGCGCGTGCGGTCGAACTGGTCCCGCTCCACGCTGTCCACCAGCGCCCCGTCGCGAAGCACGCTGATGTCGTCGGAGATGTCCAGCACCTCGTCCATGCGGTGGCTGATAAAGGCCAGCGTGTAGCCCTCGTCGCGCAGCCTGCGCATGGTGGAAAACAGCCGGTCGACCTCGTGCGTGGTCAGCGGCGAGGTCGGCTCGTCGAACAGGATCACCCGGCAGCCGCGAAGCAGCGCCTTGGCGCATTCCACCTGCTGCTGCTGCGCGATCGACAGCCGGCGCGACTGCGCGTCCACGTCGATGTCGAGGCCGAGCGCGTGCAGCGCGTCCTGCGCCCTGCTTCGCATCGCGGCCCAGTCGATCCGGCGCCAGCGTCCGGTGGTCGGCAGCTGGCCCACGAACATGGTTTCCGCCACCGTCAGCTCCGGCATCAGCGCCGGCTCCTGCGGCACCAGGTAGATGCCGTGCACGTGCGCGTCGTGCGGCGAGGCCAGGCTCAGCGTCGCGTCGTCGAGGTGCAGGGTGCCGCCGCTGGGCTGCACGGCGCCCGCCATCACCTTGAACAGGGTGGACTTGCCGGCGCCGTTCTCGCCCATGGTGGTGTGGATGCGCCCGGGACGGAGCGTCACGCTCAGGCCCCGGAGCACCGGCACGCTGCCATAGCTCTTGCTGATGTCGGTCGCGCGCAGGGTTCCGCTGCGTCCGGAACCGGCGGCAGCTACAGAATTCGGCATCGCTCCATGCTCCTGGACATCCTTCCCGTGTTCTTCACGCTTCTCGCCGTGGCGTCCCGCGCTGCACCATTGTGCTGCACCATCGGCCGGCATTTGCACGGAGCTTATGCGCCCGATCATGGTAGCGCAACCATCATGTTGGGGCTTCCGGCCGCGGCGCCGCGGTGGCGGCCGGCGTCGACGGGGGCTAGGATGCCGGCCATGGGCCAGCAGAACGCCTCGCATCGCAGCGACCGCCCGCGCGCCGTGACCCTGAAGCACGTCGCCGAGCGTGCCGGCGTGGCGCCGATCACGGTTTCGCGCGCCCTCAACGCCCCGGACAGCGTGTCCCCCTCCCGTCGCGCCCAGATCGACGAGGCGGTGGCAGCGCTCGGCTACGTGCCGAACCGCGTCGCCGGCATGCTCGCCTCCTCCCACAGCCGCGTCGTGCCGGTGATCGTGCCGTCGCTGTCCAACGCGGTGTTCATCGAGGTGATCCAGGGGGTGCAGACCGTGTTGGAAGCCGAAGGCTACCAGCTGCTGCTCGGCAACACCCAGTACGACCTCCAACGCGAAACCGAGCTGGTGTCGACCCTGCTCGGCTGGTCGCCGGCCGGGATCATCGTCGCCGGCCTGCGCCACGCCGGGCGCACGCAGGCGCTGCTTCGCGGCTGCAACCGCCCGGTGGTGGAGGTGATGGAAGCGGGACGGCCGATCGACATGAACGTCGGGCTGTCGCACCTCAAGGCCGGCGCCATGATGGGCCGACACCTGATCGAGCGCGGCTACCGGCGGATCGGCTTCGTCGGCGGCCGGATGGAGGCCGACTACCGCGCCATGCAGCGCTTCCGCGGCCTCGACCGCGCCCTGGCCGAGGCCGGGCTGGAGCGAAGGCCGCCGTTCGGGCATTCCGACAGCTCCAGCCCGGAGGTCGGGGGGCGCGAGCTGCTCGCGGTGCTGGAGCGGGCGCCGGAGCTCGACGCCCTGTTCTTCGCCAACGACGACCTGGCGGTGGGAGCCCTGCTGCGTGCCGCCCGGGAAGGCATCGCCGTTCCCGGGCGGATCGCCATCGCGGGCTTCAACGGGTTCGGCATCGGCGTCCTGACCAGCCCGTCCCTGACCACCATCATCTCCCCGCGTCGCGACATCGGCGAGATCGCCGCGCGCAAGCTGCTGGCGCGCGTTGCGGGCACCCCCGCCGGACCGGCCCGGGTGGACGTCGGCTGCCAGCTGGCAGTGCGGGAAAGCACCTGAACCCGTGAACGGTGTTCACAATCCGAGGGCGGTGCGGTGACGCGAATGGCCGAAGCCGCCGGCATAGGCCAGCGCGCCGCCACACGGGACGGGCCGCACCGCCCCCGACACCCAGGCCCGACAGCAGGAGCGTAACGCGATGCACATCCTCATCCTCGGGGCCGCCGGCATGATCGGCCGCAAGCTGGCCGAACGGCTGGCGCGCGATGTCAGCCTGGACGGGCAGGCCGTGCATCGCCTCACCCTGGCCGACGTGGTGGCGCCGACGCCGCCTCCCGGCTTTGCCGGCACCTGCGACTGCCTCGCCATCGACCTGTCGGTTCCCGGCGAGGCGGCGGGACTGGCGTCGCGCCGTCCCGACCTCGTGTTCCACCTGGCGGCGGTCGTGTCGGGCGAGGCGGAGGCGGACCTGGAAACCGGCTACCGCGTCAACCTGGACGGCACCAGGGCGCTGTTCGACGCGATCCGGCTCGAAGGGGAGGGCACGGGATGGCGGCCGCGGGTGGTGTTCGCTTCCTCCAACGCCGTGTTCGGCGGCCCGATGCCCGCCGTGATCGGCGACGACTACCTCCTCACCCCGCAGACCAGCTACGGCACCCAGAAGGCGATCGGCGAGCTGCTTCTGGCGGACTACAGCCGGCGCGGCATCTTCGGCGGCATCGGGCTGCGCCTGCCCACCATCTGCGTGCGGCCGGGCCGGCCGAACCGGGCCGCGTCCGGCTTCTTTTCCGGCATCATCCGCGAGCCGCTGTCCGGGCAGGAAGCCGTCCTGCCGGTGCCCGACACGCTTCGGCACTGGTTCGCGAGCCCGCGCGCGGCGGTGGGCTTCATGCTCCACGCCGCCACCCTGGACCTTCATCGCCTGGGCGACCGGCCGAACCTGGCCATGCCCGGCCTGTCCGCCACGGTGGCCGAGCAGATCGAGGCGCTTCGCGAGGTGGCCGGCGACCGGGCGGTGGCGCTGATCCGTCGCGAGCCCGATCCGACGATCGAGCGCATCGTGAAGGGCTGGGCGCAGGCCTTCGACCCCGCCCGGGCGTCGTCGCTCGGCTTCGCCGCTGAAACCAGCTTCGCCGACATCATCCGCGCCCACGTGGAGGACGAGATGGGCGGCCGTATCGGCTGAGCCTGTCGCCGCAACCATGGGGTGAACGACCGCGCCGGGGCAGAACCGGCAGAACGCCCGGCAAGACGGGCAGCACGATCGGGCAGCACGATCGGCAACACAGGGAAATGTCATGGCCGACATCACCGGCATCGCGATGCCATCGGGTCCCGGCGCGGCATCGGACCCTGGCGGCCGGGCGCTGGCGAGCGCCGTCGCCAGGGCGCGCAACCGGCTGATGCCGTTCCTGATCCTGATGTACCTGCTGGCCTTCCTGGACCGCGCCAACGTGGGTGTGGCCAAGCAGGCGCTGCACGCGCAGGTGGGCATCTCCGACGCGTGGTTCGCGCTCGGCGCCAGCATCTTCTTCGTCGGCTATGCCCTGTTCGAGGTGCCGAGCAACCTGGTGCTGCACCGCGTCGGCGCGCGCATCTGGCTCGCGCGCATCATGATCGTCTGGGGCATCGTCGCCGCCTGCACCATGTTCGTCACCGGCGGCAGGTCGTTCGTGTTGCTCCGCCTGCTGCTGGGGCTGGCCGAGGCCGGCTTCTTTCCAGGCGTGATCCTCTACCTCACCTACTGGTTCCCGCCCGAGAACCGGGGCCGGGTGCTGGGAATGTTCTATTTCGGCTATCCCCTGGCGCTCACCCTGGGCACCCCGTTCTCCGGCCTGCTGCTGGGCTTCGACGGGGCGTGGGGCCTGGCCGGTTGGTAATGGATGTTCCTGGTGGAAGGCCTGCTGGCGACAATGGTGGGCGTGCTTACCCTGTTCGTGCTGCCGAACCGGCCGGCCGATGTGTCCTGGCTGTCGGGGGAGGAGAAGAGCGCGCTGTCGGTGGTGCTTCGCCGTGAGGCCGACGAGCAGCACGCGGAAGGCTCCGGCACCTTCGCCCAGGCGCTGCGCGACGTCCGGCTGCTGCAGTTCGTGGTGATCTACTTCCTGATGCAGATCGGCAGCTACGGCGTGGTGTTCTACCTGCCGGACCAGGTCAGCGCCCTGCTCGGGGTGAAGATCGGCGGCCTGGTCAGCCTGGTGTCGGCGATCCCGTGGCTGTGCGCGATCGCGTTCACCGCGGTCTGGCCGGTGCTGGCGGCGCGCGCCAACCGGCCGCGCTTGTTCTTCCTGGTCTGCCTGCTGATGGCGGCGGCGGGCATCCTGGTGTCGGCGCATTCCCGGCCGTCGGTCGCGATCGCGGCGCTGTGCGTGGCGGCGTCCGGCATCATCGCCTCGCAGGCGATCTTCTGGACCTTTCCCACCGACCGCTTCGCGGGCACCGGGGCGGCCGGAGGCCTTGCCGTGATCAACTCGATCGGCAACCTCGGCGGCTTCGTGGCCCCCAACCTGCGCTCCGCGGCCGACCACTGGTTCGGCAGCACCACCGCCGGGCTGCACGCGCTCGGCATCGCCGCCTTGCTGTCGGCCGCTACCGCCCTGCTTCTGCCGGCACGCGGTCGGCGCGTCGCCGTTTCGGCGCTGCGACCTGCGGGCGGTCGCCGGAGCAACGCGCCGTGACCGCCTGAACCATTCCCCTGGCACCAGGAGCCGGATCGGCCGGAGCGCGGGGACCATGACTGCATGCGGCGCGTGCGCCAGCCGACCTGTCCGGTGCCAGGGGCGGACAGGCCGTTTGCGGCGACGCGCCGGTTCCGACCGGCCTGGCCGTTTGTTCACCGGCGCCGGAGCGGGCACCGGAGCTGGCCCCGACGGGGGCGGGTCCCGGCAGACACACCGGCGCCGCCGCTCCGGCTTGGAGCAGACCCCCGCGACGCGTGCCGGCAAGGTGCTGCGGCAGGCATGGCCGCTTCCGGACGCCATGTTGGTCGCGATGGCGTCCGGCGCAGGATCAGGGTTCGGAACCGCGCCGGAGCTGGGCCGGACGGCAAGAAAGTATCGGTCGCGGCGTCAAAAGGCAGTAGAACACGTGGTGGTGAGCGCCTAGTCTGACGGTAACGAGAATGACGCTGACGCCCGGGCAACCGAAGCGCTGGCGCGGGAGACGACCAGATGCCGCAACACCAGGGATGCCGGCCCGGTTCGGGACGGTTGGCGCCGGGCGCCTGCTCGTCGCGGGCCGCCGCGCGCTGAGAACCAGTCCATGCATGTCCAGCCCGCCCTTGAGTTGGTGAACGTCGGCACCGACTCCTGCCTCAAGATATGGTCGCACGGGCTGCCCTATCCCACCGTGCGCTGGCACTTCCATCCCGAGTACGAGCTCCACCTGATCACCACCACGGGGGGGCGGAGCTTCGTCGGCGACTACATCGGCCGGTTCGAGCCGGACAACCTGGTGCTGGTCGGGCCGAACGTGCCGCACAACTGGCTGAGCGACGTGCCGGCCGACACGGTGATCGCCGAGCGCTGCCTGGTGCTGCAGTTCACCGAGAACTTCGCGGCCAGCGCCATGGGGGTGTTTCCCGAGCTCGGCTTCCTGCGCAGGCTGCTCGACTCTGCCGGCCGCGGCCTGGAGTTCTCCGCCGCCACCGGCGCCGCGGCGCGTCCGATCATGCGCAGCATGCTGGACGGGAGCGGGCCGCGCCGGATCGAGCTGTTCTTCGCCCTGTTGTCGATGATCCAGGGCGCGCCCGCACCCAGGCCGCTCGCGGGCCTCGGCTACCGGGCGACGCCGGACGTGTACCTCAGCCAGCCGCTCAACCACGTGCTGGCGCAGATCGCCGCCAACCCGGCTTCGGACTTCCGCGAGACCGACCTGGCCGCGCTGAGCGGCTACAGCCCGAGCACCTTTTCCAAGGCGTTCAAGCGCAAGACCGGAACCAGCTTCGTGCGATACCTGCATGGCATCCGCCTGAACAAGGCGTGCGAGATGCTGATTGCCAACGACACGCATGTAGCGGATATTTGTTTCGATGTCGGTTTCAACAACCTGTCCAACTTCAACCGGCAGTTCCGCTCCTATCGCGGGATGTCGCCGTCGGAGTTCCGGCGTCGCCACCGCAGCGGAGCCGCCGCGGCAACGACATCGTCCAGCCGGTCGATGTCCCGGTCGTAGAAGAACGAAATCCAGAGGGAGTCTTTGATGTCCAAGCTCAAGTCCATCATCTTCGGAACGGTCGCAGCCGCCGCCCTTGCGACCGGCGCGCAGGCCGCGCCGATCAAGATTGGCATGACGTTCCAGGAACTGAACAACCCGTACTTCGTGACCATGCAGAAGGCGCTGCGCTCCGCCGCCGCCTCCATCGGCGCCACCGTGGTGGTCACCGACGCCCACCACGACGTGACCAAGCAGATCAGCGACGTCGAGGACATGCTCCAGCAGCACATCAACATCCTGCTGGTGAACCCGACGGACTCTGCCGGCATCGCGTCGGCGGTGACCGAGGCGCACAAGGCCGGCGTGATCGTGGTCGCGGTGGACGCCAATGCCAACGGCCCGGTGGACGCGTTTGTCGGCTCCAAGAACTACGACGCCGGCGTGATGGCCTGCACCTACCTCGCCAACGCGATCAACGGAAGCGGCAACGTGGCGCTGCTCGACGGCATCGCGGTGGTGCCGATCCTGGAGCGCATCCGCGGCTGCAAGGCCGGACTGTCCAAGTTCCCCAACATCAAGATCGTCGACACCCAGAACGGCAAGCAGGAGCGCGACGTGGCGCTCAGCGTCACCGAGAACATGATCCAGGCGCATCCGGACCTGAAGGGCATCTTCAGCGTCAACGACGGCGGCTCCATGGGCGTGCTGTCGGCGATCAACTCCAGCGGCAAGGACATCAAGCTCACCTCCGTCGACGGCGCGCCGGAAGCGGTGGCGGCGATCGCCAAGCCGGGCTCGAAGTTCATCGAGACCTCTGCCCAGTTCCCGGGCGACATGGTGCGCATCGGCCTGGGCCTTGCGCTGGCCGACTATTGGGGTGCAGGAAACACCGTGCCGAAGCTTGTGCCGATCGACGTGAAGCTGGTCGACGCCGAGGCGGCGAAGACGTTTCACTGGTAAGCGACGGCCGTCGATAAAGCGGGCCACCGTCAGGATAGGTCAGGGCGCATGGATGCAATCCTGGAGCTCCGGGGAATCAGCAAGGGCTTCCCCGGCGTGAAGGCCCTTTCCGGGATCGACCTGTCGGTCAATGCCGGAGAGATCCATGCGCTCCTGGGCGAGAACGGTGCCGGCAAGTCGACGCTGATGAAGATCCTGTCCGGCATCTACCGGCCGGACGGGGGTTCCATCGTCGTCGACGGGCAGGAGCGGCACTTCAACGACTACCACGACGCGGTGGCCGCAGGCATCGGCATCGTGTTCCAGGAATTCTCCCTGATCCCGTACCTGAACGCGGTGGAGAACATCTTCCTGGGACGCGAGCGTCGCCGTTTCGGCATCCTGCAGAACGCGTCGATGCGGGCGGAAGCGGCGGCGCTGTTCGACCGGCTCGGCGTTACCATCGACCTTTCGGTGGAGGTGCGCACGCTGAGCGTGGCGCAGCAGCAGTTCATCGAGATCGCCAAGGCGCTGGCGCTGGACGCGCGCATCCTGATCCTGGACGAGCCCACCGCGACGCTGACGCCAGCGGATGCCGAGCACCTGTTCATCATCATGCGCGCGCTGAAGGCGCAGGGCGTGGCGATGATCTTCATCTCGCACCACATGGACGAGATCTTCGAGATCTGCGACCGCATCACCGTGCTGCGCGACGGCCAGTTCATCGGCGTGACCCCGGTGGCCGACACCGACATGGACGCGCTGGTGCAGATGATGGTCGGCCGCAGGCTGGAGCGTTCCTTTCCGCCCAAGCCGGACCGCCCGGCCTCGCCTAAGGCGGTGCTCGAGGTCGAGCTGCAGATCGACCGCGGCGGACCGGTCAACAGCTTCGTGCTGCACGAGGGCGAAATCCTGGGCTTCTCCGGCCTGGTCGGCTCCGGGCGCACCGAAACGGTGATGGCGGTGCTGGGCGCCGATCCCGCCTACCGCAAGACGGTGCGCATCAACGGGGAGCCGGCACGCCTGTCCGACCCGGCGGCGGCGCTGGCCAGCGGGCTCGGCATCCTGCCCGAAAGCCGCAAGGTCGAGGGGCTGATCACCAGCTTCAGCATCCGTGACAACATCTCGATCAACAACCTCGGCAAGTACAGGCAGCTGGGCGCCTTTCTCGATTTCGCGTCCGAGCGCACCACCACCGACACCATGATGAAGAGCGTGGGCGTCAAGGCGCCGAACCAGGGCACGGCGGTGGACACCCTGTCCGGCGGCAACCAGCAGAAGGTGGTGCTGGCGCGCTGGCTCAACCACCACTGCAAGATCCTGTTCTTCGACGAGCCGACGCGCGGCATCGACGTCGGCGCCAAGGCCGAGATCTACACCCTGATGCGACAGCTGACCGAGCGCGGCTACGCCATCATCATGGTCTCGTCCGAGCTGCCCGAGATCGTCGGCATGAGCGACCGGGTCGCCGTGTTCCGCGAAGGCCGGATCGTGCGCACCCTGGACGCCCACGAGATCAACCCGAACGACGTCATGCGGCACGCGACCGCGGGAGATATCGATGAGCTCGTCTAAGGCCGTCGCCGCCATCCCGGCGACATCGAGCCCGTTCGCCCTGTCGCTGCGACGCGCCACCCGGTTCACCGCCTTCTACCCGCTGGTCGGGCTGATCGTGGTGTCGATCGTGATGGTGTTCGCGTCCAACAGCTTCCTGTCCGCCAGCAACATCAGCAACATCCTGCGACAGGTCTCGATCAACGCCCTGATCGCGGTTGGCATGACCTATGTGATCCTGACCGGCGGCATCGACCTGTCCGTGGGTGCGGTGATGGCGCTGGCCGGCACGCTCGCGGCGGGGCTGATGGCGGGCGGCATGAACGGCGTGCTGGCCCTGATCGTGTGCCTGCTGGTGGGCCTCGCCTTCGGCCTCGCCAACGGCGCCTTCGTGGCGTTCGCCGGCATGCCGCCGATCATCGTCACGCTGGCCACCATGGGCATCGCACGCGGGCTGGGGCTGATCTACACCGGCGGCTATCCGATCAGCGGCCTACCGCAATGGATCAACTGGTTCGGCGAGGGCCGCTTCCTGGGGGTGCAGGCGCCGATCGTGATCATGATCGTGGTCTACATCCTGGGCTGGGTGCTGCTGGAGCGCACCCCGTTCGGCCGCTACGTGTACGCGATCGGCGGCAACGAGACCGCCACCCGGCTGTCCGGCGTGCGGGTCGCGCGCTCCAAGCTCATCATCTACGCGCTGAGCGGCCTCACCGCCGCGATCGCCGCCGTGGTGCTGACCGGGCGGCTGATGAGCGGCCAGCCGAACTCCGGCCAGGGCTTCGAGCTCGACGCCATCGCCGCCGTGGTGCTAGGCGGCACCTCCATCGCCGGCGGGCGCGGCTCGCTGATCGGCACGCTGCTGGGCGCGCTGCTGCTCGGCGTGCTCAACAACGGGCTGAACATGGTGGGCGTGAACCCCTACGTGCAGACCGTGGTCAAGGGTGCCATCATCCTGCTCGCCATCTATATCGGCCGCGAGCGGCGCAAGACCGGCTGACGCCGGCACGCCAGCCCCGCCGGAACATCGAGACTGAAAGCGATCGCGCCATGGACCGCCAGAACAACAGGATGACCGCCGTCGTCTGCCACGGCCCCGAGGATTACCGGGTCGAGCAGGTGGACCGTCCGAATCCCGGCCCCAGCGAGATGGTGATCCGCATCTCCGCCTGCGGCATCTGCGCCAGCGACTGCAAGTGCTGGTCCGGGGCCAAGATGTTCTGGGGCGAGAACCCGTGGGTGAAGGCGCCGGTGGTCCCGGGCCACGAGTTCTTCGGCGTGGTCGACGAGCTGGGCGCCGAGGCGGCGGAGCATTTCGGCGTCAAGTCCGGCGACACGGTGATCGCCGAGCAGATCGTGCCCTGCGACCGCTGCCGCTACTGCCGCGAGGGCAGCTACTGGATGTGCGAGGTGCACAACATCTTCGGCTTCCAGCGCAACGTCGCCGATGGCGGCATGTCCGAGTATATGCTGATCCCCCGCACCGCGCGGGTGCACACCATCCCTGCCACCATGCCCCTGGAGGACGCGGCCATCATCGAGCCGCTGTCCTGCGCCATCCACGTGGTCAACCGCAGCGACATGCGCCTGGACGACGTGGTGGTGATCGCCGGCGCCGGCCCGATCGGGCTGATGATGGTGCAGGTGGCGCACCTGCGCACGCCCAAGAAGCTGGTGGTGATCGACATGGTGCCTGAGCGCCGCGAGCTGGCGCTGAAGTTCGGTGCCGACGTGGTGATCGACCCCGCGAACGAGGATGCGGACGCGATCGTCAAGGGCCTCACCGGCGGCTACGGCTGCGACGTGTACATCGAGGCCACCGGCGTGCCGGCCGGCGTGACCCAGGGGCTGCAGCTGATACGCAAGCTCGGCCGCTTCGTCGAGTTCTCCGTGTTCGGCAAGGAAACCAGCGTGGACTGGTCGGTGATCGGCGACCGCAAGGAACTCGACGTGCGCGGCGCCCATCTGGGCCCGTACTGCTATCCCATTGCCATCGACCTGCTCAACCGCGGCCTGGTGACGTCCAAGGGCATCGTCACCCACGACTACGCGTTCGAGGACTGGGACGAGGCGATCAAGGTCGCGAACTCGCTCGATTCGATCAAGGTGCTGCTCAAGTCCGCCTCGGCCGTCGCCTGAGGCGGCGAGACCGATGTCCGGCGATGCGGTCCCTACCGTCGCGGTGCCTACCGGCGCGGTAATCGGCGTGGACGTGGGAACGGGCAGCGCGCGCGCCGGCCTGTTCTCGCTCGACGGCACCATGCTGGCCCAGGCCAGCCGGCCCATCCGCGCCTGGCGGCCGCGGCCCGGCTACGTGCAACAATCCACTGCGGACATCTGGGCGTCGATCTGCGCTTCCGTGCGCGAGGCCTGCGCCGGCACGGATGTCCGCGTGGTCGGCATCGGCTTCGACGCTACCTGCTCGCTTGCAGTGGTGGACGCGGAAGGCGCTCCGGTCTCGGTCGACCCGGACGGGGCGCCGGACCAGGACGTGATCGTCTGGATGGACCACCGCGCCGGCGCGGAAGCCGATCGCATCAACGACGGCGACCACGAGGTGCTGCGCTATGTCGGCGGCCGCATCTCGCTGGAGATGGAAACGCCCAAGCTGTGCTGGCTGCGCGAGCACCGGCCGGACGCGTGGGGGAAGGCTGCGCACTTCTTCGACCTGCCCGACTACCTCACCTGGCGCGCCACCGGCAGCACCACCCGCTCGTTGTGCTCCACCGTGTGCAAGTGGACCTATCTCGGCCACGAGGCGCGCTGGGACGAGGCGTATTTCCGCGCCATCGGCCTGGGCGAGCTGGCCGACGAGGGGTTCCGCCGCATCGGCACCGACATCCGACCGATGGGCGAGCCGATCGGCACCTTGTCGCCCGAGGCGGCCGAGGCGCTCGGCCTGCCCGCCGGCATCCCGGTGGGCGCGTCGGCGATCGACGCCCATGCCGGCGGCATCGGCACCATCGGCGCCGCGGTGCGGGGCGAGGCGCCGGATCAAGGCGCGCTGTTCCGCCGGCTGGCGCTGGTGGGCGGCACGTCAAGCTGCCACATGACGGTGTCGGCCGAGCCGCGCTACGTGCCCGGGGTGTGGGGGCCGTACTACGCCGCCATGGTGCCCGGACTTTGGCTGAACGAGGGCGGCCAGTCCGCCGTGGGCAGCCTGATCGACCACATCATCACCACCCACGCCGCTTATCCGGCGCTGGCGCAGCAGGCGTCGGAAGCGGGCCAGACCATCTACCAGGTGCTGAACCTACGCCTGGACCGGCTCGCCGAGCGCGCACCGTTCCCGGCCGCCCTGACCCGCGACCTGCATGTGATGCCGGACTTCCACGGCAACCGCTCGCCGCGCGCCGACGCCAGCCTGCGCGGCATGATCTCCGGCCTGCGCCTGGGCGCCGACGCCGACGACCTGGCCGTGCTCTACCTCGCCACCGTGCAGGCGATCGCCTATGGCACCCGGCACATCATCGAGACGGTGAACGGGCAGGGGGCCGCGATCGACACCGTGCTGGCGTCCGGCGGCGGTACCAAGAACCCGGTGTTCCTGCGCGAGCACGCCGACGCCACCGGCTGCGCCGTGGTGCTGCCGCAGGAGCCGGAAGCGGTGCTGCTGGGGGCGGCGGTGCTGGGGGCGGTCGCAGGCGGCGCGCACCCGAGCATCCGCGACGCGATGGCGGCGATGAGCCGGGCGGGCGCCGTGGTCGAGCCGGGCGAGGCGGCGGTGCGTGCGTATCACGACGCGAAATACGCGGTGTTCCAGCGCATGTATGATGACCAGATGGCCTACCGGAAGCTCATCTCCGGCCATGATGGCTGAAGTCGCAGATGTCGCTGGTTTGAAACCGGCACCCTGTCCATCGTTCAGTCAGTCATGCGCAACCTGATCCTTGCTGCGTCCTTTTGACACCGGCCGGCACGGGATCGTTCGACCGGAGCCGCTTCGAAGGACAGCACCATGAACCACGGGCCCTCGTTCGCCATCGGCTTCGTGACCGGGCTGCGCAGCATGACCGCCATCGCCGCCCTGAGCTGGGCTGCCTCGCTCGGACGGACGCGGATCGGCTGGATCCCGGGCGGCACCCGGCCGCGCGCGCTCGCCACCCTGGCCGCGCTCGGCGAGATGGCGGGCGACAAGATGCCGTTCGCGCCCGACCGCCGCATCGTGCCGTCCTTCCTGGCCCGCCTCGCGATTGGGGCGCTCGGCGGCGCGGCGCTGGCCGAGCGCAGCGCATCGCTTCTGGGCGGTGCCGCGTCCGGCATGGCGGGGGCCGTCCTCGGCACCCTGCTGGGCCGGGCTGCCCGCGGCGCCAATACCCGGACCGGCCTGGACTGGACCCGGGCGCTCACCGAGGACACCCTCGCCGCCGGGCTCGCCATCCTGCTGGTGCGCCGGTCCGGGACGA
>CAXTCK010000020.1:0-30309 GCA_964242425.1 uncultured Acetobacteraceae bacterium | reverse complement strand
TGCGGCCGGTCGCCGAGAAGCTGATCACGCTGGGCAAGCGCGGCGGCCTGCACGCACGTCGGCAGGCCTATGCGCAGCTGCGCGACGACGTCATCGTCGCCAAGCTGTTCGGTGCGATCGCCGAACGATACAAGACGCGCAGCGGCGGCTACACCCGCGTGTTGAAGGCGGGCATGCGCCACGGCGACGCCGCCGACATGGCGGTGATCGAGCTGGTCGAGCGCGACGTGTCCGCCAAGGGCCAGGACAGCGGCCCGCGGCCCGTGGTCGAAAGCGAGAACGACTACGCCAACTGATGTCGGGCAGCCTCGGCTGCCTGCATGATGCGAACACGCGCGAGCGGCCGGACCACCAGTCCGGCCGTTTTGTTTTGTCCGGCAAATAGCGCTCCGGACGGTCCGGTTGTCTTGACTTGGCGGTCGCGGCGGTGCCTTTTTCCGGCCTAACGGGAAGCTGCGGTAACTGCCACGGTGGCTGCTGACGACCCGAACGACGGGAGATGATGATGTCCAAGGCCGATGATGCATCACCGGAAGCCAGGGCCGTACCCGACCTGACCGGGATCGGCCTGGCGGCGCAGTCCCGCCGTGGCCTGCTGCAGGGCGGCCTGCTCGGCGGCGCCCTGGCCCTGGTCGGTGGCGCCCGCGCCGCCGAGGCCGCAACCAGCGCGCCGTTTCCGAGCCACCCCGACTGGCGCTTCGTGTTCGTCAACCACGTGGCGACCAACCCGTTCTTCACCCCCACGCAATACGGGATGGCGGACGCGGCGGCATTGTTCGGCTGCCAGACGCAGTGGACCGGCTCGACCACTTCCGACGTCGGCCAGATGGTGAGCGCGGTGAACTCGGCGGTGGCGGCCAGGGCCAGCGCCATCGCCGTGTCGATCGTCGATCCGCACGCCTTCAACGAGCCGGTGGAGCGGGCGCTCGCCGCCGGCATCCCGGTGTTCTCCTACAACGCCGATGCGCCGGTCAGCAGCGGCAACAAGCGCCTGGCCTATATCGGCCAGGACCTCTACCAGGCCGGCGTGCTGATGGGTCAGCGCATCGTCAGCCTGATCGACAGCGGCCCGATCGCGCTGTTCATCGCCACCCCGGGCCAGCTCAACATCCAGCCGCGCCTCGACGGCGCCAGCGATGTGATCAAGAAATCCGGCAAGTCCATCACCATCGACGTCGTCGCCACCGGGGCGACGGTCAACGAGGAGATCTCCAAGGTCAAGTCGTACTACCTGGGCCACCAGCACGTGAAGGGCATGTTCGCCGTCGACGGCGGCACCACCCAGGGCATCGCGGAAACCATGGACCAGTACGGGCTGGCCGCGAAGGGCGTGCATGGCGGCGGCTTCGACCTGCTGCCGCGCACGCTGGAGCTGATCAAGAAGGGCTCGATGGACTTCACCATCGACCAGCAGCCCTACCTCCAGGGCTTCTACACGGTGATGGAGATGGCGACCTTCCTGGTGTCCGGCGGCCTGGTGGGTCCGGCCAACATCAACACCGGCCTGAAGTTCGTCACCAAGGAGAACGTCGACCCCTATTTGTCCACCTCGACGCGCTACGAGGGCAAGTCGGCGCAGGCGCAGATCGTGCCCCGTAGCGGCGCGATCGGGGGCTAGGACGAACGCCGGTGTCCGGTACGCGAACCGCGGCAGTGCCGTCGCAGGCCCCTCGCGTGGGCCTGCTCGACATCGTGCTGCGTTGGCGCGAGGCCAGCATCCTGGCCGTGCTGGTCCTGCTCGTCATCTACTTCGAAAGCGTCGACCGCGACTTCCTCCTGTCGCAGGCGAGCCTGGAGAACCTGTCCCAGTTCATAGCGCCCGCCGCGATCATCTCGCTCGGCGAGATCATGCTGATGATCGGCGGCGAGATCGACCTGTCCGCCGGGATGATCTTCGCCTTCGCGCCGTTCGTGATGCACTTCGCGACCGTGGCCGGGCTGCCGCCGTTCGTCGGCCTGCTGCTGGGGCTGGTGGCCAGCGCCCTGGTCGGGCTGGTCAACGGCGCCGTGACCCTGCTGCTCCGGGTGCCCAGCTTCGTCACCACGCTCGGCACCATGTTCCTGCTCAACGGCCTCACCCTGACGCTGTCCGCCGGCACGCCGGTCGACACCCCGGGCAGCCCCCGGCTGCAGAGCTTCTTCGGCCACTGGGGCTACAGCGAGATCCTGTGGGCCGTGGTGCTGGCGGCGATCATGCACACTGTGCTTCGCAACACCCGATGGGGGCTGCACACGGTGGCCTCCGGCGGCAACCCGATCGGCGCCAGCGAGGCCGGCATCAACGTCACGCGCCTCAAGATCGGCAACTTCGTGCTCAGCGCCGTGCTGTCCGGCTTCACCGGCGTGCTGGAGGATTTCCGCATCTCGTCCATCGACCCGCAGGCGGGCGGCAGCCAGATCATGTTCCTGGCCGTGGCCGCCGGCGTCATCGGCGGCACCTCGCTCGCCGGCGGATCCGGCACCATCATCGGCGGGCTGATTGGCGCCGCGGTGCTGGGCGTGCTGAACGACGGCTTCACCTTGATCGGCATCAACGCCTTCACCTTCAACATCATCCTGGGTGCGGCGATCCTGCTGGCCATGATCTTCAACATACAGGTGACCCGTTTCCGCCGCGGTGGAGCAGCCTCGTGAGCACCACGGAGCCAGACCGTCCGGAAGCGCTTCGGCCGGAAACGCTTCGGCCGGAAACGCTTCGGCCGGAAACGCTTCGGGCAGAGAACATCGTCAAGCAGTTCGGCGCCGTCACCGCGTTGCGCGGCGTGTCCCTGCACCTGCGCGAAGGCGAGATCCTGGGCGTGCTGGGCGACAACGGCGCCGGCAAGTCGACGCTGATGAAGATCCTGACCGGCTACCAGCCACCGACGGAGGGCCGGCTGTTCGTGCACGGGCAGGAGGTGGCGCTGCGCTCCGTCGACCACGCGCGGGCGCTCGGCATCGAGTGCGTCTACCAGGACCTGGCGCTCGCCAACGGGTTGTCGATCTACCACAACATGTTTCTCAACCGGGAGATCGTTTATCCCGGCCCGTTCCGGCTGCTCAACAACCGCGCCATGCGCCGTCGCACGGCGGAGCTGCTCGAGGAGATCGGCGTGCACGTGCCGTCGGTTGACCTGCCCGTCGAGCGGCTGTCCGGCGGCCAGCGCCAGGCGATCGCGGTGGCACGCGCGGTGAACTCCAATGCGCGCATCCTGCTTCTGGACGAGCCGCTCGCGGCCATGGGCGCGCGCGAGGCCAGCCTGATCATCGACCTGATCCTGCGCCTGAAGGCGAAGGGCAACCTGTCGATCGTCATGATCATGCACAACTACGCGCAGACGCTGGAGATCGCCGACCGGATCATGCTGATGCAGCGTGGCGGCGTCACCTACGAGAAGGAGGCGGCGTCCACCTCCGTGCCGGAGTTGATGGACATCGTGCGACGCGAATACCGGTCGCTGCGCGCGAGCTAGCATGCCTTGGGACCGCTTGAACGTTGTTCAGGCGACCGGCTCGGCTTCTGCCCTTGATCTTCCGCTCGCCCCCTTCGACCTGTAGGGCATGGGAGATCAATTCATGAACACGTCGCTTGCCGTCCTGGTCGTCGTCCTGGTGGTTGCTCTCGTGCTGCTTCGGGCGTCGGTGCGTATCGTCGGCCAGTGGCAGCGCGCCGTGGTGCTGCGCCTGGGCCGGTTCCTGGCGATACGGGGACCAGGCCTGTTCTTCCGCATTCCGTTCATCGACCAGATCCAGACCGTGGTCGACATGCGCATACGCACCACCGAGATACGCGCCGAGGAAGCGCTGACACGCGACACGGTGGCGATCGGCATGGACGCGATCGTGTTCTGGCGCGTGATCGACGCCGCCCGCGCGGCGCTGGAGATCGACGACTTCCGCCTGGCGGTGGAGCGCGTGGCGCAGACTTCCTTGCGCGAGATGATCGGCACCAGCGACCTGTCCCGGCTGCTGTCCGACCGGCAGGTGGCGGATCAGGAGCTGCAGCGCTCGATCGGTGCCAAGACCCAGGAATGGGGCGTCGCCGTCACGTCGGTCGAGATCAAGGACATCGGCATCCCGGCCTCGCTGCAGGACGCGATGAGCCGTCAGGCGCAGGCGGAGCGTGAGAAGCAGGCGCGCGAAACCCTGGCGTCGGCCGAGGTCGGCGTGGCGAGGCAGGTGCGGGAAGCAGCGCTGATCTACGCGTCCGACCCGACCGCCTTGAAGCTGCGCCAGATGAACCTGGTCTACGAGATGAACAAGGAGCGCGGCACCACCATCATCATCCCGAGCGACCTGGCTTCCGCCCTCGGCACGCTGGGCCTGCGCGACATGACCCAGCCGCCGGCGGGGGCGTCCTAGCATGACGGCACCGGGCTTCCTGCGTATGCCGGGTTTCCTGCGGGTCATCGACCTCGAGACCACCGGCAACAGCTTCACCGATGGCGGCGTGGTCGAGATCGGCTGGCAGGATGTCGAGCCGGGAGAGGGCGGCTGGACCCTGCGTGGCGGGCCGCAGGCCGTGCTGGTCGATCCGGGCAAGCCGATCTCGCCTGCCACCTCGGCGATCCACCACATCATCGACGAGGACGTCGCAGGGGCTGCAGGCTGGTTGTCCGTGGCGCCAGACATCCTTCGCGCGGTCCCGGGGCCGGCGCCGCTGGCGCTGGCGGCGCACAGGGCGTCATTCGAGCAGCGCTGGTGCGCACCGGCCCTGACCGGCGGTCTGCCCTGGATCTGCACCTACAAGAGCGCGCTCCGGATCTGGCCGGAGGCGCCGGGGCATTCCAACCAGGGCCTGCGTTACTGGCGCCGGCCGGACGGGCTGGACCGCGCGTCCGGCCTGCCCGCGCACCGGGCCGGCCCCGACGCGTATGTCACCGCGTTCCACCTGCGCGACATGCTGGCGCAGGCCACGGTGGACGAGCTGCTGGCATGGTCCGCCGAGCCGGCGCTCCTGGTGAAGGTGCCTTACGGGCGCCTGCGTGGGCGACGCATACGCGGCCTTCCCGTCGAGGAGCTCGAGCGCTTGTTGACGGCCGAGCGGGTGGATGGCGACCTCGCCTTCGCCGTCCGCCACGAGCTGGGCCGGCGGCAGCAGGAGCATGCTTCCGACCCGGCGGTCGTCGAGCCCGACCAGAGCCTGTTGTCGCTTTGACCGGTGCCGGCGCCACCAGGCCGGCGGGCCCATAAAATCACCCGCCGCGCATCCCGCGGGCGGTCGCCGCGTTGCAGAATTCAAGAGGCCGAACAATCACGATCGGCGTACCGAACCGGAGCATCATGACGTGGTCGACGCAAATCGTATCGAAGGCGCAGCGGAAGACACCGCAGGCAAGCTGCAGGACGGCATGGGCGGGCTTCTGGGCGACACGGCAACCCAGGCCAAGGGAAAGGCTAAGCAGTTCGCTGGCCAGGCGCAGGGCTATTACGGGGAAACGCTCGACACGGTGCGCGACATGACCTCGGACCAGCCGCTGGTCGCGGTCGCGGCGGCAGTGGGCGTGGGCTTCATCCTGGGCGCGTTGCTGGCTCGCCGCTAAGCGGCCCTGCACACGACATCGAAACGGAACCCGGCCGCACTGTTGGCGTTCTGCAACGAACCACTTCGACGAGATAGGACGCCCCTATGCTTAAGCTCGCCCTTCTGTTCCTGGTCATCTCGATCATCGCCGGCATCTTCGGCTTTTCCGGCGTGTCGGCCGCAACCGCCGGCATCGCGAAGACCCTGTTCTTCATCGCCATCGTGATCTTCCTGATCTTCCTGGTGCTCGGCCTGATGGCGGGCAAGGCGATCTTCTGAACAACGCCGTCGACTGACAGACCATGCCCCGGCATCGAAAGGTGCCGGGGTTTTTTATGCGCGGGTTGGCGCCGCGGCCCGGCTCAATCGTTCCAGTAGCGCGCCATGATCTCGGTCGCCCACGCGGGCTCGCGATGCGTGCCGCGCGGAAGGAAGCCGCGCATCACCGGCTTCACGTCCAGTACCGGCGTTCCGTGAACGGCGTCCAGGCCCTGCACCTCCAGCCGGAGGCCCCCGACCGAGACCAGCCGACAGGTGCTGACGCCGAGGCGGTTCGGCCTGTTCCGTCCACGCTGTGCGAAGATGCCGACTTCCGGCCAGTCGGTCCGGCCGCGCGGGTGGCGGGCTTCGGCCGTGATGTCGTTCTCGTCCACTTGATCGAAGACGAACACGATCTCGACGTGGCTGAACTCCTCCAGCCCATGGAACGAAGCCGGGGTGAAATGGTCGGGATCCAGGACGATGACGGCGCGGCACGCGTCCCAGTTGTCGTCCGCCGGGACGATCCTGCCGCCTTCCACGTGACCGACGGGCCGCAGGGCGATCGTCCCGTTGATGCCCGCCACCTAGTTGCGGTCCTTCTGGATGAAGGACGGCAGGAACGGGTTGTCGACCTGCAACGCGTCCTTGCCAATCAGCTCGGACGTATCCCAGCCGCCGCCGAGGTCGTCGATCAGCGACACGCTGGCCAGGATCCGGTTTTCCTGGATGCCGAGCGCGGTTTCGGCGTTGGTCAGCGCCGTGGTCTGGTCCGTGATCACGGTGGTGTAGATCGCCGTGCCGGCCTGGTACTGGTTCAGCGCCAGGGTAACGGTCTGGTTGGCGAGCTCGACCGCCTGCTGCTGCGCCCGCGCCTGCTGTTCCAGGATTCGTAGCGCGGCCAGCTGGTCCTCCACCTCCTGGAACGCGGACAGCACCGTTTGCCGATAGGTCGCGACGCTCTGGTCGAAGCCCGCCCGCGCGGCGCGCACCGCGGCGCTGCGCTCGCCGCCGTTGAACAGCGTTTCCGCCGCGGACGCGGCCAGCGACCAGGAGCGGTTGGCGACCTGTATCAGCGAGCCGAGCGGGTTGCCGGCGTAGCTCGCGGCGGCGGACAAGCTGATCGTCGGGTAGAAGGCGGCGACCGCGACGCCGATCAGCGCGTCCTCCTGTTCCATGGCGCGCTCCGCTTCCGCGATGTCCGGACGCCGCTGCAACAGCAGCGACGGCACGGTGACGGGGACCGCCGGGATCACGGCCGTCAGCGGCGCCGGCGACAGGCCCAGATCGGCGGGCGGGCGGCCGGTCAGCACCGCGATCGCATGCTCGTACTGGGCGCGCAGGATGCCGACCTGCACCGCCTCTGCCCGGGTGGTCGCGGTCTGGGTTTCCGCCTGGAGCAGGTCCGACGGCGCGGACACGCCCGCCGCGGTGCTGTTGCGGGTGATCTGCTCGCTCTGCTCGTAGAAGGAAACGAACTGGTTGAGCAGGGTCTGAAGGCTGTCCTGGTAGCGCATCTCGAAGTAGTCGCTGGCCAGCGTCGCCTGTTCGGACAGGCGCGCCGCGTCCAGGGTCGCCTGGCTCACCTGCGCCGCGGCCACCTGGCTTTCCACCTGGCGGCGGATCGCGCCCCACAGGTCCAGCTCCCAGCTGGCGTTGCCGGGCAGGGAATACGTCGTGGTGTTGTAGCCGCCGCTGCCGATGTTCAGCGCGGACGTGTTGCCGATGCCGCCCAGGCCCGTCGAGACCGTGCCGCCGCCGCCGCCGCTGCCCTGCCGTGTGACCCCGGGCGTCAGCGTCGCAGTCGGGAACAGGCTGCTGCGGGCCTCGTCGACCAGGGCGCGGGCTTCGCGGAACGCGGCCTCGTCTGCCTTGATGGTCTGGTTGGACACGTTGACCTGTTGTTCGAGCCGGTTCAGCACCGGATCGTTGTACAGCGTCCACCAGCGTCGCTTCGGAAGCTCCGCATAGTGAGGATCGGCAAAGGCCCAGCCTGGCGGCGGCGCGATCTCCTTCAGGCGGGCGGACATGATCGCCGGAGGACGGTGGTAGTCCGGGCCGACCATGCAGCCGCCCACGAGAGCGGCGAGCAGGATGGCGGACGGAGCGCGCGCGCGCGCCAGGCGGCGTGGAACGGGCTTCATCCGGCGGCAACGTCCTGTTCGAGGGGCCGCGTCGAGCGGCCGTTGCGGCGGAGCCCGCTGCTCCAGAGCCGCTTCCACCAGCGCGACAGCCGGTCGAGGTAGAGATAGACCACGGGCGTGGTGTAGAGCGTCAGCGCCTGGCTGACGATCAGCCCGCCCACCACGGACAGGCCCAGCGGCCGGCGCAGCTCGCTGCCGTAGCCGGTGCCGATCACCAGCGGCAGGGCGCCGAGGGCGGCGGCGAAGCTGGTCATCATGATCGGCCGGAAGCGGAGCAGGCAGGCCTGGAAGATCGCCTCGCGCGGCGTCTTCCCGTTGTCCCGCTCCTCGCTCAGCGCGAAGTCGATCAGCAGGATGGCGTTCTTCTTCACGATGCCGATCAGCAGGATCACCCCGATCATGGCGATCAGGGAGAAGTCCTCGCCGAACAGCTGCAGCGCCAGGATCGCCCCGACGCCGGCCGACGGCAGGGTGGACAGGATCGTCAGCGGGTGGATGTAGCTCTCGTACAGGATGCCGAGCGTGGCGTACACGGCCGCCAGGGCCGCGATCACCACCAGCGGATAGGTGCTGGTGGTCTGCTGCAGCTGCTGGGCGTTGCCGGCGAACGCACCGTGGATCGCCGCTGGCACGTGCAGCTGCAGCATGGTGGCCTGGATGGCCTGCTCGGCGGCGCTGAGCGAGCCGCCGGCGGGGGTGTTGAACGACAAGGTGGCGGCGACGAAGCCGCCGTCATGCGACACCTGCAACGGCGTGGTCGCCGGCACCACCCTGGTCACCGCCAGCAGCGGCACCATGGTCTCGGCCGACGACGACACCGCGGCGCCGCTGGAGGTGTTGTTGCCGCCGGCGATGCTGTTGCTGGCGGAGTTCTCCTGCGACTGCTGGCTGGTGGTGGTCGTGGTGTCGCCCAGCGTGGTGCTGACGCTGGTGCTGGAGGTGCTGGACGTGTTGCTGGCGAGCGGAGTGGTGCGGATCAGGTTGCTGGCGGTGCTGCCGTTGGTGGTGCCGCCGGCGGTGCTGACGTAGATCTGCTTCAGGATCGACGGGTCCTGCCAGAACCGCGGCGCCACCTCCATCACCACGTGGTACTGGTTCAGCGGGTTGTAGATGATCGAGGCGGAGCGCTGGCCGAACGCGTCGAACAGGGTGTTGCTGACCAGCTGCGGGGTGATGCCGAGCCGTGCGGCGGTGTCGCGGTCGATCTCCACCGACTGCGACAGGCCGCCCTGGGCCACGTCGGAATCCACGTCGACCAGTTCCTTGCGCTGCTTCAGCGCGGCCTCGATCCGCGGCGTCCACGCGTAGAGCAGGTCGGCGTCGTCGGCGGACAGGGTGTACTGGTACTGCGAGTTGCTCTGGCGGGCACCTGCGCGCACGTCGCCTGCGGAGAACGCGAAGAAGCGCGCGCCGACCATGCTCGACAGCTTGGCGCGCAGGCGGGCGATGGTGGCATCGTTGCTGTCGTGGCGGACGCTCTTGTCCTTGAGCTGGATGAACACCTGCGCCTGGTTGGTGCCGCGTCCGCCGGTGAAGCCGGCGATGGTCGACACGTCCGGATCGGCCATCGCCACCTTCTGCACGGTCACCAGCTTGCCGACCATGTTCTGGAACGAGATGCTCTGCTCGCCCTCGACCATGCCGATCAGCAGGCCGTTGTCCTGCACCGGAAAGAACGATTTCGGCATGCGGTAGACCAGCGCGATCGTCAGCACGATGGTGAGCGGCAGGGTCAGCACCACGAGGCGGCGGTGGCGCAGCGCCCAGATCAGGCTGCTCTCGTAGCCGGCCAGCAGCCCGTCGAGCCCGCGCTCGATCAGCACGGCGAGAGTGGCCAGGCCGCGCTTCAAGGGGCCGGATCGTGCCGCGACCCGAGGCCGTTCCGCTTGCCCCTGCGCCGCCGGCACGCGCGGCTGCACGCGCAGGAACAGCGCGCACATCATCGGCGTGACGCTCAGCGCCAGAAGCAGCGACACGCTGATGGTGACGATCAGCGTCATCGCGAACTCGTAGAAGAACTTGCCGGCGATGCCGGGCAGAAGCAGGATCGGCATGAACACCGCGATCAGCGACACGGTGATCGACAGCACGGTGAAGGCGACCTCGCCGGCGCCGCGCAATGCCGCCTCCAGGCGCGGCACGCCGTCCTCCATGTGCCGGGCGATGTTCTCCAGCACCACGATCGCGTCGTCCACCACGAAGCCGGTGGCGACGGTCAGCGCCATCAGCGACAGGTTGTCGAGCGAGAAGCCCAGCATGTACATGGCGCCGAAGGTGGCGATGATCGACACCGGCACCGCGACCGCCGGGATCATGGTGGAGCGCAGCGTGCGCAGGAACACCAGCACCACCAGCACCACCAGCACCACCGCGATCAGCAGGGTGTGCTGGGTGTCGTTCACCGAGGCGCGTATGGTGGTGGAACGGTCCAGGCCGATGTGCAGCTGCACGTCGGCCGGCAGGGCCGCCTGCAGCGTCGGCAGCAGCGCCTTGATCGCGTCGGTGGTCTTGATGATGTTGGCGGAGGCCTGCGGGAACACGATGCAGATGATCGCGGGCTGGCCGTTGTAGTAGCCGGCATTGCGAAGGTCCTCGACGCTGTCGGTGATCTCGGCGATGTCGGTCAGGTGGATCGGCGCGCCGTTGCGGTAGCCGACCACCAGGCCCCTGTAGTCCGCGGCCTTGCGCGCCTGGTCGTTGGTGTCGAGCTGGAACCGCTGCGAGCCGACGTCGATGAAGCCCTTCGGCGTGTTGGCGTTGGCGGACGCCAGTGCCGCGCGCACGTCCTCGAAGCCAAGCCCCTGCTGGAACATCGGCAGCGGGTTGAGCTCGACGCGCACCGCGGGCAGCGCGCTGCCGCCCGGCTGGAAGTAGCCGACCCCCTGCACCTTGGACAGCTGCTGCTGCAGGACGTTGGTGGCGAGGTCGAACAGTTCCGGAGCGGTCTTGGTCTTCGACGTCAGGGCCAGGATCATGATCGGCTGGCCGGACGGGTTGAACTTGCGGTAGGTCGGGTTGGTGCGGATGCTGCTGGGCAGGTCGGCGCGCGCCGCCTGGATCGCCGCCTCGACCTCGTGCGCCGCGTTGTCCACGTTTGTCGACAGCTCGAACTGCACGGTGACGCGGACCTGGTTCTGCGTGCTGGTCGACGTCATCTCGGTGACGCCGGCGATGGTGCCGAGATGGCGCTCCAGCGGGGTTGCCACCGTTTGCGCGATCTCCTGCGGCGAACCGCCGGCCTGCGTCGCCTGCACCTGGATCACCGGAAAGGCGACGTTGGGCAGCGGCGCCACCGGCAGCTTGGTGTAGGCGAACGCCCCGGACAGGGCGAGTGCTACCGTCAGCAGCGTGGTCGCCACCGGCCGCAGGATGAACGGCCTGGAGATGTTCATGGCCGCGTTCTCATGGGCCGCGTTCTCATGGCAGGCGAGGCGCCGGTCCCGGGCGCAGACCGTCGATATCCGGAGGCGGCGCATCGCGGCTGCCAAGTGCCCGGCGCGTGCGCCGGCCGAGCCGGTCCATGAACAGGTAGATCACCGGGGTGGTGAACAGGGTCAGCAGCTGGCTGACGGCAAGGCCGCCGACGATGGCGATGCCGAGAGGCCGGCGCAGCTCGGAGCCGGTGCCGGTGCCGAGCATCAGCGGCAGCGCCCCGAAGGCCGCCGCCAGCGTGGTCATCAGGATCGGCCGGAACCGGAGCATGGCGGCACGCCGAATCGCCGCGTGCGGCGCCATGCCTTCCTCGCGCTCCGCTTCCAGCGCGAAGTCGATCATCATGATCGCGTTCTTCTTGACGATGCCGATCAGGAGCACGATGCCGATGATGCCCATCACGTCCAGGTCGGCACCCGCCAGCATCAGCGCCGCCAGCGCGCCGATGCCGGCGGACGGCAGCGTGGACAGGATGGTGACCGGGTGGACGAAGCTCTCGTAGAGCACGCCCAGCACGATGTAGACCGCCGCCAGCGCCGCCAGCACCAGGAACAGCTCGTTGCCGAGGCTGGACTGGAACGCCGCCGCCGTGCCCTGGAACGAGGTCTGGAACGAGGCGGGCAGGCCGATCTGCTTTTCCGCCCGCTCGATGGCGTCGACCGCCGGACCCAGCGACGCGCCCGGCCGGAGGTTGAACGAGACCGTGGTGGCGGGGAACTGGCCGAGATGGGAGATCAGCAGCGGTGCGGTGCCGAGCTTCACCGAGGCCACCGCGTCGAGCGGCACCAGGCCGCCGGTCGGCTTGTGGGCGGCGCCGGTGGTGGTCGTGGTGCTGGAACCGCTGCCGGGAAGGTAGAGCTGGCTGAGGCTGGACAAGCTGCGGGCGAGCGACCTGTCGGTTTCCAGGATCACCCGGTACTGGTTGGACTGCGTGTAGATGGTGCTGATCTGGCGCTGGCCGTAGCTGTCGTAGAGCGCGTTGTCGACGGTTTCCGGGGTGATGCTGAACCGGGCGGCGGTGGCGCGGTCGAGGGTCACGTTCGCGACCAGGCCGGTCGCCTGCAGGTCGGAGGTGACGTCGGCCAGCTGCGGCAGCGCCTGGAGCTTTTCCACCACCTTCGGCACCCAGGTCTTGAAGTCGTCGTAGTTCGGGGTTTCCAGCACGAACTGGTATTGGGTGGCCGAGACCGCCGTGTCGAGCGACAGGTCCTGCACCGGCTGCATGAACAGCCGGACGCCGACCACGCCGGCGACCTCGTTCTGCAGGTGCTGGATCACGCCGGACGCGGTCAGGCTGCGCTGGTCGTGCGGGCGGAGGTTGATCAGGAACCGGCCCTGGTTCAGCGTCATGTTGCTGCCGTCGACGCCGATGAACGAGCTCAGGCTCACCACGTCGGGGTCGGCCAGGATCACGCGCGCCAGTGCCTGCTGGTGGGCCGACATCGCCGCCAGCGAGGTGTCCTGCGCCGCCACCGAGATGCCCTGGATGACGCCGGTGTCCTGCACCGGAAAGAAGCCCTTGGGGATGACGATCGCCAGGAACACGGTCGTCGCCAGCGTGAGAACGAACACCAGCAGGGTGAGCGGCTGGTGCCTGAGCACCACGTCGAGGGCGCGGCCGTAGCCGGCGATGGTGCGGTCGATCGCCGCCTCGGAGATGCGCGAGAAGCGGCTGCCCGACTGCAGCTTGCCGCCTGGCGGGTGGTGCGGCTGCTCGCGCAGCATGCGCGCGCACAGCATCGGCACCAGGGTGAGCGACACCACCGCCGACAGCACGATGGTGACGGCGAGCGTGATGGCGAACTCGTGGAACAGCCGGCCGACCACGTCGCCCATGAACAGCAGCGGGATCAGCACCGCGATCAGCGACACCGTCAGCGAGACGATGGTGAAGCCGATCTGGCCGGCGCCCTTCAGCGCCGCCTCCATGCGGCTCTCGCCCATCTCGATGTAGCGGGCGATGTTCTCGATCATGACGATGGCGTCGTCGACCACGAAGCCGGTGGCGATGGTGAGCGACATCAAGGACAGGTTGTCGAGCGAGAAGCCCAGCAGGTACATCACCGCCATGGTGCCGACCAGCGACAGCGGCACCGACAGCGACGGGATCACGGTCGCCGGCAGGTTGCGCAGGAACAGGAAGATCACGCCGACCACCAGCGCCACGGACAGCATCAGCTCGAACTCGACGTCGCCGACGGACGCGCGGATGGTGGTGGTGCGGTCGGTGAGCGGCACGATGGACACGCCGGCCGGGATCGACTGGCGCAGGCCCGGCAGGATGCGGTTGATCGCGTCCACCACCGCGATCACGTTGGCGCCGGGCTGGCGCTGCACGTTCAGGATGATGGCCGGCGTCTTGTTGGCCCAGGCCGCGAGCTGGGTGTTCTCCGGCCCGTCGACCACCGTCGCCACGTCGCGCAGCCGGATCGGCGCGCCGTTCTGGTAGGCGATCACCTGGTTGGCCAGGGTCTGCGGCGCGTTGATCTGGCCGTCCACCTGCAGCGTCGAGGAATGCAGCGGCCCGTCGAACGTGCCGGTGGGCGAGTTGACGTTGACGGTGGTGATGATGGTGCGCAGGTCGTCGATCGACACGCCATAGGCGCTGAGTGCGCGGGTGTTCACGCGCACCCGGATCGCCTTGCGGTTGCCGCCGGTCAGCGTGACCAGGCCCACGCCCTGGATCTGGCTGATCTTCTGCGCCAGCCGGGTGTCGACGTAGTCCTCGACATCGACCAGCGTCATGGTCTTCGACGTGACGCCCAGGCTCAGGATCGGCGTGTCGGCCGGGTTGACCTTGTTGTAGACCGGCGGCGCCGGCAGGTCGGTGGGCAGCAGGGAGTTGGCGGCGTTGATCGCGGCCTGCACCTCCTGCTCGGCGACGTTGATGTCGACGTCGAGGCCGAAGCGCAGCGTGATCACCGAGGCGCCGGCGGAGGACTGGCTTTCCATCTGGTCCAGCCCGGGCATCTGGCCGAGCTGGTACTCGAGCGGCGCCGTGACGTAGGTGGTCATCACCTGCGGTCCGGCGCCCGGATAGAAGGTCTGCACCTGTATGGTCGGGTACTCGACCTGGGGCAGGGCCGCGATCGGCAGGAACCGGTAGCCGAGCAGGCCGACCATCAGGATCGCCAGCATCAGCAGCGTGGTCGCCACCGGGCGCAGGATGAACAGGCGCGACAGGTTCACGGGCGTGCGCGCGTCCACGGATGGCGGCAGCGACGGCTCACGAGCCGCCGGTCCCGCTCGCCCCGGCTCCGCCCGCATGGCGCCGTGGCTGCTGGTCCGCCGATCCGCCCGCAGCCGCACCCACGGCCGGATGCTCGGCGGGGATGGTGACCTTGGAGCCGGTCTTGAGCCGGTCGGTGCCGTCGGTCACCACCTTGTCGCCCGGAGCCAGGCCCTTGGTCACCACCACGTCGGTCTGGCTGGAGGTGCCGGTGGTCACGGGGCGCATCTCCACCGTGTCGTCGGGCTTCACCAGGTAGACGAAGTTGCCGTTCGGGCCGGTCTGGATCGCCCCGTTCGGCACCAGGGTCGCGTTGTGCAGGGTCTGCAGCAGCAGGCGGGCGTTGACGAACTGGTTCGGAAACAGGGTCTCGTCCGCGTTGGGGAAGGTGGACCGTATGCGCACCGTCCCGGTGCTGGTGTCGATGGTGTTGTCGATGGTCTCAACCGTGCCGGAAGCGAGCTTCTGCGTGTTGGTGCGGTCGAAGGCGTCCACCGTCAGGGTGCTGCCCGCCTTCATCTGCGCCTGCAGCGGCGGGATGCTGTCCTCCGGCACGGTGAAGATCACCGAGATCGGATGGATCTGCGTCACCACCACCAGGCCGTTGGTCTCGGCTGTGGTGATGTAGTTGCCGGCGTCGACCTGACGCAGGCCGACCCGCCCGTCGATCGGCGAGCGTATGTGGCAATAGGCGATGTTCTGCTTGGCAGCAGCGATCTGGCCCTGGTCGGTCAGCACCGCACCCTGGTACTGGCCGACCACGAATACCTGGTCCTCCGCAGTCTGCGAGGCGATGCTCTTCTGGCGCAGCAGCAGCTGGTAGCGGGCATTGTCCAGCTGCGCCTGATGCAGAAGGTTGTTGTCGCGCGCCAGGTTGCCCTGGTCCTGGGTCAGGGTGGCCTCGTAGAGCCGCGGGTCCACCAGGGCGAGCTGGTCGCCCTTGTGCACCTCCTGGCCTTCCTTGAAGTTCACCTCCAGCAGGTAGCCCGAGATCTGGGACTGCACGGTTATGGTGGCGAGCGAGGTGACGGTGCCAAGCTCGGTCAGCACCACCGGCATGTCGCCGGCACGGGCCTGGGCGACGCTGACCGGCTGCGGCCCGGACGCGTCGCCTCCGCCGCCGTGACGGCCACGGCCGCCCGCGGGGTGCGTCGCGTGGCGGGTGTGCAGCAGCGCGTAGGCGATCACCCCGACCGCCACCAGGAGAACCAGCAGCGGGATCCAGCGACGCCGGCGTCTTGTGGGAGCCGGGGTCGCCACCGGAGTCGCAGCCGGAGACGAGGCGGGCGTGACGGAAGGGGCGTCGCCGGGCTGGTTCACGACATGGGTATCGGCGCGTGCGCGTTCAGCGCCAGCGCGTAATCCGCTCGGCTCGTCCATCGTCTTCCTCAACCTCGGGCCGCGGCCGGGCCCCGGCGCGTGCTTCGCCCGGTCGACGTAGTCTTACCAGAAAAAGGCCTCCGGAAGGCGGCGCTTTGCTTCGGCACGTTTCAAACTGTGTCGCCGTTTCGCCGCAGCCGCCGCACCGGCGCCCGCATGAAACAATCGGGAAAGGGTAGGCGGCACTGATTGACCAAACCCTAACGGCTTCCATCACGGGTTCGTGAGCGAAAAACGGCGAGATTGTGGCTGCTTGGTGTGCCTGCTATAGCTGGGGATACCGACGGGATATCCGTCAAGCCGGATCGGACGCCTGGGCCCAAGCCGCCTTCCGCAGTTCCGCAACCGGCGAGGACGAAGGAGACGGACGATGTTTCGCAAGCTTCTCGCTCTCGAGACCGCAGCCCTTCATGCCAGCGAGGACGCGGTACAGGTTCGGCAGGAACAGCCGGCGCATCCGCTCGGCGACAGCTTGCGCGACCTGGCGCGCTTCACCGCCATTCCGTCCCGCTACGGCATGTGGTCGACCCGTCCGTCGATCTGAGTTCCCCGTCCGGGATACCAGGCTGACCCGGCGGATCGTGCCGGTCGTCGGCTCGTTCACGAACGGTGGCCGCTCATCTCCGACCCCGCATCGGTCGGCATGGACAAAGCGGCCGGTATGGCGAGAACCGACACCAGGCCGATCACCACGAACGCGGCGCTGAAGTCACTCACCTGGACCTGGACATGACCAGCCAGCGCCTGTGACGCCGATACCGTCGCCGCGGCCACCGAGATGCCGAGCGTCAGGGTGAGCTGCTGGAACGTGGTATAGAAGCTGGTCGCCGCACTCATGCGGTCGCCCGGAATGTCCGCATAGGCGATGGTGTTGAGCGAGGTGAACTGCAGCGCATTGCTGAACCCGCCTCCGAACAGGATCAGCGACAGCACCCAGAACGGCCAGCCCGGCCGAAACAACGCGCAGGACAGCGTCAGCAGCAGCGCGCCGCAGGCGTTGACCGACATGACCCTGCGGTAGCCGAATTGCCGTAGCGCCCGCTTGGCCATCAGACGCATCAGGAAGGCGCCGATCGTGGCGGTGAACGTCACCAGCCCGCTTTGCAGGGCGCTCAGGGCGAAGCCCAGCTGCAGCATGGACGGCACCAGAAAAGGGGTGGCACCCACCACGATCCGGGTGGCGGACCCGCTCAGCACCGACAAGCGGAAGGTCGGGATGCGCATCAGGGTGAAGTCCAGGATGGGTGCCGCCACCGTGCGGGCGTGGCGCAGATACAGCAGGCCGGACGCCAACCCCAGGGCAAGCGTGGCCGTCGTCACGACCCGGCTGCCGGCACCCCTTGCCGCGAGCTCAAGCCCGAACACCAGGCAGGCCAGCGACACGCCGGAGAGCACCATGCCACGGCCGTCGAACGGCAGCCGCACCGGGTCGCGCATCTGCGGGATGTACCGGGTGGTCAGCACGATCCCGAGCAGGCCGATCGGCACGTTGATGATGAAGATCCAGCGCCAGGACAGGGTGGTGGTGAGGTACCCGCCCAACGGCGGCCCGAGCAGCGGACCGATCGTCGCGGGCATCAGCACCCAGAACATGGCGGTGATCAGCTCGCTCTTGTTGACGCTGCGCATCAGCACCAGCCGTCCGACCGGCATCATCATCGCCCCGCCAGCACCCTGAAGCAGGCGGGCGCCGACAAGAAAGGCGAGGTTCTGCGCCCCGGCGCACAGGATCGAGCCTGCGGTGAACAGCACGATCGCCGCCCGGAACACGGTGCGGCTGCCGAAGCGGTCGGCAGCCCGGCCGCTGGCCGGGATCAGCACCGCCAGGCTCACCAGATAGGAGGTCAGGGCGACGCTGAGGTGCACCGGATCGGAATGGAACGAGCGCGCCATCGACGGCAGCGCCGTGGTGAGCACGGTGGCGTCGAGCTGCTCCATCAGCAGCGCGCTCGCGACGATCAGCGCGGTGGTTCGAGCTTCGCGGGACAGGAGGCTGCGACGACGCCGGAACCATGCGGGACGGCGCATCGAGGCATCATCGGGGAGCAGCCGCCACGTCATGACGGCGCACCATCGCGTTTTTGCTCCCGATGGCAACCCGGCGCGGAACCCCCAAGCCTGCGGCGCCGTTCGCCGTTGCAGCATTTCCACGTATGACAGGGAGTCCGGACGATGGTTGACGAGAACGAGGTCAAGGGAACGGTCACGGACGGCGTCGGCAAGCTGAAGGATGCCGCAGGCGGCCTGACGGGCGACAGCGGCCTGCAGGCGGAAGGAAAGTTCGACCAGGTCCAGGGCACCGTGCAGAAGGAGTATGGCGACTTCCTGGAGCAGGCCAAGGAGCAGCTGGAGGAAGCCACCGTGCTGGTGCGTGAGCAGCCGTTCGCGGCCATCGGCATCGCCGCCGGCCTGGGCTTCCTGCTCGGGTTCCTGCTCATCCCGTCGCGCGGCTGAACCCGGGCCGGCGCGTCGGCGGGCACGCCGGCGCATGACGCGATGCTTGCCACAGGCTCGATATTGATGGTTTGCCTGTGGCAGCGGCCGTCTCGTTTGCCGACTCGCGTTCATGCGAGTTTGCCTGCGGCCTGAGGATGACGGGGCAGGGATGCCGCACTACAGGCGCGAAAGTCGTCATGGCGGGCGGGTGGCCGGGGTGGATGAGGTCGGGCGCGGTCCGTTGGCCGGTCCGGTCGTTGCCGCCGCGGTGATGTTCGCGCGGCGGCCGTCCCGTGGCCTTGCAGCACTCCTCGATGATTCCAAGAAGCTGACGGCGGAAGCGCGGGAAGCGGCGCACCGGGCCCTCCTGGCCTGCCCGGGCATACAGGTCGGCGTGGCGGCGGCCTCGGTGCACGAGATCGCGCGGCTCAACATCCTGCATGCCAGCATGCTGGCGATGTCCCGCGCCGTGACGCGGCTGTCGGAACAGCCGGATCTGGTGCTGGTGGACGGCAACCGTTGTCCGGCGCTGGCCTGTGCCGGCGAGGCGGTGATCGGCGGCGACGCGGAATGCCTGTCGATCGCCGCCGCTTCCATCGTGGCCAAGGTGACGCGGGACCGCCTGATGGTCCGGCTGGGCCGCCGCTGCCCGGGCTATGGCTGGGAACACAACGCCGGCTACGGCACCGCGCACCACCGTGCGGCGCTTGGCGTGCTCGGCATCACCCGCCATCATCGGCAGGCGTTCGGTGCGGTGCGCCAGCTCAGCCTGGACCTGATGGCCTCCGCGTGAACGGGCGTATGGCGCGACCATGACCTGGCCCGCGATGGAGCTGCCGCTCGACCAGGTGCTGGTGGGCGACTGCATCGAGCTGATGCGGCTGCTTCCGGCCGGCTCGATCGACTGCGTCTTCGCCGACCCGCCCTACAACCTGCAGCTGCGCGGCGAGCTGCGCCGTCCCGACGACAGCCTGGTGGACGGGGTGGACGACGACTGGGACAAGTTCGGCGACTACGCCGAGTACGACCGGTTCACGCGCGACTGGCTCGGCGAGGCGCGCCGGCTGATGCGCAAGGACGCCACCATCTGGGTGATCGGCTCATACCACAACATCTTCCGCATCGGCACGATCCTGCAGGACCTGGGTTTCTGGATCCTGAACGACGTGATCTGGCGCAAGTCCAACCCGATGCCGAACTTCCGCGGCCGCCGCTTCACCAACGCGCACGAGACGCTGATCTGGGCCGCGCGCGGCAAGACCAGCCGCTACCGCTTCAACTACGCGGCCATGAAGGCGCTGAACGACGACGTGCAGATGCGTTCCGACTGGCTGCTGCCGCTTTGCACCGGCAACGAGCGGCTGCGCAACCAGCACGGGCTCAAGCTGCACCCGACGCAGAAGCCCGAAAGCCTGCTGCACCGGGTCCTGCTCGCCTCCACCGGCATCGACGACATCGTGCTCGATCCGTTCACCGGCACCGGCACCACGGCGGCGATCGCCAAGCGGCTGCGACGACGCTTCATCGGCATCGAGCGGCATCCCGACTATGCCGAGGCGGCGATCGGGCGTTACCGGCGCGAGCGGCCGCTCGGCCTCGACCACGCGGCGGCGAGCCCGGCCAGGCGGGACATCCCGCGCGTGCCGTTCGGCAGCCTGGTGGAACGCGGTCTGGTTCCGCCCGGCACCCGCGTCACCGACCGGCAGAAGCGGGTGAGCGCGGTGGTGGCCCCGGACGGCACCCTGGTCAGCGGCACCAGGCGTGGCTCGATCCACCAGATCGGCGCCGCGTTGACCAACGCGCCGTCCTGCAACGGCTGGACCTTCTGGCATTTCGAGCGCGACGGGATGCTGGTGGCGCTCGACGTGGTGCGGACGGAATCCGCGGCGGTCGCGGGCGACGGGGCGGATTGAGCGGCACGGCGTCCGGCCGCACCCGATCGCCCGCCCTGGCGGTACTGCGCGTCGCGGGCGGCAATTTCCTGGAAATGTATGACTTCATCGTGTTCGGCTTCTATGCCGGGCCGATCGGGCACGCCTTCTTCCCGTCGCGCGACCCGTTCGTGTCGCTGATGGCGAGCTTCGCCACCTTCTGGGCGGCGTTCCTGATGCGTCCGCTTGGCGCGCTGGTGCTGGGCGCGTTCCTGGACCGTCGCGGCCGCCGTGCCGGGCTGATCCTGACCCTGGCGCTGATGTCGGTGGGCACGGCAACGCTGGCGCTGATGCCCTCCTACGCGGCGATCGGGCTTCTCGCTCCGGTGCTGGTCCTGCTCGGCCGGCTGCTGCAGGGCTTTTCCGCCGGGGTGGAGCTCGGCGGCGTGTCTGTGTTCCTGTCCGAGATCGCGCCACCGGGAAGGAAGGGCTTCTTCGTGTCCTGGCAGTCGGCGAGCCAGCAGGTCGCGGTGATGACTGCGGCCGGGCTGGGTGCATTGCTGAACGGCCTGCTGTCGCCGGGCCAGATGCGGGAGTGGGGCTGGCGCGTGCCGCTCCTGGCCGGCTGCTCGATCGTGCCGGTGCTGGTGCTGCTCCGGCGCGGCATGGAGGAAACGCCGGCGTTCCAGGCGATCCTGTCGCGCCCGCCATCGTCTCACGAGATCCTCCACACCCTCCGGGACAGGGCGGCCACGGTGCTGGTCGGGACCGGGCTCGTCACCACCACGACGGTGTCGTTCTACCTGATCACCGTCTACACGCCGACCTTCGGCCGCAGCGTGCTGCACCTGTCAACGGCGTCGGTGCTGGCGACGACGTTCTGCGTCGGGGTGTCGAACCTGTTCTGGTTGCCGGTGTCGGGCGCTTTGTCGGACCGCATCGGGCGCGTCCCGATCCTGCTCGCGACCACGCTGCTGATGCTGCTTCTGGCCTATCCGCTGCTGACCTGGGCGACCGCGGCGCCGTCGTTCGGGCGGCTGCTCGCGGTGGAGCTGGCGTTGTCCGTGCTCTACGGGTTCTACAACGGGGCGATGGTGGTGCACCTGACCGAACTGGTGCCGGCACGTGCCCGCACCGCCGGCTTCTCGCTCGCCTATAGCCTGGCGGTCGCGGTGTTCGGCGGCGCCACGCCGCTGGTCTGCACCTGGGCGATCCACATGACCGGCAACCCGGCGATGCCGGGCGCCTGGGTGTCGCTGGCCGCCGTGGCCGGGCTGGCGGCCACGCTTGCTTCCCGCACACGACCCGGTTCGCAAGCGGCTGCGGCTGCGTCATAAACGCATCCGCACCTTCGGCCATTCGGCAACGGCGTGCGCCTCGGCAGGGAGCAGGATGATGCAGACGGCGGCCGCCTACACCGACCTCACCGATGCCGAGGCGGCGGGTCATGCGCTCGGACGCCAGATCGCCACCGAGCTGCCCGGGTCGCCGGACGCGATCATCCTGTTCGCGGCTCCGGGCTACGACCACCGGTCGCTGCTCGGTGCGCTGTCGTCGGACCATCCGGACGCGCTCCTGGTCGGGTCGTCCTCGGCGGGCGAGTTCACCCACCTGTCGCACGGGGCAGGTGCCGCCTGCGCGCTGGCGCTGAAAAGCGACACCATGCGCTTCGCGGTGGGTATCGGCCGCGGGCTGAGCCGGTCTGCGGCGGATGCGGCCAGGCAGATCGTGTCGACCTTCCGCGGCACGGAGCAACAGATCCTGCACCGCGCCGCCCTGGTGCTGACCGACGCACTGGCCGGGCACGCCCCGACGCTGATCCAGGAGCTGATGGTCGCGACCGGCACCCGCTACCAGCTGTTCGGCGGCGGAGCGGGGGACAACGCGCAGTTCGTCCGCACCGTCGTGTTCAGCGGCACGGAGGTGCTGGACGACGCCGCGGTGGCGCTGGAGATCCTGTCTCCGGAACCGCTCGGCGTCGGCGTCGGCCACGGCTGGGAGGAGGCGGCCGAGGCGCTGCGGGTGACCGAGGCGGACGGCCTCAGGCTGATCGGCCTGAACGGCCTGCCGGCGGTGGAAGCGTTCCAGGCGCATGCCGCGGCGGTCGGGGTGGCGTTCGACCCGGACAATCCGCTGCCGTTCTTCCTGCACAACATCCTGGGCATCGAGACGGCCGCCGGCTACCAGCTGCGCATGCCGTTGTCGGTGGACGGGGCGGGAGTGGTGCATTGCGCCGCCGAGGTTCCGGTCGGCAGCCGGGTGCGCATCATGCGCAGCACGGTGGCGGCCAGCCTGCTGGCGGTGGAACGGGCAACCGCGGCGGCGCTGGCCAGCATCGGCGATCGGAAGCCCGGCGTCGCCCTGTTCTTCGACTGCGCCGCGACGCGGATACGCATCGGTGACGACTACACCCTGGAGCTCGACGCGGTCCGCAACCGGCTGTCCGACCTGCCCATGGTCGGCTGCGTCACCCACGGCCAGATCGCCAGGGCGGAAGGCCAGTTCGACGGCTTCCACAACTGCACGGCGGTTGTCTGCGTACTTCCGGCCTGAGCCTGTCGGCGGTATTCGGCGATGGAGCTTCCCGCCAGCCTCGACCTGGTCAACGCGCTGGCCGACCCGGCGACGCGACCGGCGGCGGCAGCGGCGCTGGCCCGGTTCTGGGGCGCCCAGGCCGTGCTGGTGCTGGTCCGCGACCACGAGCTGGGCGTGCTGTGCCCGGCTCCTGGCTTCGTGCAGACCCTTCCGGGAGGCCCCGGCTGGCGCGACCTGTTCAGCCGCTGCGACGGCGGTCCCCGCACCGTGACCGGAACGGTCGCGTTTCCGGACCGGGACATGCTGGTTCCGGCCGTGGCGGAGGTCGACCGCGATGCGGATGCCGTGCTGGTCCTGCTGGGCGCCGGCGTCGACCGGCTGGTTCCGCCGCCGCTCGACCGGATCGGCTTTCCGCTGCTTGCCGCCCTGTTGCGCGCGGAAAGCCGTGTGCTGGCCTCCGCCGGGCTCGTGACCATCGCCGACAATGCGCTCGCGCGCGCGAACTCCCTGACCGCGGCGCTGGACTCGACGCGCGCCGCCCTGGCCGGCGCCCTCGGCAACGCGGACCGCTTCAACGCGGCCTTACGTGAACTCAACACCACGCTGGAGCAGCGCGTCGCGGAACGGACCGGGCAGCTCGAAACTGAGATGGCGGAACGGCAGAAGGCGGAGGAACAGCTCCGGCAGGCGCAGAAGATGGAGGCGGTCGGGCAGCTCACCGGCGGCCTCGCCCACGACTTCAACAACCTGCTTACCGGCATCACGGGCAGCCTGGAGCTGCTCGCCACCCGGATCGGGCAGGGACGGCTGGCGGACGCGACCCGCTACATCGTGGCGGCCCAGGGGGCGGCCAGCCGGGCGGCGGCGCTGACGCACAGGCTGCTGGCGTTCTCGCGCAGGCAGACCCTGGCGCCCGAGACGGTGGACGCGAACCGCCTGGTCGCCGGGATGGAGGAGCTGATCCGGCGCACCGTGGGGCCCGCCATCACGGTCGAGATCGCCTGCGCGGCGGAGCTGTGGACCGTGCTGGTCGATCCCAACCAGCTGGAGAACGCGCTGCTCAACCTGTGCATCAACGCGCGCGATGCCATGCCGGACGGAGGAACCCTCACGGTCGGGACCTGCAACCGCTGGGTGGATGATGGGGACAGGCTGCCGCACGAACCGCCGTCCGGACAGTACGTATCGCTCTGCGTGGCCGATACCGGCACGGGCATGACGCCGGAGGTGGTCGCCCGCGCGTTCGACCCGTTCTTCACCACCAAGCCGATCGGCCAGGGAACCGGGCTCGGCTTGTCGATGATCTATGGCTTCGCGCGCCAGTCGAACGGGCAGGTGCGCATCAGCTCGGAGCCGGGGAAGGGCACCGCGATGTTCCTCTACCTGCCGCGGCATCACGGCGTGGTCGACGTGCAGACCGTCCCGGCGGAGGCGGTTGTTCCGCAGCAGGCCGATATCGGCTGCACCGTGCTGCTTGTCGACGACGAGCCGACGGTGCGCATGCTGGTCACGGACGCGCTGGAGGAGCTGGGCTACACCGCGCTGGAAGCAGCCGATGGCGCCGCCGGCCTCGACATCCTGCGTCAGGACCGCCGCATCGACCTGCTGGTCACCGATGTGGGCCTGCCGGGCGGGATGAACGGCCGCCAGCTCGCGGACGCGGCGCGGGTGGGCCGGCCCGGGCTCAAGGTGCTGTTCATCACCGGCTATGCCGAGACCGCGGTGCTCGACCACGGCGGGCTGGACCCAGGCATGCACGTCCTCACCAAGCCGTTCGCCATGGAGGCGCTCGGCGCCCGGATCAGGCAGCTGATCGAGGGATAGGCGTGGTTGCGGTGGCGGATGACGGCGCCGCCGGCGCGTCGGTCGCGGCACTGCCCACCGAAGCGGCGATGATGCCGGCGATCGCCAGCCAGCGCAGCGGCGACAGGTGCTCGCCGAGCAGGACCAGCCCGGCCAGTGCGGCGATCGCCGGCTCAAGGCTCATCAGGATGCTGAAGCCGCGCATGCTCATGCGGCGCATCGCCATCATCTCGATGGTGTAGGGGATGGCGCTCGACAACAGCGCCATGCCGGCGGCGGCCAGCAGGACCGGAGGCCGCGACAAGGCCAGCGGCAGCGCATGCGCCGCGAACGGCAGCAGCATCAGGCTCGCCACCGCCATGCCGAGTGCCGTGGCGGTGATCCCGCCCATCCGAAGGCCGACCCGCCGTCCGGCGAGGATGTAGAGCGCCCAGGCCAGGCCCGCGACCAGTGCCAGCAGCACGCCGAGCGGGTCGAGCCGGTGCGCGGCACCGGGTGCGCGCCAGGGCTGGAGCAGCAGCACCAGGCCGCCGACCGCGAGCGCGACCCAGAGCAGGTCGATCGGCCGCCGCGAACCCAGCACCGCCAGGGTCAGCGGGCCGACGAACTCGATCGCCACCGTGACCCCGAGCGGCAGCCGTGCCAGGGCGGCATAGAACACCGAGTTCATCACCCCGAGGCAGGCCCCGTAGGCGAGCACGCTGCCGAGCGCATGCCGGTCCGGCCAGGCGAACGGTCGCCGCCGACCGAGGCGAAGCGCCGGAAGCAGGATCAGGCAGGCCAGCAGCACGCGCAGGCTGGCGGTGCCGGAAGCGCCCAGCACCGGGAACAGCAGCTTGGCCAGCGCCGCCCCCAGCTGCACGCTCAGCATGCCGCAGGCCACCGCCCCCAGCGCCGCCGGCCGCCCATCGCGCCGGAAAAACCCGCTCCGGAACAACCCGCTCCGGATCGGGGCGCGGGCCTCGACGGCCTGCGCCAAGGTCGGAACCTCTAGCTGCCGCCGAAGCCCAGGAAGCCGACCTCGGGCTTTGGCGTCCCGGCATCGGAGGCAATGCGCTGCAGCGGGGCGTTGCGCGACCCGGCGCGCGTTGCGGTGCCGTCCGCGCCAGCGAGGCGGGCATTGCGGCCGTGGCGTCCGCGCCGCACCGTCGCAGGGCTGGCAGCGTCGGGGTCGACGCTGGCGACGGAAGCGACCGGCGCCCCGTTCTCACTGTTGCGCATCGACAAGAGCACGAAGGTGATGTCGCTTCGGTTCAGGTCGATCGCCATGTCGAGCGGGCTCTGCCCCAGCACGTTCTTGCCGTGCAGGTCGGCGCCGCGGCCGAGCGCTTCCTTGGCGGAGGTGACGTCGCCTCGGTTGATCGCGTCGAACAGGGCAGCGGTGGGCTCCATGTCAGCGCTGACGTGGCCGGAGGTCGCGGTCGCCTCGTCGGACACCGCACCTGGGATCGCCGGCGGGGGTGCCGCCGCCTTGGCAGCGGCCTTCGCCTCGGCCTTCTGCGCCGCTTCGGCGGCGTCGCGGTCGGAGTCGCCGCCACCGCCGCCGCCGCTGTTGCCCACGCTGAGCTGCGCCATCGCGGCGTGCAGCGGGATGACGACAGGCGCTGCGCCCAGCAGCAGAACGGTGGCGGCAGGATGCAGGAAGCGGCGCAGGTCCATATACTCGTTCCGGAAGGGGCGTGGTCAGCCGGGGTTGAGCCAGGCGATCCCGGCGTTGAGCCAGAACGCGTAGCACACCCAGGCGAGATAGGGCGCCATCAATAGCGCCGCCGTCCTGTCGACACGACCGAAATCACGCAGGGTCAGGGCGACCAGCAGCGACAGGCCGGTGATCACCGCGAGCGCCGGGCCCGGCCGATGCAGGCCGAAGAACACCGGCGTCCAGGCCGCGTTGACCGCCAGCTGCCAGCCCCAGAGCAGCAGCCCGCGGCGGCGCAACGCTTCGAGGCCGATCGCGACCGCGCCGCCCGCGATCCTGAGCCGCGGCGCCCCCGAACGGCGCCAGACCCGCCATGCGGCGACGGCCATCGCCAGGTAGAGCGGGATCCACACCACAGGAAACAGCCAGTCCGGCGGGGTGCCCGGTGGATGGCGGAGTGCCGGATACCAGTCGCGCATCCCGGGCTCCGTCAACGCCGCGTCCGCCACCGCCACGAGCAGGCACAACCCGACGAAGCCGATCAATGCCATGATCGGACGCGGGTTGAAGCGGCGCGGCGAGCGGGCGGACGACTGGAAGGCACAACTCCGCAGGGCGATGCGATGGAATCGCGTGATCCCGACTGCAACACTTGGCGGCCGGTTCCGCAAGAGGCGGTCGCCCCGACGCACCGGCATCCCGACGCACCGGCATCCCGACGCACTGGCATGTCGTCGGTCCCAGCCGTTCAGCGTCGTCCTTCGGCCCGCCAGCCCGCGAGCAGAAGCAGAAGCGCCAGGGGCAGCACGACGGAAGCCGGCAGGAGTGGCACGGTCTGCTCGCCGGTCACGGCGTGCGCGCCGTGCCGCCTGAGCCCGATCCAGCCGGCACCGGACGCCCTTCCGTGCGGACCGACCATGCGCAGGGCCGGCACGGCGGGCCGTGCGGGATCGGCGCCGAGCCATGTGACGCTGCCGCCGGTGGCGGAAGCGAGCGGGCGGAGCACGGCGGCGGTCGCGCGCAGGTCGGCGATCTCCAGCGGGTCGGGAGGTCGCGCGGCCGCGAAGGCATGCTCGGCGCCGTCCGTCACCTCCCAGATGCCGGGGGCGGAAGCGGGCCGTTCGGCCGTGGCAGTACCGCCGCCAGCCCGCGACAAGGCGAGCGCGCTGCGCGTATGGTCCGGCGCCACCACGGTGACGGTTGTTGCCGGGTCGCCCGCGACCGAGCGGCGCGTCACGGACAGGCGGTTGTCGGCGATGGTGGCCGTCAGCTGTTCTTCTTCCAGCCCGGGCTCCTTCATCAGCCAGTGCGCCAGCCGGCGCAGCAGCTCGGCCTGCGGGCCGCCACCGTTCTCGCCACGCGACCACAGCCAGAGCTGGTCCGACAGCAGCAGCGCCACCCGGCCCCGCTCGACACGGTCCAGGATCAGCAGCGGCGAGCCGTCCGGCCCGTCCAGCAGCACCTGCGCGCCTGGCGCCAGCTGCGACGGATCGGCACGCAGCGCCCGATACCACGAGCCCCAGCCGGTGGCGCCGCCGGCCGCGCCGCCTGCGGCCGGATCGGCGTTTCCCGTCGGCTGCGTGGGCATCTGCGGCAACCTGCCGGTCACGGGATGGCGGCGGCCGAGGGCCGTCGGCATCGGCTGGAAGCGCTGCTCGACCAGCCCGCCTTCTTCCGGCACGCGGATCGGCAGGATCTCGCCGAGCGGGGTGTCCTGCAGCGTGCCCGGACCGATGAACTCGGGACCCGCCGTCACCAGCAGCCCGCCGCCGCCGCGCACGAAGTCGGCGATGTTGCGCAGATAGGCCATCGGCAGGATGCCGCGGTTCTCGAACCCGTCCAGGATGATGAGGTCGAACTGGTTCACCTTTTCCTGGAACAGCTCGCGTATCGGAAAGGCGATCAGCGCCAGCTCGTTCAAGGGCGTGGTGTCGTCCTTGTCCGGCGGACGCAGGATGGTGAAGTGCACCAGATCGACCGACGGGTCAGCCTTGAGCAGGCGCCGCCACACCCGCTCGCCCTGGTTCGGCGTCCCCGAAACCAGCAGCACCTTGAGCCGGTCCCGCACCCCTTCGATCGACACGATGGCCTGGTTGTTCACCGTCGACACCTCGCCCGGCCATGGCGACGCATCGAGTTCCAGCAGCGTCTGCCCCGGCCGCGTGACCGGCACCGTGATCTCCTGCGGCTCGCCCACCGCCACCTCGCGCGAGACCGGCGGGTCGCCTTCCCGCTTCAAGGTGAGGGTGGCGGTGCCGTGCGGGCCGGGCGGCGCACCGAGGTCGTCCACCTGCACGCGCAGCGTCGCATCCTGTCCGACGATCCCGAACGGAGGCGCCTGCAGCACCCGAAGCCGGCGGTCGGTTTGTTCCCCACGTGCCGGGATCAGCACGTGCAGCGGAATGTCGGTGCCCGCCAGCACCGCCGGCGGCGCGGTGCCCGCGTCATGCACCTGCCCGTCGGTGATGGCGACGACGGCGGCAATGCGGCTGCCCCCCTGGGCGGCCGGGACCGCGGCCGCGGCGCGCTCGATCGCCCCGATCAACCGCGTGCCGCCGCCTCCGGCACCGGCCGTGGCGGATCCGACGGGAACCACGCGCACGTCCAGCCCGGGCAGCCGGGCTGCCTCGGACGCGATCGCGTCGACGGTGCGCCGCGCGATCGCCGCCCGGTCGCCGATCCGCATGGATCCGCTTTCGTCCACCACCAGCAGCATGGTCTCGCCGAGCGCGCGCCAGTCCTCCCGGAGCAGCACGGGTCCCGCAAGCCAGGACAGCAGCAGGATGAAGGCGAGGCCGCGCCAGGCAGCACCCGGGCCCGAGCGGCGAAGCAGAGACAGCGCGACCGCGGCAGCGCAGCACAACGCCAGCGCTTCCAGCAGGAAGGCGGGGATCAGCGGCTCCAGCCGCACGGCCGCGAAGTGCGACAGCGGCCCGTTCATTGCCCGAGCCGTTGCAGCAGCGCCGGCACGTGCACCTGGTCAGTCTTGTAGTTGCCGGTCAGCGCGTAGATCACCGCGTTCACTCCGAAGCGGTAGGCGATCACACGCTGCTCCTCGCCGCCGGGGATCACCGCGTATGGGTTCTGGCCGCCGGCGTCGATCGCCCAGGCGCCGGCCCAGTCGTTGGCACCGATAATGACCGGGCTGACCCCGTCATTGCCGAGGTCGTCCTCGCTCGCCACCCAGACCGGCGCACCGACATAGCGGCCGGGAAAGGTGTGAAGCAGGTAGAACGAGCGCGACAGCACGTGCGCCTGGTCCACCGGTCGCAGCGACGGGATGTCCAGGCCGGCCGTGGCGCGACGCAGCGCTTGCGTCGTGCCGGGTGCGAACAGGGTGAAGTCGGCCCCGCTGGAACCGGAACCGGAAGCGCTGTCGCTGCCCTGGGTGTCGATCAGCAGGATGCCGCCATGGCTCATGTAGGCGTTGAGCGACGCGGTCCAGGCGGCACCGGGTGCCGCGGCCGCGGTCGCGGGCGTCACCGGCCAGTACAGCATCGGGTAGAAGGCGAGATCGTCGCGCCCCGGCACCACCCCGTCCGGATGCCCGAGCTGGACCGAGGTGCGGGCGTTGGCATAGGCGGTAAGGCCTTCCAGCCCTTCGCGCGACACGTCGTCCACGTCGGCAACGCCGGTGACGACGTAGGCAAGCCGGGTTTCGACCGAAGCGCCCGGCACCGGATCGGTTTCCAGCGCGACGGCCCGCCTCGCCGGAAGGCCTGCGGCCAGCGCCAGCACCGGCAGCAGCACCAGCAGGGGTGCGGCCCGACGCGCCCGTCCGCCGGAACGGCCGCGCAGCAGCCCGCGCAGATGCAGCGTCGCGACCGCATCCACGACCAGCAGCGCCAGCGCCAGCGCCAGCAGGGACGGCCCGAGCCGACGGTCCGGGACGTGGTCGCCAAGGCTGCGCACCGGGCCGCTCGCCGCTTCCGGTGCCAGCGGCGGCAGCGCGTCGGCGATGTTGAGCGAGCGACGGCTGGCCGGCGGGCCGTACAGCCCGGCCGGATGCAGCGCCGAGGTGGCGACGAGGCCGAACCGGTCCGCGGCAAGGCCACGGGCGCCGGCGGGCGGGGTGCCGA
>CAXTCK010000019.1:0-30950 GCA_964242425.1 uncultured Acetobacteraceae bacterium | reverse complement strand
GCCGAGGGCGCGCTGCCGCAGACCAAGTTCGTGCTGACCAAGGCGCTGGCGCGCGGCATCAAGCCGATCGTGGTGGTGAACAAGGTGGACCGCCAGGACGCGCGCCCGGACGAGGTGCACACCGAGATGTTCGACCTGTTCGCGGCACTCGGCGCCAACGACGAGCAGCTCGACTTCCCGACGCTGTTCGCGTCCGGCCGGCAGGGCTGGGCCGACCTGGAGCTTGAGGGCGCGCGCAAGGACCTGTCGCCGCTCTACGACATGGTGCTGAGCCACGTGCCGTCGCCGGCCTGCGACAAGGACAAGCCGTTCGCCATGGTCGCCTCCATCCTGGAAGCCGACCCGTTCCTGGGCCGGGTGCTGACCGGACGTGTCGAGCAGGGTCGGGCGCGTACCAACATGCCGGTGCGCGTGCTGCGCGCCGACGGCTCGGTGGTGGAAACCGGCCGCCTGACCAAGCTGCTGTCTTTCCGCGGGCTGGAGCGGGTGCCGGCGGACGAGGTCGAGGCGGGCGACATCGTCGCCATCGCGGGGCTGTCGGAAGCGACCATCCCGGAAACCATCGCCTCGCCGGAAGTCACCGCGGCGCTGTCCGCGATCCCGGTGGACCCGCCGACGCTGAGCATGACCTTCCGCCTCAACGACGGCCCGCTTGGTGGCCGCGAAGGCAAGAAGGTGACCTCGCGCCAGATCCGCGACCGGCTGTTCAAGGAGGTGGAAGGCAACGTCGCCATCCGCGTCACCGACAGCCCGGAATCCGAGGCGTTCGAGGTGGCCGGGCGCGGCGAGCTGCAGCTCGGCGTGCTGATCGAGCAGATGCGGCGCGAAGGCTTCGAGCTCACCATCGGCCGTCCGCGCGTGCTGACCCGCGAGAGCCCCGACACCGGCGACCGCGAGGAGCCGTTCGAGGAGGTGCTGGTCGACGTGGACGAGCCGTTCTCAGGAATCGTCGTCGAGAAGCTCAGCATACGCAAGGGCGTGATGCAGGACATGCGGCCGTCGGGCGGCGGCAAGGTGCGGCTGACCTTCCTGATCCCGTCGCGCGGCCTGATCGGCTACCATAACGAGTTCCTGACCGACACGCGCGGCACCGGCATCATGAACCGGCTGTTCGCCGGCTATCAGCCCTGGGCCGGCTCCATTGCCGGACGGGTGAAGGGCTCGCTGATCTCGTCGGAGGACGGGGCGGCGGTGCAGTACTCGCTGTTCTCGCTGCAGGAGCGCGGCGCGCTGTTCGTCGATCCGGGCGAGAAGGTTTATGTCGGCATGATCCTGGGCGAGCATTCGCGCGAGAACGACCTCGAGGTGAACCCGATCAAGGAAAAGAAGCTCACCAACATACGCGCCGCCGGCAAGGACGAGGCGCTTCTGCTGACGCCGCCGCGACGCATGAGCCTGGAACAGGCGATCGCCTATATCGAGGACGACGAGCTGGTGGAGGTGACGCCGTCGGCGGTGCGCATACGCAAGCGCTACCTCAACCCGAACGAGCGCAAGAAGATGGAAAAGCGCGGCGACGCTGCCTGAAACAAACGTTTCGGTCGTTTTCAACGGCCTGGCGCGTCGCCGCCGCCAGGCCGCCGGGTTTGCCACGAAATCGACACGATCTCCATCGCTTCCCGGAAAGATTGTGTTTTATTTCAGTCGCCTGCATCGAAAACTTGAGCGATTTAAGAAAGTTTGACCGGCGACGCTGTTCCGTCGACGTGGTATGCATGCCTGCGCGCTGGTTCCAACAGGATCCGGCATCGCGACAACCTTTTCATCCACGTTCGGAGTCCCCCATGACCTTCAAGACCCGGTTCCTCGCCGCCCTGTCGGCCGCCTCCCTGCTGGGCGCCGCGGCCCCGGCCCTCGCCCAGACCACCACGGCTCCGGCGACCAGCGCGCCCTCGACCATGGCTCCGAACACCATGTCGCCCGCCACCCCGGCGCCCAGCACCATGGCGCCGAGCACCAGCACGCCGTCCGCCGACGCGCCGGCCGCTTCGGGCGACAGCAGCACCATGGCGCCGAAGAAGACCACCAGGCACCACAAGAAGACCACCCACCACAAGAAGGCCGCTGCCTCGACCGAAGCGGCTCCGCAGTAGACTTCCCGCAAGCAGCCTGCGGATCGACCTGCCGGCGCGCAGGAGCGGGCAAACCGCTTCCTGCGCGTCCGCCCGCTCCCGCGGACGATACGCCGATGCCTGACCCGGTTCTTCCCCATGCAACCGGCCCGATCGGTCCGCGTGGCCTTCTGCTGATGGGCGGGTTCGGGTTCGTGTCCGGCCTGCCGCTCTACCTCACCTTCTTCACCCTTCAGCAATGGCTGAGCGAAAGCCACGTGTCGCTCCGCACGATTGGCAGCGCCGCCCTGATCGGCCTGCCCTACCTGCTGAAGTTCCTGTGGGCGCCGCTGCTCGACCGCACGCTGCCGGGACCGCTCGGGCGGCTCGGGCGCCGGCGTGGGTGGATGCTGCCGGTGCAGCTGCTGCTGAGCCTGACGATCGTCGCCATGTCGCAATGCGCGCCGGCCCGCGCGCTGCCGCCGCTGTTCGGCGCCGCCTGCCTGCTGGCGTTCCTGTCCGCCAGCCAGGACATCCTGATCGACGCCTGGCGGATCGAGGCGTTCGCGCCGCAACGGCAGGCGGCAGCGCTCGGCGCCTACAGCTGGGGCTACCGGATCGCCATGCTGTGCTCCGGGGCCGGGGCGATCTCGCTCGCGGCGCACGTGGGCTGGCACCGGTCGCTGCTGGCGATGGCGGGATTGAGCCTCGCCGGACCGGCGCTGGCGCTGCTGGCGCGCGAGCCGATGCAGCCGGCACGAAACGATGCCGGGCGGGGATGGCGCCACGCGCTGCGGTCCCGCGTGGTGGAACCGCTGCGCGACCTGCTCAGCCGCCCGGACTCGGCGATCGTCATCGTCTTCGTTCTGGTGGCCAACCTCGGCACCCAGCTGGCCGACACCATGGCCTACCCGCTCTACCATTCGCTGGGTTTCGCGCCGACGACGGTGGCCGCGGCCAACGGCGTTCCGTCGCTGTGCGCGGCCCTGGCCGGGGCAGCCGCGAGCGGTCTGCTGGTGTCGCGCATTGGGCTCGGCCGGGCGCTGATCGTGACTGCCGTCGTGCAGATGGCCTCCATCCTGCTTTATCTTGTCCTGGTGCGCGCGGGGCCCCAATTCCCGCTGCTGCTGGCCAAGGTGACGCTGGAAGGCTTCGCCGAGGTGCTGGCGGCGACCACCTTCGCCACCTACCTGTCGCGGCTGTGCTCGCTCGAGTACACCGCCACCCAGTTCGCGCTGCTGTCGTCGCTGGCGCCGGTGGCATGGCGCACGCTGGGCGGCAGCACCGGGTTCCTGGCGCAGGCGATGGGCTGGACCGGGTTCTTTGCTTTGACGGTGGCGGCCTGCCTGCCCGGCATCCTGGTCATGCTCGTGCTGCTTCGCCGTCATCCGGGCGGGCTGCCGCCGGGGGTCACGACGGCCTGAACCGGTCCCGGGCTGCGGATGCGACGGGGCGTCCCATATGAACGCGATGAGCCCGATCCCGCATGCCCGCCCGTCCCGTGCCCACGAGACGCTGGGGGAGCCGTTCTTCGACCTCGTGACGCCGGCGCGCTTTCCCGAGCACATGTTGCGGTACCGGAACATGCGGGCATCGGCGCGCATCGGGCTCGACCCGCTTTCCGACGCCGACTGGATACGGCACTTCGGACGCTTCGAGCCGTTGCCAGGGTCGTTCGCCCAGCCGCTGGCGCTGCGCTACCACGGGCACCAGTTCCGGCACTACAACCCCGAGCTCGGCGACGGGCGCGGCTTCCTGTTCGCCCAGGCGCACGACCTCGTGGACGGGCGGCTGCTCGACCTCGGCACCAAGGGCAGCGGAAAAACCCCGTGGTCGCGCGGCGGCGACGGAAAGCTGACGCTGAAGGGGGGCGTGCGCGAGGTGCTGGCGACCACCATGCTGGCGGCCCTCGGAGTGGAGACCTCGCAGTCGTTCTCGTTGATCGAGACCGGGGAAGCGCTGCAGCGGGGGGACGAGCCGTCGCCGACGCGCTCGGCAGTGCTGGTGCGGCTGAGCCATTCGCACATACGCATCGGCACGTTCCAGCGCCTGGCGTTTCATCAGGACGTGGACGCGATCCGGCGGCTGCTGGACCACGTGGTCCGGTTCTATCTTCCCGAGGCGAGGCGCGAGGACGAGGGCGCGCAGGCCGTGGCGTTTCTGCAGGCGGTGACGGAACGGGTGGCGCGCGTGGGCGCGCAATGGATGCTGGCCGGCTTCGTGCACGGGGTGCTGAACACCGACAACATCAACGTCACCGGGGAAAGCTTCGACTACGGGCCGTGGCGGTTCCTGCCGAGCTACCAGCCGGACTTCACGGCCGCGTATTTCGACACGGGCAAGCTGTACGCGTTCGGGCGGCAGCCGGACACGCTGTTGTGGAACCTCGTGCGCCTGGCGGAGTGCCTGCTGCCGCTGGCGACGCAGGAGGCGCTGGAGCCGGTGCTGCAGGGCTTCGGCGAGCGGTTCGGGGCGGAGCTGGTGGCGGGGATGCTGCGCAGGCTCGGCCGGGCGTCGGGCGGCGCGGAAGCGGACGCGGCGACGAGCGGGCAGGTGTGGCTGGCGCTGCGCGAAACGCAGGTGCCGTTCGAGCGGTTCTTCTTCGACTGGCATGCGTCGGTGCCGGAAGGCTATGCGCAACCGGCGTTTGAGGCGCTGCGGGGCATGCTGTCGGGACATGCGATGGCGCCCGGCGCCACACGCGACCATGCGTATTTCCGGCGCGACGCGCCGTGCACCATGCTGATCGACGAGGTGGAGGCGATCTGGGCAAGGATCGAGGCGGACGACGACTGGTCGGCGTTCCACGCCAAGCTGGACGACATCGCGCTGATGGCGGAAGCGCTGGCCTGATCGACCGCCATGGTGGCAGGGCCTGATCCGGTCCGCTGCCGCCAGCGTGGAATCGTAGCCGCCGGGCGACAAGCCGGCATCCGGCCTGAATGACGCGGATGCCGCACGCCTGCGCGGCGGGACCGGAAGCTTCGAGGCTCGCCACGCATCCGCCGGGACCCGCCGCTTCGGAAGGCATCAAGTCGCCCGAACGGCGGGAACCGGTGACCTGTCGTCCAGGTATGCTACGGTCGGGGCAAGCCGGGAAACGCGGTGCCGGAGCACGATCTTCACGATCATGCGTCTCGACCCGTCGCACGGCGCGCGAACCGGACGCTCGTTCCGTGTGCCGCAACGAACGGGGCGCGGCCGAAGGCTGACCGCTTCGCGCTTGGTCGCAGGCAGGCGGGAGAAGCAGGGCGATGCCGAAACGACCGCTCGATCCGGTGCCGCCCGCCCGCGCCGCCGGCCGGTGCGCGTGATGTCGGCGGCCGGCCAATACGAGTTCCTGATCGTCCTGCTGCTGGCGATCTTCGTGCTGGAGCTGGCGGCCCGCCGGCTCGGCCTGCCGCCGGCGGCCGCCTTCATCCTCGGCGGCATCGCGCTGGCGCTGCTTCCCGGCGTTCCGGACCTGGCCCTCGATCCCGGCCTGGTCCTGCTCGTCTTCCTGCCGCCCTTGTTGATGAACGGCGCCTACTTCACCGTGTGGCGCGAGTTCCGGGAGAACCTCGTCGGCATCCTCGTGCTCGCGGTCGGCGCGGTGGCGTTCACCACCCTGGCCGTCGGGATGGCGGCGAAGGTGCTGGTGCCGGGACTGCCCTGGGCGATCTGCTTGGCGCTCGGCGCGGTGGTGTCGCCGCCGGACGCGGTCGCGGCGGAAGCGGTGCTCGAACGGCTGAGCCTGCCGCCGCGTCTCAGCGCGCTGCTGCAGGGGGAAAGCCTGCTCAACGACGCGAGCGGGCTCGTGCTGTTCCGCTTCGCGGTGGCGGCAGCCCTTACCGGCAGCTTCAGCGCCGGCAGCGCCGTCGCCACCTTCTGCATCCTGACCGTGGGAGGCATCGCCTTCGGCTTCGTGGTCGGCTGGGCCGGCCTGTTCGCGATCCGCCGGCTGGACGACAGCGAGCTCGCCATCACCGCCACCCTGCTGTTGTCGGCGATCTCCTATGTCGGCGGCGAGCGGCTGCACGTGTCCGGCGTGCTGGCGACCGTCACCACGGGCCTCCTGCTCGGCTGGCACCAGCACTCCTATGTCAGCGCCGCCACCCGCATCCGCGCCCAGGCCTTCTGGAAGGTGCTGGTGTTCCTGCTGCAGTCGCTGTTGTTCATCCTGATCGGCTTGTCGCTGCGCGGCGTGGTGTCGCGCGTCGAGGCGCCGCCGCATGCGGGACACGCGCTGCTGCTGCCGGTGGCAGGGGTGGTGGGCGCGGTCGTGCTATCCCGCTTCGCCTGGGTGCTTGGCACCTTTCTGGTGCTCAAGGCCCGGCACCGCCTGCGCCCGCAGCGCCGACAGGCCCCCTCGATCGCCGCCGCCACGGTGCTGAGCTGGGCCGGCATGCGCGGCGTGGTGACGCTTGCCGCCGCCTTGTCCCTGCCGACCGGGCTGCCTGGCCGCGACCTGATCCTCGCCTGCGCCTTTGCCGTCATCCTGGTGACGGTGCTGGTGCAGGGAACCACCCTGGGGCCGTTGATCAGCCTGCTCCGGATCATCGGGCCGGACGAGGCCGCGAGCCGGCAGAGGATGGAGGACGAGGCCTGGCGGCGGATGATGGAAGCGCAGTACCAAGCGATCCTGGAACGATCGCGCCGGCCGGACGGGGGCGAGCGGCATCCCAGGCTGGTCGAGCAGTTCGGCCACCGCGCCCGCGTGGCGGCGGACTCCCTGTCCGACCCGGCCCTGCACCTGCCGCAGAAGCGGGAGCATTTCGAGGCGGTGCTGGTCGCGATCCATGCCGGGCGCACCGAGATCCTGCGCATGCACCGCGCCGGCGAGATCCACGACCGGGTGCTGCGGGCGCTGGAGCAAGAGCTGGACCTGCAGCAGATGGTCGCCGAAAGCCACCGCTGACCGGCGGCAAGCGTCGTTGCACCGGCCGTGCGCGCATTCGTGGAAGGCTCGTGTCGGGTTTCGGGAGGGTGAAACGGTGAAACGCGATGGGAAGCACGGGCGGCCTGCCGGCCTTCAAGGAGCTTCTGGCACGACCGCCAGCCCCGTCCCCGGCCTGATGCGGCGCGGCGGCCAAGTGCTTCTGCACAGGCTCGCCGACGTGCGGCAGACCACGATCGAGCCGATCATCGCCGGGATCGTGGCTGCCGGCAGCCTGATCCACACCGACGAACACGCCATCCACGCCCGCCTGCGGCGTCGGGGCCAGGGCACGAGACCGTCCGCCACGGACGCGGCGAACACGCGCGACGAGGCGGTGGCCTCTACGAGGTGCGCATCAGCACCGTGAAGCTCGCCAGGATGCCGCTGGAGAATGGGGCCGATTGCCGGAGATGCCGCATGTGAACCTGGTCGGGGCCAGGCTCCCCATGGCAAGGGTTGAAGGCCTGACCATCAATGCCGCCGAGGATGACAACCCTGTCCTCAAGACGGTAGACAACGGGAAGCGAACACGCAAACCAAGGACAGCAACCGATGGGCTTGGGAATTGGACCCGCTGCAGAGGCAGCTGGCGGTATGGGCGAGACGGCGGCCAGATCCGGCGGTGGCCTTGGTAGCCATTCCGAGGAAGCGGCTTTCCATTCGACGGCTGCCGACCTGCCGATGCACAGTCCGCTTCCAAGCCGGACGAACAGCTTCGGGTCCGACGCGGAAACCTTGATCCCGGATCGGGTTCCGTCACCCTTAAGCCCTGAGGAAAGGGCGGCTACCGACCACCTGTCGGTCGCGGATGGCCGGTCGGTTTCGCCACTTCCCCTCGGGGACAGCTTGAAGAAGCCCGGCGCCGGGACCGCCGACCTGCCGACGCACATGCCGGTTGCAGGTCGGACCACCTCATCAGAGTCCCGGGCGGATGCGATGGTCGGCCAGGAGCCGATGGTGAGCAGGAAGCCGGTGGCTGGTGACGGGGAGAAGTCGTCGCCCGCCGCGAGCACCTCCCCGCAGGTCACTCATCTCACGAACGAGTTGGCCGCGCATCCTTCCTTGACCCCCACGCAGGTGGAGGATTTCATGAACAAGCTGGCCGCGCATCCTTCGGCTGGCGCTGGCGAGAAGTCGCTACCGTCCGCCGCAGCTTCGTCGAAGAGCGAGCGTCAATCCGTCGCGGCGGTTCTCCAGAAAGTCGGGCAGGCCATCCGCAACAATCCGATCAAGACGGGCGTCGGGCTCGGCGCGGTCGCGCTCGGAACGGGCGTAGGCGTGGGGGCCGGAAACGAGTCGCCGTCGGAATAGGCAGCGACAGCTCCGACTCCACGCGGGGCGGCCAAAGCGGGCTCAGGCTGACAAGGACAGGGGTCGGGATCAGGCTTTTCCGCGCGGCGTCCACCGGGGGGAACACCGGATGCCACGCGTCAACGGTTGTTCGCGGCAGCGAGATGTCAGCATCGTCGCGTTGTTCGAGGCTGGCCGTAGCGAGGTCCTGAGGTCCTTGTCGGGTTCCGAGGTGCTTTCTGGTCAAGCGGCAAGGGCCGCGACGAGCGTCTCAAGGAAGGCGTCGCCTTGTTGCCGCATGTCGTGGACGAGCCGGAAGAAGCCGAGGTGGTTCGGCAACCGGGTCCCGCGAGATGTTCCCGGTGGTGCCTGAAGGAACAGCCTGCCGCCGGCGTGGCGCATTCCGGCGATACAGGACATGGACGAAGCCGGTGGATCCGGTCGCCGCGGCCGGGACAGGCATGCTTCAGCGGCGGCGGGGCAGCAACATGAGGCCCAGGGTGGCGAGGCCGAAGGTCGCCATCGCGCCGACGGTGCCGCGGTGCCTGGTGCCCCAGAGTTGCGCGCTGAACGGCAGGGACTCGCGGTCAAACGGGCCGTGGGTGCCGGACGGACGGGTGGAAGGCGTGAACAGGTTCTCGTCGCGGGCGTCGGCGATGCCCTGGTTGTGCGAGGTCTGGGCGCGCGGCGCGATCTTGGCCGACAGGAGGTCGGCGAGGCCCGGAGCCAGGGCGTTCAACAGGCCGGTCTGCACCGTCTGCCCGCCGACCAGCACGTCGCGGCGGCGGTTGGTAGCGGCAAAGAAGATCGCCTCGGCCACCAGCTCGGGCTGGTAGATCGGCGGCGGCGGGCGCGGCAGGCCTTCGAGGCGGCCGAGAGCGTGGCTGTAGAACGGGGTATTGACGCTGGGCGGGTAGACGGTGGTGACCCGCACCCGGCTGCCTTCATGCGCGAGCTCGGCGCGGACCGACTCCGCGAAGCCGCGCATGGCATACTTGGCGCCGGAATACGCCGACTGCAAAGGCACGCCGCGCAGGCCGATGGCGGAGCAGATGTTGACGATCACGCCCGCGTTCCGCGGCCGCATGTGCTCGAGCGCCACGCGCGTGCCGCGCACGGTGCCCATGTAGACCACGTCGGTGACGCGCTCGAACTCCTGCTCCGACACGTTCGTGAAGGGCGCGAACACGCTCACGCCCGCGTTGTTGATCCACACGTCGATCGGGCCGAGCCCGGCCGCGATCGCGGTTGCGGCCTCGCGCAGGGCGTCGCCATCGGTCACGTCGGCGGCGTGTGCTACGACGCGGCCGCCGTTGTTGCCGCCTGCCGCCAGCACCGCGATCCGGGCGGCTTCAAGCGGCCCGGCGCCGCGGGCGATCATGCCGACATGCCAGCCGCGCCTGGCGAACAGCTCGGCGGTGGCGAGCCCGATGCCGGAAGAGCCGCCGGTGATCGCCACCACGCCTGGGTTCTGGGTGTTGCCTGCCATCATGCCCCTTCGGAGCGGAACCGTCCCGCGACGAGGTGGCAGCGCCCGGCCGGCATCCCGGTTGCCGCAAGAAGGCCGGCTTTCGGGCGCGATGGGTGGGTGCGGGTTCCCCGAGGGGCGGCAAGGCCAGGCCGCGGGGGGGACCAGCCCCAGGGGCTTGGTGCCGCGCCACGGCGCGACAGCCGCGCAGGCCGGATATCTGGCCGGGGCGGCTCGCCAGCCTGGATGGAGGGCCGGGATGAAACTCTGGCCGGGAAACGGCACGGCCGGGCGCTTCCGCGCCGACGGCGCTCCGGGCTACGATGCGCGGGCGGCGTGACCACCGGGGGAAACGGGATTGCAACGGACCGAGCCTGTGCCGAGCGGAGCGGCCGGAAGACCGGTCCGGCTCACGCACCTGCAGCGGCTGGAAGGGGAAAGCATCCACATCCTGCGCGAGGTGGTATCGGAAGCGGCGCGGCCGGTGATGCTGTATTCGGTCGGCAAGGACAGCGCGGTGATGCTGCACCTGGCGCGCAAGGCGTTCCATCCGGCGCCGCCGCCGTTCCCGCTTCTGCACGTCGACACCACCTGGAAGTTCCGGGACATGTACGCCCTACGCGACCGCATCGGTGCGGAAGCCGGCATGGAGCTGCTGGTGCACCACAACCCCGAGGCCATGGCGCGCGGCATCAACCCGTTCGACCACGGCGCCCTGCACACCGACCTGTGGAAGACCGAGGGGCTGAAGCAGGCGCTGGAGCGCTGGGGATTCGATGCGGCGTTTGGCGGCGCGCGGCGCGACGAGGAGAAGAGCCGGGCCAAGGAACGGGTGTTCTCGTTCCGCTCGGCGAGCCATCGCTGGGACCCGAAGAACCAGCGGCCGGAGCTGTGGAACCTTTACAACGCCCGCAAGGGTCCGGGGGAAAGCATACGGGTGTTCCCGATCTCGAACTGGACCGAGCTCGACGTGTGGCAGTATATCCAGTTGGAGCGCATCCCGATCGTGCCGCTGTACTTCGCGGCCCCTCGTCCGACGGTGGAGCGCGACGGGCTGATCCTGATGGTGGACGACGAGCGGTTCCGGCTGCGGCCGGGCGAGCAGCCGGTGCTGCGCTCGATCCGCTTCCGCACGCTGGGCGATTATCCGCTGACGGGTGCCGTGGAAAGCCGCGCCGCCACCCTGCCGGAAGTGATCCAGGAGATGCTCCTGACCACCACCAGCGAGCGGCAGGGACGCGTGATCGACCACGACCAGAAGGGGTCGATGGAGAAGAAGAAGCAGGAAGGCTACTTCTGATGGCACCGGAAACCGACATGGCCGGGGTGGGGACCGAAGCGGGAACGGTGACCGGAGCGGAGGCCTCCTACCGGGCGGGCGGGCTGGTGGCCGAGGACATCGACGCGTTCCTGGAGCAGCACCGGCACAAGTCGCTGCTTCGCTTCATCGCCTGCGGCTCGGTGGACGACGGCAAGTCGACGCTGATCGGGCGGCTGCTCTACGACAGCCGCACGGTGTTCGACGACCAGCTGGAGGCGCTGGAAGCGGACAGCCGGCGGATGGGCACGCAAGGCGGCGCGATCGACTTCGCGCTTCTGGTGGACGGGCTGGCGGCGGAACGCGAGCAGGGCATCACCATCGACGTGGCCTATCGCTTCTTCTCAACGGAGAAGCGCAAGTTCATCGTCGCGGACACGCCAGGGCACGAGCAGTACACGCGCAACATGGTCACGGGTGCCTCCACCGCCGACCTCGCGGTGATCCTGGTGGACGCACGAAAGGGGGTGCTGACGCAGACGCGCCGGCACAGCACCCTCGTGCACCTGCTCGGCGTCCGCCACCTGGTGCTGGCGGTGAACAAGATGGACCTGATCGACTACGATCAGGCGCGATACCAAGCGATCGTCGCCGACTACCGCGCCTTCGCCGCCGGGATCGGCATCGTGGGCGGGATTACCGCGATCCCGGTGTCGGGACTTGGCGGCGACAACGTCGCCAGGCGGTCGGACGCGATGCCGTGGCACGACGGGCCGACGCTGATCGCACACCTGGACTCGGTGGAGGTGGACGCGGTGCAAGACCAGCAGCGTCCGTTCCGCATGCCCGTGCAATGGGTGAACCGGCCCGACCCGGGCTTCCGCGGCTTCGCGGGGCTGGTGGCGTCGGGCGCCATCCGCCCGGGCGATGCGGTGCGCGTGCTGCCGTCGGGGCGCACCACGCGGGTGGCGCGGATCGTGACGATGGACGGCGACCTGTCCGTGGCGGTGGCGGGGCAATCGGTGACGCTGACGCTCGACGACGAGGTGGACTGCTCGCGCGGCAGCGTGCTCGCGTCGGCGGACGCGCCGCCGGAAGCGGCAGACCAGTTCGAGGCGAACCTGGTGTGGATGGCGGACGAGGCGATGCTGCCGGGCCGGTCGTACTGGCTCAAGCTCGCCACGGAAACGGTGACGGCCACGATCCACGCGCCGAAATACCAGGTCAACGTCAACACCCTGGAGCACCTGGCGGCAAAAACGCTGGAGCTGAACGCGATCGGCGTGGTGACGCTGTCCACCGACCGCCCGGTGGTGTTCGAGCCGTATGCCGACAGCCGCACGCTGGGCGGCTTCGTGCTGATCGACAAGATCAGCAACGCCACGGTGGCGGCCGGTATGATCCGCTACGCCCTCCGCCGGGCGCAGAACGTGCATTGGCAGGCGATCGACATCAGCCGGGAAAGCCACGCGAAGCAGAAGGGACAGAGCCCGGCGTTGGTGTGGTTCACGGGGCTGTCGGGGGCCGGCAAGTCCACGATCGCCAACCTGGTGCAGAAGCGGCTGCACGCGATGGGGCGGCATTCCTTCCTGCTCGACGGCGACAACGTCCGGCACGGGCTGAACCGCGACCTGGGCTTCACCGATGCCGACCGGGTGGAGAACATCCGCCGCGTGGGCGAGGTGGCGAAGCTGATGACGGACGCGGGACTGATCGTGCTGACCGCGTTCATCTCGCCGTTCCGGGCGGAGCGCCGGATGGTGCGCGACATGATGCCGGCGGGTGAGTTCATCGAGGTGCACGTGGACGCGACGCTGGAGGACGCGGAGAAGCGCGACGTGAAGGGGCTGTATGCCAAGGCGCGCGCGGGGACCTTGCGCAACTTCACCGGCATCGACAGCCCGTACGAGCCGCCGGAAGCGGCGGAGCTACGGCTCGACACCGCCACCCTGACGCCCGAGCAGGCGGCGGAGCGGGTGGTGGAGCTGGTGCTGCGCGGGCAGGACCGGTCGGGTGGCTGAGGACGACCACGCGCTGGCGCACCAGATCGCGGAAGCGGCCGGGGCGCTGCTGCTGTCGGTGCGTGGCTCCGGACTGTTCGCGGGCCGGGCGCTCGGCGCTGCGGGCGACCGGATCGCGCACGCGTTCATCATGGAGGCGCTGGCGGCGCACCGGCCGGGGGATGCGGTGCTGTCGGAAGAAGGGGAAGCGGACCCAGCACGGCTGGACCGGAGCCGGGTCTGGATCGTCGACCCGCTGGACGGCACCCGGGAATACGGTGAAGGGCGCAGCGACTGGGCGGTGCATGTCGGGCTGTCGGTGGACGGGGTGGCGACGGTCGGCGCGGTGGCGCTGCCCGGCCTGGACACGGTGTTCTGCACCGGGACCACGGGCAGCCTTGCGCCGTCGGACGGCGCGCCGCCCAGGATGGTGGTGAGCCGGAGCCGGCCGGCGGCGGAAGCGGTGCGCGTGGCGGCGGGGCTCGGTGCCGCGCTGCTGCCCATGGGCTCGGCCGGGGCCAAGGCGATGGCGGTGGTGCGGGGCGAGGCGGACATCTACCTTCATTCCGGCGGCCAGTACGAGTGGGACAGCTGCGCGCCGGTGGCGGTGGCGCGTGCCGCCGGACTGCACGCGTCGCGGCTGGATGGCTCGGCGCTGCGCTACAACCGGTCGGGCGCGTTCCTGCCGGACCTGCTGGTGTGCCGGAAGGAGCACGCCGAGCGGGTGCTGCGCCTCCTGGCGCAGGACGAGCGGGAATGACGGCGGAAGTCGAGCTCCGGCGCGACGGCGGGCTCGGACGCATCACCCTGCGACGGCCGCGCGCGATCAACGCGCTGACACCCGGCATGGTGGACGCGATGCACGCGGCGCTGTCGGAATGGATGGACGACCCGGCGCTGGTGGGCGTGCTGATCGAGGGCGAAGGCGAGCGCGGCCTGTGCGCCGGCGGCGACATCCGCTTCCTGCACGACTGCGTCCGGGCCGGGACGCCGGAACGGGCGGACGCGTTCCTGTTCCACGAGTACCGGCTGAACGCCCGCATCGCCCGGCTGCCCAAGCCCTACGTGGCGATCATGGACGGGCTGGTGATGGGCGGCGGCGTGGGGGTATCGGCACACGGCTCGATCCGGATCGTCACCGAGCGCACCCGCCTGGCGATGCCCGAAGCGGGGATCGGCTTTCTGCCGGACGTGGGGGCGACCTTCCTGCTGGCGGTGGCGCCGGGCGAATGCGGCACCCACGCGGCGCTGACCGGCGAGCCGATGGGGGCGGCGGACGCCATGTTCTGCGGCCTGGCGGATCACCACGTTCGCTCGGACCGGCTGCCGGGGCTGGTGGCGGAGCTGGTTCGCTGCCGAGATGCGGCGGAGCTGGAAGCCTGCGTGGCGGCAAGGGCGAGCCCACCGGCATCAGGCTGGTTCGCGCATCACGAGGATTGGATCGGGAGCTGCTTCCGGTTCGACGCGATGGACGCGATCCTCCAGGCATTGCGGGCCCGGCCGGAACCGGAAGCGCGGGCGGCGGCAGGACGGATCAGCCGCAACGCGCCGATGTCGCTCGTGGTGACGCTGCGAGCGCTCCGCAGGGGGCGCCGGTTCGGACGGCTGGAACGATGCATGGACCAGGAGTACCAGCTCGGCACCGGGCTGATCCGCCGCCCCGACTTCATCCAGGGAGTGCGGGCAACGGTGATCGACAAGGACCGCAACCCCGTCTGGCAGCCGGGAACGCTGGACGGGGTCGATCCGGAGGAGGTGGAGCAACTGTTCCGGTCCGCCCTCACCCTCGATCTTCCTGCTGCCTGACGCGACGGAGCTTCCTTGTTCATGCCCGATCCCGTTCCGTTCGAAGCCGGCCCGTACGAGACCATCCTGGCGGAGCGGCGGGGGCGGGTGGCGCTTGTCACCCTGAACCGGCCGAAGCTGCTGAACGCGTTGAACCAGCAGGCGATGCGGGAGGTCGTGTCGGCGCTGGAGGCGGCGGACGCCGATCCCGGGATCGGCTGCTCGGTGCTCACGGGCTCGGACAAGGCGTTCGCGGCCGGGGCCGACATCAAGGAGATGAGCGGGCTGGACTTCACCGACGTGGTGCGCGCCGACTGGTTCGCGGGCTGGGACGGGCTGGCCGCGCTGCGCAAGCCGGTGGTCGCGGCGGTGAGGGGGCTGGCGCTCGGCGGCGGCTGCGAGCTGGCGATGATGTGCGACGTCATCCTGGCCGGGGACGACGCCCGGTTCGGCCAGCCCGAGATCAGGCTCGGCACCATCCCGGGCATGGGCGGCTCGCAGCGCCTCGCCCGGCTGGTCGGCAGGCCCAAGGCGATGGAGATGTGCCTGACCGGCCGCACCATGGACGCCGTCGAGGCGGAGCGCGCCGGCCTGGTGTCGCGCGTGGTGCCGGCGGACCGGCTGCTCGAGGAGGCGGTCGCGGTGGCGGAAGTGATCGCGGGAATGTCGCAGCCGGCGGTGGCGATGGTGAAGCAGTGCATCAACCGCGCCGACGAGGTGGGGTTGGGCGAAGGCGTGCGCGTCGACCGGCACATGGCGCACGCCACCTTCGCCACCGTTGACCGCAAGGAAGGCATGGACGCGTTCGTCGCCAAGCGGGCGCCGGTGTTCCGCAACCGGTAGAAGTGCTCATTCGCCCGGGTGGTAGCGTCGGCTGGTGTGGCCGGCGAGCTGGTCCGGATAGAAGTAGACCGGTCGCAGGTCGCCGGTGGCGTAGCGGAGCGCCTGGTCGTCGAAATGCGTCGAACGGGGGTCGCCGCTTTCGCCGCCCGCGGTGACCGCCAGCGCACGCACCCGGGGCCCGAACTCGACCACGGCGACGAAGCTGTTGCCGCTGTTGCCGTAGCGGCGGCGGATGCCCGGCTGCGCAGGACCGTCGATGGACGCGAGGGAACCCCATTGCGCGGAGGTGAAGCCGACCGGAAGGCTCGGCGCGGCGTCGGAGAAGTGCGGCAGGAGCGAGTCGTCCAGGCGCTGGAACCGGTTGATCCGGCCCCATGCGGTGCGCCAGGTGCCGAAGTCGCGATCGAGCCGGTCGAGAGCCGCCGCCAGCGCCCCGAGCCGTTGCTGGGGCGTGGTGTGCGCGAGCACGGCGTCGTAGTCGGTCAGGCTGCTGCCGTGCGGCGGCTGGCCGGCCTCTCGCCACAGCGCTTCGCCCCAATAAACGGCTAGGCTGGTGGGGATGGAGTCCACCGACCAGCGCCGGTTCCAGGCGCCGAGCAGGGCGATGGGGTCCGACAGCCGCGCGCGAAGGGGGCCAGGCGGCAGGTGGTCGAAGGCGTCGAGCAGGGGCGGCAGCAGGATGTCGAAGCCGGGCTCGGCGGGGTCGAAGGCCAGGGCGAGCAGGCCTTCGAGGGTGAGGTCATGGGCATCGCGCAGCAGCGCCACCGCGTGGAGGCCGCGCACGTTCTCGCCTTGGGTGTCCATGTAGCGCGGGAAGTCGGCCTGCTTCGGGCTCGCGGAGCCGGCGGCGGAATACGGCCAGTTGTTGGTGTTCTGGATCCAGCCGGTGGCGGGGTCGAGCAGGTGCGGCGCCTCGTCCAGCGCGTGCAGGCCGTTCCAGGCGGTGCGCGGGTCGGCGCCGTCCACCGGACGGGTGTAGTCGAACCGGTCGTCGCGCCGGGGGATGAACTGCGGATGGAGATAGGCGATGTGGCCGTCCGCGTCGGCGTACACGGTGTTGTTGGAGGTGTTGGCCTTCAGCTGCATCACCGCCTTGAAGGCGGGCCAATCGCTTGCCCGGGTCAGCGCGTAGGACTGTTGCAGCGCTTCCACCGGCTTGAACATCATGGCCTCGGCGATCCAGCGCCCATCGGCGGCGATGCCGACGACGGGGCCGTGACCGGTGCGGTAGACCGGCACCCGCACCGAGGCGAGGACACCGGTGCCGGTGCGATAGGACAGCGCGACCGACGACACCGACACCGGGCGCAGCGCGTCCCCGGCGCGGGCGAACAAGCGCCCGTCCTTGCGCACGATCGTTTCGAGGAAGCTGTCCACGGCATCGGAATGGCTGGACGTGTGCATCCAGCCCAGCCGGTCGTTGAAACCCTGGTAGACGAAGAACTGGCCCCAGGTGACGGCGCCATAGGCATCGAGCCCCTCGTCGCTGCTCATCTGCAGTTCGGAACGGAAATAGAACGAGGTGTGCGGGTTGATCAGCAGCAGCGCGTGGTGGTCCCGGGTGTTGGCGGGTGCTATGGCGATGCCGTTGGAGCCGGTGGGCGCGCGGGCGGCGGGCGGAACCGGCGGCTGCCCGGACGGATCCGCCGGCGCGGGCAGGTGGTAGAAGCGGGCAAGCCCAGGGAGCGGGATGCGCTCGACGTCGCCGCCTATGCTGCCTTCGCTGAAGCTGAGCGCCATCCAGGGCTCGAACCGCGTGATCACCCGCGGCCGGACCTCACGATGGACCAGGAGGAAGTCGTTCAGGCCGTCGGCCCACGCGTTCATCAGCGCCTTCAGCCAGGCGGGGCTCCGGGCGTAGCGGGCGCGCAGGTCGGTGGGGTCGACGAAAAGCCTTGCCCGCAGGTCCTGGGCCAGCGCCGCGCCGCCTTCGGCCTCGGCAAGGCGGCCGAGGGCGACCAGGTAGTTGGTCTCGATCCGGTTGAAGTCGTCCTCGGCCTGGGCATAGGCCATGCCGAACACCGCGTCGGCATCGGTGCGGCCGTGGACGTGGGCGATCCCCCAATCGTCGCGGGTGATGACGACCCGGGCGGCTTCCTGCCGCAGCCTCGCCCCGTCCTCCGCTGCGCAAGCGGGTGCCGCGGCGAGAACGGCGACAACGATCAGGCACCTGATCCGTGACATGCCTGGTCCTCCTGGTTATGCCGTTCGCATGATCGGAACGGGAACGTTTACCGGTTGGCAACCAGTCCGAGTTCAGAATGCAATGATCCTGCCAAAGCATGAACCGGTGCACAGCCTGAACACGTCCTTCCCTGCGAGCCGAAGCTGCCGCGTGCCAGGACAGGTATTCGAGCAGCTGTTCGGGCGGTCATGCGGGCGGCCACGCCTGCGGGCCGGCCGCGTGCTGCTGCTGCTGGTCGCCGCGTTGCTGGCGCTGGCAGCACGCCCGGCGCTGGCGCAGCACCAGGCGATGCGGCTGTACAACGAGGACAGCGGCCTGTTCAACGGCTCGATCAGCGCCCTGGCCCAGGACCGCACCGGCTTCCTCTTTGTCGGCACCGAGAACGGGCTCTACCGCTACGACGGCCAGCGTTTCAGCCACCTGACCGACGGGCTGCCGGCGAATGGCGTGGTGGAAGCGTTGCGCACGACATCCGATGGCCGCATCTGGGCGGTGTTCTCGGACCGGGTCTACCTGCTCGGCGCGGGTCCGGCGCTGTCGGTGGCGGTGGAACCCGAGCCGGAGTTCGGCTACGGCCACCGCGTGGCGGTGCTGGGCAACGACCTGCTGCTGGTGCGCGGCCGCCGCCTGCTTCGCATCCGTTCCCGTTCCGGAACCGGATCCGCCACCCTGTCCGTGCAGCCGTTCCTGTCGGAAGCGGCAGTGGCGCGCGATCCGAACCGTGCGGCGCTGTTGTCCGGCTTCGACACCGTCAGCGTCACGCGCGGCGAGGTCTGGGCCGGCTGCGGCAGGGGGGTCTGCCGGCTGGACGGCAACGGCATCGCGGCGGTGGTCGGTGCGTCGTCCGGCCTGCCCGCGGATCGCTGGACCGCCGCGCTCTACGACCACGCCGGAACCCTGTGGCTGCGCAGCCGGCAGCGCGTCGCCTTCCTGTCGTCCGGTTCCACCCGGTTCAACGTGACCGATTTCGGCGACGGGCCCGGCACCTATTCCCACGACACCACGCAGCTCGACCTGCTGCTCGACCCGGCCGGCCGCGTCGTGACGCAGGGCGCTCACGGCCTGCTCGTGCGACAGGGCGGGGCCTGGGTGCTGCAGGACCTTGAACGCAGCGCGGCGTTCTCCTCGATCAGCGCAATGCTGGTCGACCGCGAAGGCTTGCTCTGGCTCGGCAGCTACGGCCAGGGGCTCGGATGCCTGCTCGGGCTGGGCGTGTTCGACAACTGGACCAACCTGGCGGACGACCTGGTGTGGAACACGAGGCGCGACGGCGCCGGCACGATGTGGGTGGCGAGCGACCTCGGCGTGGATGCGCTGCACTCGTCCGGCACGGCCGGCGCGGCGGCACCGGGCTGGCACACCCGCGGCAGGGCGGTGACCCTCGCCGCTTCCGCCGACGGGCAGCTCTGGGTCGGCGGCTGGGACGGCCGGCTGATCCGGCGCGACCCGCGAACCGGACGCGCTGACATGGTGGCCCAGCTCGGACGGATCTACACGATCGTGCAGGATCCGGGCGTGCAGGATCCGGGCGTGCAGGATCCGGGCGTGCAGGATCCAAGCGTGCAGAACTCGGGCCTCCGAGGTCCGGGCAGGGGCGATCCGAACGCTCCGCTCTGGGTGGGCACGCGTGACGGCCTGGTCAGGATCGACCGGCCCGGTAACGCCATGCCCGCCATCGCCGCGGTGCCGGAGGTCAGGGACAGCGTGTTCGGGGTGTCGTTCGACAGGAACGGCGAGCTCTGGGCGCTGACCAGGACCACCCTGCTCCACCGCGACCGTTCCCTGCGCTGGCACACCGTCATGCGTACCGACCCCACGGGCGGCTACCGCACCCGCTCGATGGCGTTCGCCGCCGACGGCACGCTTTGGCTGCCCTCCTACGCGGACGGCATCATCCGCCTGCATCTCGACGGCGACAGGATCGTCGGCCGGGACACGGAACCCGGCGCCCACCTGGCGTCCAGGGACGTGGAGATGGTGTACGCCGACCAGGCCGGCCGCATCTGGATCGGCACCGACCGCGGCCTCGACGTCACCGACGGAACAAGCTGGCGCCACCTCGACACGCAGGACGGGCTGGTCGCCAACGACATCAACACCAACGCCGCCTCGGCCGACAACGACGGCACGCTCTGGTTCGGCACTTCCGGCGGACTGTCGCACCTGCTCGACGGAAGCGGCCTGTTCCGCCCAGATGGCCTGCACCCGCTGATCACTGCGGCGCGCCTCGACAACCCGGCCTCGATCGCGGTGCCGGCGCCATCGGTATCCACCCATCTGCGCTGGACCGGCGACCCGCTGGTGATCAGCTTCGCGGCCCTCGACTTCCGCTACGAGAAGTCGATCCGCTTCCGCTACCGCCTGCGCGGCATCGACCAGTCCTGGACCGAGACCGCGGGGCGGGAAGCGCGCTACACCAATCCGCCCTTCGGCCGGCTGCGGTTCGAACTGGTCGCGGTGGAGCCGGCGCACGGGCTCCAGTCCGCGCCGATCGAGCTGGTCATCAAGATGCAGCCACCCTTGTGGAAGACGTGGCCGGTCTACGCCGTGGCGGCGACCACAGCCGTGAGCCTGTTGCTGGCGCTTTGGCGCATGCGGGAACGCTACATGCTGGGGCGGCAACGGCTTCTGGAAGCCCGCGTCGAGGAACGCACGCGCGAGATCGAGCAGGCACGGCTGATCCTGCTGCGCCAGGCCACCTATGACAGCCTCACCGGGCTGTTGAACCGGGCGGCGATCATGGAGCGTCTCCAGGTCGCCATGCAGGGAGCGAACCGGTCAGGCCTGCCGCTGGCGGTGGCGCTGATGGACCTGGACCATTTCAAGCAGATCAACGACACCCACGGCCATCTCGGCGGCGACGCCGTGCTGGCGGCGGTCGGACGCCGCCTGCAGGCCGGCACGTGCGGGCAGGACGAGGTCGGCCGGTACGGCGGCGAGGAGATCATCCTCCTGCTGCCAGGCCTCCGGCCGGAAGCGCATGACCGGGTGGAAACCTTGCGCCGCACCCTGTTCGCCGAGCCGGTCGCGTTCGAGAACAGTGCGATCAGGATTTCCGGCAGCATCGGCGTCACCTGGATGCGTCCGGAAGACGATGCCAGCGCGCTCGTGCGGCGCGCAGACATGGCGCTCTACGCCGCCAAGCAGGCCGGTCGGAACCGCACCGTTTCCGATCCGCCGGCGGCATGGCGCCCTCCCGAATGGATGGAAGCGGTCGGGATGGGTTGAGGCGCCGGCCGGGCCGGGTGCCAAAGAAGGAAGTGCCAGAAAAGGGGCCCTGGGCGGACGTCAGGGCGGGCGCGGCCCCGTGCTGGGGATGCGTGTCGCCTCGTCGAGGCGCAGGATGGTGTGGACGTTGGTGAGCGAGGTCGCCAGCGTGTTGATGGCGCCGGTGCGCAGCGCACCCAGGATGGCGGCCGCCTTGGTGTTCTCGGCCGCGATGGCGATCACGTCGGGGATACGGCCCAGGTCCTCCCGGGTCAGGCCGATCACCCGTCCCTGCATGCCGGTGTCGGCCGGCTGGCCGTGTATGTCGATGAAGTCGTAGCCCATGGTGTCGCCGATGGTGCCGGCCAGGCGCGCCTCGGCGATCTCCTGCGGCGAGAACCAGCCCATGCGCACCATGTTGCTGTCCTCCGACAGGTCGCCGATGCCGATCAGGGCGAAGTCGGCCCGCCTGGCACGGTCCAGGGTGAGCTTGACGGTGTCGTTGCGGTAGAGCTCCGCACGCAGTTCGGCGTTGGTGACCAGGGCGGGCGCGTACAGCGTCTCGCTTTCCCCGTTGAAGCGCAGAGCCAGGCGCCGGCAGATGTGGTCCGGGTTCATGTGCTCGCCCGCGCGCAGCGAGCCGCCGATGGCGCACACGAAGGTGACCGCGCCGCGCGGCGGCAGCACCAGGGCGTCGGCCACCGCAGCCACGTTGCGTCCCATGCCGACCGCCACGATGGCGCCGTCGACAAGCGAGCGCTCGAGGTGCCCCGCCACCATGCGCGCCACGGCGTTGCGCTGCGCGTCGGGGTCGCGATGGTCGACCGAGACCAGCAGCCGGGCGATGCCGAAGCGCCGGACGAACTCGCGCTCGAACTCGGCGCCGGCCGAGAAAGGCTGGTGCACCCTGATCTCGACCAGGCCTTCCTCGCGGGCGCGACGAAGCAGCCGGCTGATCTTGGCCCGCGACATGCCGTAGCGCTGCGACAGCACCTCCTGCGTCACGTCCTCGTAGTAGTAGTACGTGGCGATCTCGATCAGGGTTTCTGTCCGCACCTCGCCACGGTCCGATCGGGAACTGTCCTTCCGCATGACGTCGATCAACCGGCCAGCCCGCCGGTCGTCAAGCGGCGCGTTGGCCGTCGCGGCCGCACGCGCCGACCCTGCCCCGCCTCCGTCATCGCCACACGGCTGCGAATCGTCGTTGCCATGCCACCCATCCTCCTCAAGTTGCGCTGCACAATCTAACCAAGCTTGAACGTTCTTTCACTATCGAACGAGCAAAGTTTCTTGTCGATGGGCCAGGCGCGCGTCGGAGGCGTGACGACTGCGAGGATTCAGGCTGACGTTCCAGCCAGACGCCTCGCTGTCCCGAACTAAAGACCAAACCGTCCCTACTCAAGTGATCAGACGATTGACAATTGTTCAGCCAGGCAGGCATGGTGTGCGCTCCAACCGGACGTCAGATCCGGAGGGCATCGAACGAGGAGGACCTCGCGGCATGAACCGCGTGATCAACGATCCGAACCAGGTCACCGAGGACAGCCTCGCCGGCGTGCTGCGGGCGCATCCCGACCTGCTGGCCGCCACGGACCATCCGCGCGTGCTGCGTTGCGTCGGCGCCGCCGGATCCCGCGTCGGCGTGGTGACCGGCGGCGGATCGGGTCACGAGCCGGCGTTCCTCGGCTATGTCGGTCCGGGGCTGGTGGACGCGGTGGCGGTCGGCGAAGTGTTCGCCTCGCCCACCGCCAAGAGCTTCCACGCCGCGTTCCGCGAGGCCGACCGCGGCCAGGGCGTCGCCTGCCTGTACGGCAACTACGCCGGCGACAACATGAACGTGAAGATGGCGGTCAAGCTCGCGGCCAAGGACGGGATCCGGGTCGAGACCGTGGTCGCCAACGACGACGTGGCTTCCGCCCCGGCGGACGAGGCAGACAAGCGGCGCGGCGTCGCCGGCGAGATCCTGATGTGGAAGGCGGGCGGCGCGCGTGCCGCGGAAGGCGCCGACCTCGACGGCGTAATCGCGTCCGCTCGCAAGGCGATCGGCAACACCCGCTCGATCGGCATCGGCCTGTCCGCCTGCACCATTCCGGCCAACGGGAAGCCCAACTTCACCATCGAGACAGGCACCATGGAGGTCGGCATCGGCCACCACGGCGAGCACGGCATCGCGGTGCTGCCGGTGGCGCCCGCGCGCGAGATGGCCGGCATCATGCTGGAGAAGATCCTGGCCGACCTGCCGTTCGACGGCGAGGACGTGGCGGTGCTGGTGTCGGGGCTCGGCGCCACGCCGCTGATGGAGCTGTATCTGCTGTATGGCCACGTGGACGAGATGCTGCGCGCGCGCAACATCACGCCGCGGCACCGGTTCGTCGGCAACTACTTCACCTCGCTCGAGATGATGGGCGTTTCGGTGACGCTGACCCGGCTGGACGCCGAACTGGACCGGCTGCTGCGGGCACCGGCGCGTTCCATCGGCCTTTCCGTGGCCGGGTCGTGAGGGGACGCGACGACATGCAGAGCATTTCCCTCCTCGGCGCCGGCCCGATCACGCTCGACATCGCACGCGCGGTGGTGGCGGCGCAGGACCGGCTGTCGGAAATCGACGCCGCGACGGGCGACGGCGACCACGGCATCAACATGGCCAAGGGCTTCCGCCTGGTGCTGGAACGGCTGGGCGACGGGCCGTTCGACCTGGCGCACGGCTTCGCCACCATCGGCGACACCCTGCTGGGCGACATCGGCGGGTCGATGGGGCCGCTCTACGGCTCGTTCTTCACCGAGATGTCGGACACGATCGACGGCTCCGACGCGCTTGATCGCGACGGCTTCCTCCTGATGCTGCGCGCGGGCGAGGCGGCGATCGTCGATCTCGGCGAGGCCAAGGTCGGCGACAAGACGCTGATCGACGTGCTCACGCCGGCGCGCGAAGCGTTCGAGCGTGCGGCGGGTTCGGGCGAGGATTTCGCCGCCTGTCTCGCGGCGTTGCGCGATGCGGCGGCAAACGGGCTGGAGGCGACGCGTGACCTCGTCGCCAGGCTGGGGCGGGCGAGCCGGCTCGGCGAGCGGTCGCGCGGCGTGCTGGATGCCGGTGCCGCCTCCTGCGAGCTCATCCTCCGCACCCTGGCGGATGGCCTGATCCAGCGTCTCGCCGGCCAGACCGGCTGAAGCCAAAGAGCAAGGAGCGTCCCATGGACAGCATCACTCCCGACGGCGCGACCCCGACCGTCAGCCTTCCGGCGAAGATGACGGCGGTGGTCGCCTACGAGCCCGGCGACTACCGGTTGGAAGAGGTCGACGTGCCGCGCGCCGGCCCCGACGACATCATCATCGAGGTCGAGGCCTGCGGCATCTGCGCCAGCGACATCAAGACCTTTGGCGGCGCGCCGTCGTTTTGGGGCGACAACAAGGGACAGGCCCGCTACGTCAAGGCGCCGATGATCCCCGGCCACGAGTTCCTCGGCCGCGCGGTGGAGGTGGGCGCCAACGTCCAGGCCGCCGGCAAGTATAAGGTCGGCGACCGGCTGATCTCCGAGCAGATCGTGCCGTGCGAGCATTGCCGCTACTGCACCCGCGGCGAGTACTGGATGTGCGAGCGCCACGACGTCTACGGATTCCAGAACAACGTCAACGGCGGCATGGCCAAGTACATGCGCTTTCCCAAGGAAAGCCGCACCCACAAGGTGCCGGACTCCATCCCAATGGAAAAGGCGGTGCTGGTCGAGCCCTATGCCTGCTCGGTGCATGCGGTGAATCGCGGCCTGATCCAGCTCGACGACGTGGTGGTGCTGTCCGGCGCGGGGCCGCTCGGGCTCGGCATGGTGGGTGCCGCGCGGCTGAAGAACCCGTCCAAGCTGATCGTGCTCGACGGCAAGGAGGACCGGCTGGAGCTGGCGAAGAAGTTCGGCGCCGACATCGTCATGAACCCGTTCAAGGAGGACGTGGTCACGAAGGTGAAGGAGCTGACCGACGGCTATGGCTGCGACGTGTACATCGAGGCGACCGGCCACGAGAGCAGCGTGACGCAAGGGTTGAACATGATCCGCAAGCTCGGCCGCTTTGTCGAGTTCTCGGTGTTCGGCCACGAGGTGACGGCGGACTGGTCGATCATCAGCGACCGCAAGCAGCTCGACCTGTACGGCGCGCATCTGGGCCCATACTGCTACCCGCTCACCATCGCCGCGATCGGCGACGGGCGCCTGCCGACCGAAGGCGTGGTGACGCACAAGCTGCCGTTGTCGCAGTTCAAGGAAGGCTTCGAGCTGATGAAGAAGGGCGACGGCTCGATCAAGATCGTGTTGATCCCCGAATGAGCAACGCAGCCGTCCCGCGAACCAAGCCGGTTTCCCGCCTCGCCATCCTGTCGGGCGTGGTCGCGATCCTGGTGGTCGCGATGGCGCTCGACACCAGGGTGGTACGGATCGGATCGGCCGCCGACGTGCAGGACGATGTGTTCTCGCCCGCCTCCTATGGCAAGAAGGAATTCCCGAAGGTGCAGGCAGCGGTGGAAGGCCGTGCGGTCGACGCCGCCACCCTGGCGGCCGCCCTGGCGAAGGACCCGGCGGCGGCGACCAAGCAATACGCGGTGACATCCCTGTCCGGGCCGGAGTTCTCGGTGAAGTTCACCGGAAAGGCGAGCCAGGACGATTCCGGTGACACCGTCGTGGCGGTGCCGGGCGTGCCATCCTCCATCCAAATCACCCTGCAGCTGGGTCCCGCCATCATCGGCACCGACCTGCGCGACGCCACCGGCACCATCAGCTTCGGGCAGTTCCACAACCAGATCGAGTACCAGAACGCGGGTGCCGCCCTGAACAACCAGATGAAGAAGGACGTGCTGTCCAAGGTGGACGTCGCCAAGCTTCCGGGAAAGACCGTGTCGGTGGTTGGCGTGTTCCAGCTTTCCGACCCCAACGCCTGGCAGGTGACGCCCATAAAGCTGGACGTGCAATGAGCGCGAGCGCTGCGGTGAACATGGCCGTGGCCGACGAGGTGGTGCTGTCGGCGCGCAACGTCGTCAAGACCTATGGCAGCACGCAGGCGCTCCGGGGCGTGAACTTCGACATCCATCGCGGCAAGGTCACCACCCTGTTCGGCGAGAACGGCGCCGGCAAGTCGACGCTGATGAAGATCCTGTCCGGGGTGACCACGCCGACCTCGGGCGAGATCACCCTGGACGGGCGGCGCGTCCGCTTCGCGTCCACGGTGGAGGCGCGCGACCACGGCATCTCCATCATCCACCAGGAACTGAGCCTGGCACCCAACCTCAGCGTGCGGGACAACATCTTTCTCGGCCGCGAGATCCGCAACAACCGCGGCGTCGACTTTGCCGAGGAAGCGCGACAGACCCGCATCCTGATGACCGAGCTGGAAGAGGACATCGATCCCGCCACCCCGGTCGAGGAGCTGCGCCTGGGGCAGCAGCAGATCGTGGAGATCGCGCGCGCGCTGTCGGTGGACGCGCGCATCCTGATCATGGACGAGCCGACCTCGGCGCTGAGTGCGGCTGAGGTCGAGGTACTGTTCAAGGTGATACGCGACCTGACCGCCCGCGGCGTATCGATCGTGTACATCTCGCATCATCTCGAGGAAGCGCTGCAGATCACCGACCACGCGGTGGTGCTGCGCGACGGCGCCATCACCGCCACGGGGGAAGCCCGTGACATCGACCTGCAGTGGATCGTCCGCAACATGGTGGGCGACCATTACGACCGCGGCTCTCCGCCCGGCGGCTATGCGTTCGGCGAGATCAGCCTGTCGGTGCGCAACGTGTGCGTGGCGGACGCCGCCGGGTCGGGCCTCCTGGTGGACCACCTGTCGCTGGACGTGCGCGCAGGCGAGATCGTCTGCATCTACGGCCTGATGGGAGCCGGGCGCACCGAGCTGCTGGAGTCGATCGCCGGCCGCGTGCCGATGCGAGGCGGCGAGGTGATGCTGCAAGGCGAGCCGCTCGCCGGCCTCAGCATCGCCCAGCGCATCGCCAAAGGGCTCGTGCTGGTGCCGGAGGACAGGCAGCGCGACGGGCTGGTGCAGACCATGAGCGTCGGCCAGAACCTGTCGCTGGCCAACATCGGCGCCTTCACCAGGCGCCTGCTCACCTCGGCCGCGCGCGAGCGCACGCTGGTGGACGCCTCGATCCGCAACGTCCACATCAAGACCCCCGGCGGCGGCGTGCCGATCGGCTCCTTGTCCGGCGGCAACCAGCAGAAGGTCGTGATCGGCAAGATGCTGGCGACGCACCCGACCATGATCCTGCTGGACGAGCCGTCGCGCGGCATCGACATCGGCGCCAAGGCGGAAGTGTTCCGGCTGCTGGGCGAAAAGGCGGCGCAGGGGCTGGCGGTGGTGTTCTCGACCTCGGAAGTCCAGGAATGCCACGGCGTCGCGCACCGCATCGTGGTGATGCGCCGGGGCAGGATCTCGGCCGAGTTCGGACCGGACGTGGCCAAGGAGGAGATCATGGCCGCTTCCGGCGAGGCCGTGGTCGGCTGACGGCAGAACGAACGACAGGCAGAGCCACACCATGAGCAACACCACCGTTTCATCCCCCAGGCGCAGCGGCCTCGGCGCGCTTGTGGGCGACATCGAGATCGGCAGGCTGCTGCTCGAGGGACGGGCGTTCTTCGCGCTGATCGTGATCATCGCGGTGTTCTCGGCCCTGTCGCCGTACTACTTCTCGGTCGGCAACTTCCTCACCATGACGTCGCACGTGGCGATCTTCGGCATCCTGGCGATCGGCATGCTGCTGGTGATCCTGAACGGCGGCATCGACCTGTCGGTGGGATCCACGCTGGGCTTGAGCGGCGTCTTCGCGGGCTTCCTGATGCAGGGCGTGACGCTGAACAGCCTGGGCGTGGTGCTGTACCCGCCGGTCTGGGTGGTGGCGGTGCTGACCTGCGCCCTCGGCGGCTGCGTCGGCCTGGTCAACGGCATCCTGGTCGCGCGCTTCAAGGTGCCGGCGTTCGTCGCCACGCTGGGCGTGATGTACGTGGCACGCGGCATCGCGCTGCTGATCACCAACGGGCTGACCTACAACAACCTCGGCGGCAGCGCGTCGCTCGGCAACACCGGCTTCAACTGGCTCGGCTTCAACCATCTCCTCGGCATCCCGATCGGAGTGGTGGTGCTGGCGGTGGTCGCCATCGCCGGCAACATGGTGCTGGGCCGCACCGCGTTCGGCCGCTGGCTCTACGCGTCCGGCGGCAACGAGCGCGCGGCCGAGCTGTCCGGCGTGCCGGTGAAGAAGGTGCAGGTGTCGGTGTACGTGCTGTCGGGCATCTGCGCCGCCCTGGCCGGGCTGATCCTGTCCTCGCAGCTCACCTCGGCCGGGCCCACCGCGGGCGTGTCCTACGAGCTCACCGCCATCGCCGCGGTGGTGATCGGCGGCGCGGCACTCACCGGCGGCCGCGGCAACGTGCGCGGCACCCTGCTCGGCGCCTTCGTGATCGGCTTCCTGTCCGACGGCCTCGTGATCATCGGCATCTCGTCGTACTGGCAGACCGTGTTCACCGGCGCCGTGATCGTGCTGGCGGTGCTGCTGAACGCCGTGCAATACCGCCGCCGCCGGCCCGCGAGCCCAGGATCGGGCGCCGGGGCGGCCCCCGTTGCACAGGCAGGGTGACGCCGGAAGCTCTCCTGCCGACCATCGCCGGATCAACCGGCATCCTCGTTCCACCTAGGGAAGAAGCGAACACAATGTCCAAGAAGTCCATGTTCCTGGCGATGACGGCCCTGGCCGTCGCGGCACCGCTCGCGACCGGGCTCGCCACCCCGGCCCACGCCGCCGGCGGGCTGATGTCGATCATCGTCAACGACCCCTCCAACCCGTACTGGCTGACCGAGGGCAAGGTGGCGGCGGCCGAAGCGCAGAAGCTCGGCTACAAGGCCAGCGTCGGTGCGTCCAAGGGCGACACCAACACCGAAAGCAACCTCATCGACACCGCCATCACCAACCATTCGGTGGCGATCATCCTCGATCCCGCCAACGCCAGCGGCTCGCTGGGTGCGGTGAAGAAGGCGATCGCCGCCAACATCCCGGTGATCCTGGTCAACGCCGAGATCAACCAGGAGGGCCTGGCCAAAGCGCAGCTCGTGTCCAACAACGCGCAAGGCGCGGCGCTGGGCGCACAGCAGTGGGTGAAGAAGGTCGGCCAGAAGGGCAACTACGTCGAGCTGCTGGGCTCGCCGTCCGACAACAACGCCGCCACCCGCTCCAACGGCTACGAGACCGTGCTCAGCCAGTACACCGGCCTGAAGAAGGTGGGCTCCCAGGTCGCGAACTGGGACCGCACCCAGGGGCACGACAAGATGCAGAACCTGCTGCAGGCGCATCCCGACATCATCGGCGTGATCAGCGGCAACGACGAGATGGCGCTGGGTGCGATCGCCGCGCTGAAGGAAGCGGGCAAGCTTTCCAGCATCAAGGTCGGCGGCTTCGACGGCTCCCCCGACGCGGTGTCGGCGATCAAGGCGGGCGAGCTGCAGTACACCGTGCTGCAGCCGGTGGCGACCTTTTCGGCCAAGGCGGTGGACGAGGCGAACAGCTTCATCAAGACCGGCAAGACGGGTGCGCCGAACGAGAAGCAGCTGTTCAACTGCATCCTGATCACCAAGGCGAACGCGTCCCGCTTCACCGCGCCCTTCACGCTGGGCAAGTGAGAATGGCCGGGGCGTCCCGGCGGCGCCCCGGTCCGGGGGCCCTGGTTCGAGGGTGACGGCATGACCCACGTGTTCGACGATGCGGACGATTTTGCCGACGCCGCCCTGCGCGGCTGCTGCGCGGTTCATCCGCATCTGGTGCGGCCCGTCGCGGGCGGCGCGGTCCGGGCCACCGCCACGCCGCCGGGCAAGGTCGCCGTGGTGATCGGCGGCGGAAGCGGCCACTACCCGGCCTTTGTCGGCTATGTCGGCCCCGGCCTGGCGGACGCGGCGGTGGCGGGCGACGTGTTCGCCTCCCCCGCCACCCGCCTGGTTGCGTCGGTGGCGCGGCTGGCCGAGCGCGGCGGCGGCATCCTGCTCGGGTTCGGCAACTATGCCGGCGACGTGCTGAACTTCGGCTTCGCCGCCGAGCGCCTGCGCGGAAGCGGGCTGGACGTGCGGGTGCTGGCGGTGACGGACGACGTCGCCAGCGCACCGGCCGGCAGCGAGGAAAAGCGGCGCGGCGTCGCCGGCGACGTTTCGGTGTTCAAGATCGCCGGTGCCGCCGCGGAAGCGGGATTGTCGCTGGACGAGGTCGAGCGGGTGGCACGGCTGGCCAACCACCGCACGCGCTCGTTCGGCGTGGCGTTCGGCGGCTGCACGCTTCCCGGTGCCTCGGAGCCGCTGTTCACCGTGCCGCACGGGCGGATGGCGATCGGGCTCGGCATCCACGGCGAGCCGGGCATCGACGAGACGCCGATCCCCCGCGCCGACGCCCTGGCGGCCCTGCTGGTCGATCGCCTAGTGGCGGAAGCGCCGGCCGATGCCGGGACCCGCGCCGCGGTGCTGCTGAACGGGCTGGGGGGTACCAAGCACGAGGAACTGTTCGTGCTGTGGACCCATGTCGCGGCGATGCTGCACCGGCACGGCATCACCGTGGTATCGCCCCTGGTCGGCGAATACGTCACCAGCCTGGACATGGAAGGCTGCTCGCTCACCCTCACCTGGCTCGACGACGAGCTGGAGCGTTACTGGCTGGCGCCCTGCGAAACCGCGGCACTTCGTGTGGGCCATGCCGCACCGGCGCCGCCGGCGCCCCCGGACGAGGCGGCAAACGAGGCAGCGAACGGGAAGGCGGACGGGAAAACGGGCGCGGCCACTCCCGCCTGGCCCGACGCGACGCCGGGCTCGAGCGAAACCGCTCAGCGCGTCGCCCGGGCGCTGGCGCGTGTGGCCGACGCGCTCGCGGCGGCGGAAGCGGAGCTCGGCCGCCTCGACGCCCAGACCGGCGACGGCGACCACGGCCAG
>CAXTCK010000018.1:23693-31005 GCA_964242425.1 uncultured Acetobacteraceae bacterium | reverse complement strand
GCCGAGCTGCACCGCGAAGGCGTGCGCGTGCGCGTGATCGGCGAGCACGAGCGGTTCGGCCCCGAGATACGCGCCGAGCTGGAAGCCGCCGAACGCCTCACCGCGTCCAACACCCGGCTGACCCTGATCGTGGCGCTGTCCTATGGCGCGCGCGCGGAGATCCTGCAGGCGGCCCGGCGCGTCGCCGCCGCCGCCCAGGCCGGCGCCCTGCAACTGGACGCGCTGGATGAGGCCGGCTTCGCCCGCTACCTGTCCACCGACGGCGTCCCCGACCCGGACCTGGTGATACGCACAAGCGGCGAGTGCCGGCTGTCCAACTTCCTGCTCTGGCAGTCCGCCTATGCCGAGCTGGTGTTCCTGGACGTGCTGTGGCCCGATTTCGAGGCCCACCACCTTGCCGAGGCGATCGACGTGTTCACCCGGCGCGAGCGTCGCTACGGCACCCGTCCTGGCTGACGTGGACAAGGCAGGGGCCAGCACCCTGGCCGCGACGCCCGCCACCGGGCGGAGCTGGCGCGACCTGCGCCTGCGCCTCGTGTCGGCGGCACTGCTGGCGCCGCTCGGGCTCGGCTGCATCTGGCGCGGCGGCTGGCTGTTCGCGGCGATGGTGATGCTGGGGCTGGCGGGTGCCGGGTTGGAATGGGCCGGGCTGCTGCGTCATCCGGCGCGCAGCCTGCGCGGGATCGTGCTGGTGGCCTGGCCCCTGGTCGCCTGCCTTGCCGCCCTCCTTCCCGGGCGCTGGGACCAGGCGGCGCTCATGCTGGCGGCCCCGGTGCTGCTCGGGCCGTGGGTCGCCGCCGGGACGATCGTGATCGGGCTGGCCGGGCTGTCGCTGTTGTGGCTGCGCTTTGTTGTCGGCAACGGCTGGGACGGCGTGCTGTTCGTGGTGCTGGTGGTGTGGTCGAGCGACAGTTTCGCCTACCTCGCCGGCCGCGCCCTGGGCGGCGCCAGGCTCGCGCCGCGCATCTCGCCGGGCAAGACCTGGTCGGGCTCGATAGGCGGCCTGCTCGGCGCCATGCTGGTGGGAGCGCTGCTGGCGCTGCTTCTGCCGATGCCGGCCGGCGCCGGCCTCGGCGCCGCCGCCGGGCGCTGGCTTGGCGCCGGGCTGCTGCTGGGCCTGGTGTCGCAGGCGGGGGACCTCGCCGAAAGCGCGTTCAAGCGCCGCAGCGGGGTCAAGGATTCCGGCCGGCTGATCCCGGGCCATGGCGGCCTGCTGGACCGGTTCGATGGACTGCTCGCCGCCGCACCGGTGGCTGCCCTGTTGTCTTTGGCGGCACCGCAGGGTGCGGGCTTCTGGTATGCCTTCGTTCTTCCTCATGCGGCGGGGCCGGCAGCCCGCGGGACCTCCTGACATGAAGAGCGTTTCCATCCTGGGCAGCACCGGCAGCATCGGCACCAGCACGGTGGACCTGCTGCTTCAGGCGCCGGAGCGCTACCGCGTCGCGGTGCTGGTCGGCGGCCGCAACGCGTCCAGGCTCGCCGAGCAGGCGAGGGCGCTGCGTGCGGGACACGCGGTGATCGCCGATGAGGAGGCCCTTCCCGTTCTCCGCCGCCTGCTCCACGACACCGGCATACGCGTGTCCGGTGGCCGCGACGCGGTGTGCGAGGCGGCGTCGGAGCCGGCGGACTGGACCATGGCCGCGATCACCGGCGCCGCCGGGCTGGCGCCGACGCTTGCAGCGATTCGCGGCGGCCGCACGGTGGCGCTGGCCAACAAGGAAGCGCTGGTCTGCGCCGGCGACGTGATGCTGCGCGCGGTGAAGCAGGCCGGCGCCACGCTGCTGCCGGTCGATTCCGAGCACAACGCCCTGTTCCAGGCCATGGCCGACAAGCAGGCCTCCGAGGTCGAGAAGGTCGTGCTCACCGCGTCCGGTGGCCCGTTCCGCACCGCCACCTCCGAGGAGATGGAAAAGGCCGGGCCGGAAGCAGCACTTCGCCATCCGACCTGGTCCATGGGCGCCAAGATCAGCATCGACTCCGCGTCCATGTTCAACAAGGGCCTGGAGGTGATCGAGGCGGCACGCATCTTCGACCTGCCCGAGGAGCGGATCGACGTGCTGGTGCATCCGCAATCGGTGGTGCACGGGCTGGTGCACTACACCGACGGCAGCGTGCTGGCGCAGCTGGGCGCGCCCGACATGCGCATCCCGATCGCCCACACCCTGGCCTGGCCGGCGCGCATCGCCACCACGAGCCCGCGCCTGGACCTGGCGCAGGTCGGCCGGCTCGATTTCGAGACGCCCGACCCCGTGCGCTTCCCGGCACTCCGGCTGGCCCGCGCCGCCCTGCGGGCCGGCGGCGCCGCGCCGGCGATCCTGTCCGCGGCCAACGAGGTCGCGGTGGACGCCTTTCTCGGGCGGCGGATCGGCTTTCTCGACATCGCCCGGCTGGTGGAGGCGGTGCTGGACCGGCTCGGCGCGCCGCCGGCCGACACCATCGACGCGGTGCTGCACTGGGACGGGGAGGCGAGGCGACAGGCCGAGGCCCACGCGTCCCACCGCGCCGCCGCACGCGCCGCCTGAGTTCCGGAGGCTTCGCCCACCATGCCCGATTTCCTGCGTACCGTTCTTGCCGCCGTGTTCGTGCTCGGCGTGCTGGTGTTCGTGCACGAGCTCGGCCACTACCTCGCGGCGCGCTGGCGCGGCGTGCACGTGGAGGTGTTCTCCATCGGCTTCGGCAGGCCGCTGTTCCGCTGGCGCGACCGCGTCGGCACCGAGTGGCGCCTCTGCGTGCTGCCGATCGGCGGCTATGTGAAGCCGCACGGCTTCGAGGGCCCGGAGGACGCCACTTCCGAGATGCGCGCCGCCTGGTTGCCCGGCCGCACCTTCCACGACAAGCCGGTGCTGAGCCGGGCGATCGTGATCGTCGCCGGTCCGGTGTTCAACTTCCTCCTGGCCGTGGTGCTGTTCGCCGCCGTGTTCGCCACTGCGGGCAAGCCGGCCGACCAGGCCGACGTGGCGATGATGCGCCCGACCGTGGGCGGGGTCGCGCCCAACAGCGCCGCCGAGCGGGCGGGCCTGAAGCAGGGCGACCTGATCCAGGCGGTGGACGGCGCCACCATCGCCAGCTTCGGCAACCTTCAGCGGCTGATCGCTGCCAGCCCGGGCCGGACCGTGCGCCTCGAGGTGCTGCGCGACGGCCACGAGCGCGATCTGCAGGCGACGCTCGGCACCGTGCATGGCGGTGGCGGGCTGACCACCGGGCAGCTCGGCGTGATGGCCGAGCCGCCGCCGCCCCGGCGCGTGGGTCCGGGCGAGGCCGTGGTGGCCGCGATCCATACCACCGCGGTGGTCAGCGTGAGCTGGGTCGCGGGGCTGTGGCAGATGCTCACCGGCCACGTCGCGGCGTCCCAGCTCGGCGGCACGCTCCGCATCGCCCAGATGTCCGGCCAGTTCGCAGCCGCCGGCACCGCCAGCCTCATGACCTTCATGGCCATCCTGTCGATCAACCTCGGGCTGGTGAACCTCCTGCCCGTGCCGATCCTGGATGGCGGACGGCTCGTGTTCTACGCGATCGAGGCCCTGCGCGGCCGGCCGGTGTCGCGCGGCGTGCAGGAAGCCGGCTTCCGCGCCGGCTTCGCCCTGATCGCGGGCGTGTTCCTGTTCGCCACCGTCAACGACCTGGCCCAGTTCGGCCTGTTCGGCTGGCTGCGGCACGTGATCGGGTGACGACCGCGATCGAAGCGGTCGCGGTGCCGCGCTTGCGCAGGTGCTTGGTATTCGGGTAGCTCCGCCCAACGGACGCTGCCTCCCGATTTCGTCATCGTCCGATGGCGGCGGCGGGTCGGCGTCCGAGCGAGCGGCGAACCCCGGCCCGGGGGAAGCGGCCTCGGACAGCTCTGGGGGATGGGTCGCCTTGTCCGGTAAACGTTCTGCTCTGCTCGCTTCCGTCTGCCTGCTTCCCTTCGCCACCGCCGCCGCAGCCGCCCAGGATGCGCAGGCCCCGGCTGCGGCCCAGCGCCAGGGAACGGGCGCGCATGGGGTGCGACATCACCCGGCGCGTCGCGTCGCCGCGCGTGGCCCGGCATCGGAGCCGGCGGAGTCCGGCGGCACCATCCGGTCGATCCAGGTGCAGGGCAACAACCGCATCGAGACCGGCACCGTGCTGTCGTACCTGGTGGTGCAGGCGGGCGAGCCGTTCAACCAGGAGGAGCTCGACCGCAGCCTGAAGACGCTCTACGCCACCGGGCTGTTCCGCGACGTGACCCTGCACCGCCACGGCGACACGCTGGTGGTGGTGGTGGTCGAGAACCCGATCGTCAACCGCATCTCGTTCGAGGGCAACCACGCGGTCAAGGACGACGACCTGCGCAAGGAGATCGAGCTGCGCGCGCGCGCCGTCTACACTCCCGAGATGGCCAGCCGCGACCGGCAGAAGATCCTCGACCTGTATGCCCAGAAGGGCCGCTACGCCGTCACCGTGACGCCGCAGATCATCCGGCTGTCGCACAACCGGGTGGACGTGATCTTCCAGATCACCGAGGGCGAGCTGACCCTGGTGCGCAAGATCAGCTTCGTCGGCAACAAGGCGTTCAGCGAGAATCGCCTGTCGCAGGTGATCACGTCCAAGGAAACCGCCTGGTACCGGTTCTTCTCGTCCTCCGACGAGTACAACCCCGACCGCGTCAAGTACGACTCTGAGCTGCTGCGCCGCTTCTACCTGCGCAACGGTTATGTCGACTTCACCGTCGCCGACGCGACCGCCGAGCTGGCACCCGACCGCAAGTCGTTCCTGATCACCTTCACCATCAGCGAGGGGCCGCGCTACCGCATCGGCCACATCGAGGTGAAGTCCACCCTGCGCCACGTCAGCTCCGAGTCCCTGCGTCCGCAGATCGGGCTGTTCGAGCACCAGTGGTACAACGGCGACGACATCCAGCGGGTGACGGAAGCGCTGCAGACCAGGCTCCAGGCCAGTGGGCAGCCCTTCGCCTCCGTGCACCCGGAGATCGCGCGCAACACCGACAACCACACCGTGGACCTGCTGTTCGACGTCAGCGAGGGCCCGCGCGTGTATGTCGACCGCATCGACATCAACGGCAACACCATCACCCAGGACCGGGTGATCCGGCGCCAGTTCGGCTTCGCCGAGGGCGACCCGTTCACGCCCGCCGAGCAGCGCCGCGCCAAGCAGAGCCTGCAGGACCTGGGCTTCTTCAACACGGTCACGGTGGAAACCACTCCCGGCTCCGCGCCGGACCGGGTGAACGTCAACGCCGACATCTCCGAGAAGCCGACCGGCCAGATCACGCTGGGCGGCGGCTACTCGACCGATGCCGGCGTGCTCGGCAATGCCGGCATCCGCCAGTCCAACCTGGTCGGCTCGGGCATCGACGCCAGCCTGAGCGGCACCCTGGCCCAGTACGAGAGCCAGGCGGACCTGTCGCTGACCGATCCCTACTTCCTCGGACGCAACATGGTCGCGGGCATCGACCTGTTCGACATCGAGACCGAGGGCAACAGTTCAAGCGTCCAGAACTACTACGAGACCCGGCTCGGCGGCACCGCGCGCATCGGCTACGCCTTCAATCGCTACCTGTCGCAGTCCTGGAACTACACCCTGACCGACCGGCGCGTGTCCGACATCTTCACCCAGGCCAGCCTCTACGTGCAGGCGGAGGAAGGCACGTCCCTGTTGTCGCAGGTCGGCACCACGCTCGCCTATGACCGCCGCGACAGCCGGCTGGCGCCTCATAACGGCTACGTGGTCACGCTGGGCGTCGACGTGGCCGGCCTTGGCGGCAACGAGAAGTACGTCCGCGGCAAGATCGACGGGTCCTACTTCATCCCGCTGGACTACTTCACCGGCAACCACGACTGGACGGTCTCGCTCAAGGCGGGCACCGGCTACCTGGTCGACTACGGCGGCGGCCGGCAGGACATCGTCGACAACTTCTACCTGGGCGGCGACAACCTGCGCGGCTTCTACGATGGTGGCGTCGGTCCCTATTCCAAGCCGACCGGCCGGTATCCGGCGGCGGACGCGCTGGGCGGCCGCTTCATCTACACGCAGTCCAGCCAGCTCAACTTCCCGCTTCCCGTGGGTCCGGATCTCGGCCTGTCCGGACGCTACTTCGTCGACGTCGGCGGCTTGTCCGGGGAGCGCGTGATCCGCAACGACTTCCCGCCCAGCCTCAACCAGCAGATCCTGGGCAACAACCTGCGCCCGCGCGTCGGCACCGGTGTCGGCGTGTCCTGGAAAAGCCCGTTCGGCCTGATCAACGTCGATCTCGGCATCCCGGTGGTGAAGCAGCCCAGCGACAAGCAGCAGGTCTTCCGATTCGGCTTCGGCTCGCAATTCTGAGGTGATGATGTTCCGTTCCACCGGCACAATCCTGCTGGCGGGCGCCCTGCTGTTGCAGGCGCCGCTTCTCGTCCCGGCTGCGCACGCGCAGCAGAACGGCGGCTGGTTCGTGCCCAAGAGCAGCCAACCGGCCGAGGCGTCCGCTCCCGCCCGACACAGGGCAGCGCCGCAGCAGCGTCAGGCTCCCCAGGCGGTGCCGGCAGCGCTTCCCGCGCAGGACGAGCAGCAGCAGCCGGATCCGCAGGCGCAGGGTCCGCAGGTACAGCCGGTGCTGCCGCTGCCGCCCATTCCGTCCCTGACCGACCTGCCGAAGGGTTCCTCGCCGCCGCCCGCGGTGTTCGGCATCATCAGCGTGCCCGAGGTGATGCACGCCTCGTCGGCGGCACAGCAGGTCGAGAAGGTGCTGGGCGCCAGGCGCGACAAGCTGAACGGCGACGCGCAGAAGGAGCAGGCGGGCTGGCGTGAAAGCCAGCAGCAGATCCAGGCCGCCGCCAAGGGCCTGACCCAGGAACAGGTGCAGACGCGGGTGCGCGCGCTCCAGGCCCGGGTGCAGGCGGCGCAGAAGGATTTCCGCAACCGCAACCGCATCATCCAGGAAGCGGCGCAGGTCGCCATCGGCCAGATCGAGCGCGAGCTGGTGCAGGTGATCAAGCAGGTGTCGGCCTCGCACGGCATGAACTTCGTGCTGCATCGCGAGCAGGTGGCGCTCAACATGCCGGAGTTCGACATCACGCCCCAGGTGGTGAACCAGCTCAACTCCACCCTGCCTTCGGTGTTCATCCCGGCCGATGGTGTCGACGCGGAGGTGCTGGCCAGAAGCGGCACCTATCCGACCACCGCCAACCCGGGCCCGCAGCCGGTGATGGCCGCTTCGGCGCAGGCACCGCAGGCAGCACCGCCGGCGGCACCAAAGGCCGCCGCGCGGAAGTAGCGGGGGCGGGAAGCCGGATGGCGCACGCGGCAGGCCGTCCCGGCGGGTCCGGGCCAAGGGACGGGCCAGGGGACGGGC
>CAXTCK010000018.1:14828-23593 GCA_964242425.1 uncultured Acetobacteraceae bacterium | reverse complement strand
GGGACGGGCCAGGGGACGGGCGCTTCTTCGCCCGCACCGGTCCCCACCCGCTCGGTCGCCTGGCGGAGGAAGCGGCAGCCGAGCTACGTGGCCCCGCCGACAGGGTGTTCTCGGGCGTTGCGCCGTTGCAGGCGGCCCGGCCGGACCAGGTCAGCTTTCTCGACAACCGGCGCTACCTGCCGCAGCTGGCCAACACCGGCGCGGGTGCCGTGATCGTGTCGCCCGCCTTTGCGGACCGGGTGCCGTCCTCCTGCGCCGCCCTCGTCACGACACAGCCCTACCTCGCCTGGGCCCGGATCGCCGCCCTGTTCCATCCGCGCGAGGCGGCGACGCCCGGCATCCACCGCAGCGCCGTGGTCGAGGCGGGTGCGGCAATCGACCCCGCCGCCGAGATCGGGCCGTTCGTTCATGTCGGCGCCGGGGCAGAGATCGGCGCCGGCACCCGTATCGGTACTGGCGCGGTGATCGGTCCGGGCGTCGTGGTCGGCCCGGACTGCCGCATCGGCAGCCACGTCAGCCTGAGCCACGCGGTGCTGGGTGCCCGCGTGACGTTGTTTCCCGGTGCCCGCATCGGCCAGGAAGGCTTCGGCTTCGCGCTCGGGTCGGGCGGCTTCGTGTCCGTGCCGCAGCTCGGCCGGGTGGTGATCGGGGACGACGTGGAGATCGGTGCCAACGCCACGATCGATCGCGGCTCGGCGCAGGACACGGTGATCGGCGCCGGCTCCCGCCTCGACAACCTGGTGCAGATCGGGCACAACGTGCGCCTCGGTCGTTGCTGCATCGTGGTGGCTCAGGCAGGAATTTCCGGATCGACGGAGCTCGGGGATTTCGTCACCGTCGCGGCGCAGGCGGGGCTGATCGGCCACATCCGGATCGGCGCCAAGGCCCGGATCGGCGCGCAGTGCGGCGTGATGTCGGATGTGGAAGCGGGCGCCGATGTGATCGGTAGTCCGGCGATGCCATTCCGGGAGTTCTTCCGCAACGTGGCGGCACTCCGGCGTCTGGCGAAGCGGCCTGACACGGCGCGCGGCGGCCAGGACGGCGATCCGGTTGCGGTTGATCCGGAACCAGGGTGAGGGAGAAGGGTTCGATCCTGATGGACGGGGCGACACAGAACGAGCCGGACGGGTCGGCGGCCGCGGCGGAGGATGCCGACATCGGCGCCCGTCCCATCGGCGCCGGCATAACCATCGACATCCAGAAGATCATGGCGGCGCTTCCGCACCGCTACCCGTTCCTGATGATCGACCGCATGGTGGACGTGGTGCCCGGGGTGTCGGGGATCGGCATCAAGAACGTTTCGGTCAACGAGCCGTTCTTCCAGGGCCATTTCCCCAGTCGTCCGGTGATGCCGGGCGTGCTGATCATCGAGGCGATGGCGCAGGCGGCCGCCCTGGTGGTGCTCGAGCTCGGCAGCATCGAAAGCAAGCTGGTCTATTTCATGACCATCGAGAACGCCAAGTTCCGGCGCCCGGTGGTTCCGGGCGACCAGCTCCGCATCCACGTGGTCAAGGAGCGCGCGCGCGGCAACGTTTACAAGTTCCGCGGCGTGGCCCGTGTGGACGGCGTGTCGGTGGCCGAAGCCAGCTACGGCGCGATGATCATCGACGAGCTGGCGGCCCGACAAGCCCGGTAACATCTCGTGTCTTGGCCGCCAGATGGGCGGTCCTTAAGCCGTCCTGGATGGCGCCGCCCGTTTCGACGCCGCCGATGATGGAGTTGCATGATCCATGTCCGCTGACCTCGCCGGGCTGAAGCAGGCCGGGCGCACGCATCAGCCTGACCGCCATCCCATCGTTCACCCGAGCGCCGTGGTGTCGCCCGGTGCAGCGATCGGCGCCGGGGTGCGGATCGGGCCGTGGTGCAGCGTCGGCCCAGAGGCGGTGCTGGGCGACGGGGTCGAGCTGGTGTCGCATGTGGTGGTCGACGGGCAGACCAGCATCGGCGACGGCGCCAGGCTGTTCCCGTTCTGCACTGTCGGCATGGCGCCGCAGGACCTGAAGTATCGCGGCGAGCCGACGCGCTGCGTGGTCGGGCCCCGCACCGTCATCCGCGAAGGCGCCACCGTGCACCGCGGCACGGCCGCCGGCGGCGGCCTCACCCGGATCGGCGCCGACTGCCTGATCATGGCCAACGCCCACGTCGCCCATGACTGCCGGCTCGGCGACCGCGTCATCATCGTCAACAACGTGGTCATGGGTGGCCACGTCGAGATCGCGGACGACGCCCGGATCATGGGCTCGGCCGCGCTGCACCAGTTCGTCCGCATCGGCCGTGCGGCGATGGTCGGCGGCGTGTGCGGGGTCGAGAGCGACGTGATCCCGTATGGCAGCGTGCTCGGCAACCGCGCCCGGCTGGTCGGGCTGAATTGGGTGTGGCTGCGGCGCAGCGGCATCGCCGCACCCGGCATGCATCGCCTCCGCCGCGCGTTCCGGGAGCTCTATCCGCGCCAGGTGTCGGGCCAGCCGGCCTTCGCGCAGCGCCTTGCCTCGGTGCGTGCCGAACATGCCGATGACCCGCGCGTCGCCGAAATCTTGGCCTTCATCGACGCACCGAGCCGGCGCGGCCTGGTGCGCATCGCCACGCGGGGGCTCGGAGTCGAGGAGAGCGACGGCGCTTGATCCCGCCGCTCGGCGTAACCCGCGGCCCGCTTGGCATCCTGGCCGGCGGCGGGCCGCTTCCAGGCGAGGTGGCGGCCAGCGCCGCGCGGGCGGGCAGGGCGGTGTTCATCGTCGCCTTCCAGGACTTCGCCGAGCCGGCGGTGGTCGGGCCCTGGCCGCACGAGTTCCACCGCCTGGCCGCCGCCGGGCGCATCCTGTCGGCGTTGCACGCCCGAGGCTGCACCGAGCTGGTGCTGATCGGCCCGGTTCGCCGGCCGTCGCTGCGGGACCTGCGCCCGGATGCGGAAGGCGCCCGCATCCTGGCCCGCATCGGACGCGCGCTGTTTGCCGGCGATGACGGGCTGCTCGCCGCCCTGGTGCGCGTGCTGGGCGAGGAGGGATTTCATGTGCGCGGCGCTCACGAGTTCCTGCCGGGATCGCTCGGGGGGGCGGGCGCCCTCGGCCGCCACGTCCCGGACCCGGAGGCCTGGGCGGACATCAGGCGCGGGGTGGCGGTGGTGCAGGCGCTGGGCCGGCTCGACGTGGGCCAGGGCTGCGTGGTGCAGAACGGGCTGGTGCTGGCGGTCGAGGCGCTGGAAGGCACCGACCGGATGCTGGAACGCGCAGGCTCGCTCAGGCAGCCGGGGCCCGGCGGCGTGCTGGTGAAGCTGGTCAAGCCGGGCCAGGACCGCCGCGCCGACCTGCCGACGATCGGTCCGCGCACCGTTGTGGCGGCGCGTGCTGCAGGGGTGCGGGGGATTGCATTCGAGGCCGGAGGCACCCTTCTGACGGACCCGGGCCGGTTGCGCGAGGCCGCCGACCGGGACAACCTGTTCCTGATCGGGATCCACCCGGCGGGCGTGGCGGAGAACACCGAATGAGCAGCTACCTGCACACCATGGTCCGGGTGAAGAACCTTGACCGGAGCCTGGCCTTCTACCGGCTGCTCGGCCTGCGCGAGCTGCGCCGCAGCGAGGTGCCGGCCGGCGAGTACACCCTTGTCTTCGTCGGCTACGACGACAACGCGCATGGCCAGGCCGAGATCGAGCTGACCTACAACTGGGGGCAGGACGACGGCTACGAGGTCGGCACCGGCTTCGGCCACTTCGCGGTCGGCGTGCCGAACGTGGCGGAAGCGGTGGAGCAGGTGCGCGCCGGCGGCGGCAAGGTCACGCGCGAGGCCGGGCCAGTGAAGCACGGCACGACCGTGATTGCCTTCGTGGAGGACCCGGACGGCTACAAGGTCGAGCTGATCCAGCGCTGAACGGTCCTGCGCCGGGGCGGTACCGCCTCAGGGCGGCCCTGCTGCGTCACGGCTAGGCGTCGCTGCGCCGCAGCCGCGCTTCCGCCCGGTCGATCGTCGCCACCATGGTTTCGCCGGCACGGCGCGCCACCGGGTCCTGGCTCGTGGTGAGCCGGTCCGCGGTCAGAAGGGCGGGCGACAGGATGCCGCGCAGATCGTGGCGCATCTCCCCTGCCGCCTTCACCAGCCGGGCACTGGCTTCCTCGGCCGCCTCGGCACGGGCCTCGATCCCGCGCCGGGCGGCGAGCCCGGCGGCGTCGCCGCGTCCGAGCGCTAGGCCGGCAGCCAGGGCGACGACGGCCGGCGCCACCACCCGGACCAGCGGCGGCACCCCGTCGGACAAGACGGCCAGGGAGGCCAGGAGCACCAGCCCAGCCGGGAGGATCGAGCGGAGAATCGGGTGCGAGCGGACCATGCGTCGCGCAGCATCAACCGATCCAGCCCGCGGCTCAAGCCATTCCTGAAACGACATGGTCGCCTGGTTGACGGTCCGGCCCCGCGGCGCCTATAAGCCGCCGCTCCGGAGGCGGCTGCGTGCGACGCTGCGCCGTTTTTGCTTGTCCACACCCTCGACCGGTCCGCCGCTTCCCGCGCTGGGCCATCCGACCAGGAGGATGCCCCGCGTGAAGCGCACCTATCAACCGTCCAAGCTGGTCCGCAAGCGGCGCCATGGCTTCCGCACCCGCATGGCGACCGTGGGCGGCCGCAACGTGCTGTCCAGCCGCCGCGCCAAGGGCCGCAAGCGTCTTTCCGCCTAAGGGCGTTGTCCGGCCGGTCGGGTCGGGCGCAGGAAAGGGTGCCGCGATGGCGTCTTCCCTGATCCGGCTCAAGCGTCGCGCAGAGTTCCTCCGCGTCGCTGCCAAGGGCGCCAAGGCGCCGATGCCGGGACTGGTGCTTCAAGCCCTGCCGCGAGACGACGACGCACCGGCGCGGCTCGGCTTCACCGTGACCAAGAAGGTCGGCAACGCGGTGGTACGCAACCGCACCAAGCGCCGCCTGCGCGAGGCCGCGCGTCTGGTCCTGCGAGACCAGGCGGCGCGCGGTTCCGCCCTGGCCGGCGTCGACCTGGTGCTGATCGGCCGCGACGGCACCCGGTCCCGGCCGTTTCCGGCACTTCTCGACGACGTCCGTCGGGCGCTGAAGCGCGCCGGCGTGCCCCTTGCCGATCGCCGGACGCCGTGATCGCGTTCATCGCCTGCGCAGTCCGCGCCGGGCTCCGCCTCCTCATCCGCACCTACCAGCTCGTGCTGCGGCCAGTGCTGGGCCCGAACTGCCGGTTCTCGCCTTCCTGCAGCGACTATGCGCTCCAGGCGCTCGACCGGCACGGTGTCGTGCGCGGCACCGGGCTCGCGGCCTTGCGCATCCTGCGCTGCAACCCGTGGCATCCAGGCGGCCACGACCCGGTTCCGCCGGCGCGATGCGCCTGCACGGCCCGGCTCCCCTTGCAAACCTGATCGAGATCGGCCTTTCCGCTGATGGACAACAAGCGCCTTTTCCTCGCGTTCGCGATCTCGCTCGCGATCATCCTCGGCTTCGAGTGGCTGATGCCCACGCAGAACCGGGTGCACCAGCAGGAAGCGCGCAGCACCCGGGCCACGCCGGCGGCCGACGCGCCGCGTCCGGTGGCCGAGCTGGCGCCGCCCGGCACCCAGCCGGCGCCGATCTCCCCGCCTTCCTCCGACAAGCGCCTGCCGATCACGGCGCCACGCATGCACGGCTCCATCGACCTGGTCGGCGCCCGCCTCGACGACCTGCTCCTGACCGACTACCGGGAAACCCTGAAGCCGGGCAGCCCGGAGGTTCGCGTGCTGGAGCCGCAGAACCAGAAGCAGCCCAACATCGTCCAGCTCGGCTGGAGCGCCGTCGGCAGCGACGTGAAGGTGCCGGGCAGCGCCACCGTGTGGACCGCTGACCAGTCCGCCCTCACGCCCGCCCACCCCGTGACCCTGTCGTGGGACAACGGCGCCGGCCTCCTGTTCCAGATCGTGCTGTCGGTGGACCGCGACTTCATGTTCACCGCCGAGCAGCGGGTGCGCAACACCACGGCGCAGCCGGTGCCGCTGTATCCCTGGTCGCGGGTCAGCCGCTCCTACACCCCGCAGGTGACCGGCGGCTACCTGGTGCACGAGGGTCCGATCGCGGTGGTCAACGGCCGGCTGGAGGAGATGTCCTACAGCAGCCTCAAGAGCCACGCTGCCACCGACAACGGCGCCGGCTGGTCTGCGGTGCAGGCGGCAGGCCCCGACGGCGGCTGGGGCGGCATCACCGACAAGTACTGGCTCACCGCGATCCTGCCCGACCGCGACCACCCGATGACCGGCAGCTACCGCTACGAGCCCAACGCCGGCGCCGGGGTATACCAGGTCGACTTCATCGCGCAGACAGCACTTCCCGTTCCCGCCGGCGGCACGCTCGACACCGTCAGCCACGTGTTCGCCGGCGCCAAGGAGGTGCACCTGCTGGAAGCCTACCAGGCGCGGCTGCACGCCACCGACTTCTGGAAGGCGGTGGATTTCGGCTGGTTCGCGTTCCTGACCAAGCCCATCTTCTACGTGCTGGACTGGCTCAACACGGCACTCGGCAATTTCGGCCTGGCGCTGCTGGCCTTCACCCTGATCGTCAAGACGCTGTTCTTCCCGCTGGCGATCAAGCAGTTCCGCTCCATGGCCAAGATGAAGCTGCTGGCGCCGAAGATGCAGGCGGTGCGCGAGCGCCACAAGGGCGACGCGGTGGCGATGAACACCGAGATGATGCAGCTGTACAAGCAGGAAGGTGCCAACCCGGCCGCCGGCTGCCTGCCGATGCTGGTGCAGGTGCCGGTGTTCTGGTGCCTGTACAAGGACCTGGTGGTCACCATCGAGATGCGGCACGCGCCGTTCTTCGGCTGGATACGCGACCTGTCGGAACCCGATCCCACCAACGTGTTCAACCTGTTCGGACTGATCCCGTTCGACCCGTCGGTGTTCAGCCCGTTCCTGCATCTCGGCGTGTGGCCGATGGTGCTGGGTGGCACCATGCTGCTGATGCAGCGGATGAACCCGCCGCCGGCCGACCCGGCGCAGGCGCGGCTGTTCCAGATCATGCCGCTGATCTTCATGTTCGTCCTGGCCCGGCAGCCGGCCGGGCTGGTGATCTACTACTGCTGGAACAACCTGCTCACGGTGACGCAGCAATGGCTGATCCAGCGCCGCACCCGCCTCGGTGGCGGCACGCGCCGGGTCAGCACGGTGCAGAACTGAGCCGCGCGGACGCCGGCGGCGGCTTCACCCCGCAGGCGCCGACCACGGAGGAGCAGGCCGAGGCGATCGAGGCCGGCCGCCTGCTGTTCGCAGGCTCCTGCCGCTTCTTCCACGGCGCGCAGCGCATCGACCAGCTGCCGGAGCCGGTTCTTCCCGAGATCGCCTTTGCCGGCCGCTCCAACGTCGGCAAGTCCAGCCTGATCAACGCCCTGACGGGACACAAGGCGCTGGCCCGCGCGTCCTCCGAGCCCGGCCGCACCAGGCAGCTCAACTTCTTCGCCCTGGCCGACCGCCTGACCCTGGTCGACATGCCGGGCTACGGCTTTGCCAAGGCCAACCGCGAGGTGAAGGAGGACTGGCAGGGGATGATGTTCGACTTCCTGCGCGGCCGTCCGACGCTGCGCCGGGTGCTTCTGCTGCTGGACGCGCGGATCGAGCTCAAGGAGAACGACCGCGAGGCGATGGTCCTGCTCAACCGGGCGGCGGTGATCTTCCAGCTGGTGCTGACCAAGTGCGACGTGCCGAAGCCGGCCGCACTCGCCGCGAAGCGGGCCGAGGTCGAGGCGCTGGCCGGTACATTCGCCGCCGCGCATCCGATGGTGTTTGCCACCAGCAGCGGCACCGGCGCCGGGATCCCGGAGCTGCGGGCCGCCTTGGCCGAGCTGGCGCTATAGCCGCCTTTTCCCTCCCAACGCGTTGAAGGACCCATGACGATGGACGACGACGCCCTCCGGAGTGCCAGCGAGCAGGCCGCCGTGCTGGCAAGCGCGCTGCCGTTCCTGCGCCGCTACGCCGGCGACACCATCGTGGTGAAGTACGGCGGCCACGCCATGGGCGACCCGTTGCTGTCGGAAGCGTTCGGCCATGACATCGCGCTGCTCAAGCTGGTCGGCGTCAACCCGGTGGTGGTGCATGGCGGCGGCCCGCAGATCGACGCCATGCTTAAACGGCTGGACATCAGCTCGAGCTTCGTGGACGGCCTGCGCATCACCGACGCGGCCATGGTCGACGTGATCGAGATGGTCCTGTCCGGCTCGGTGAACAAGCAGGTGGCGGCCCTGATCAACCGGGCAGGCGCACTCGCGGTCGGCATCTCCGGCAAGGACGGCAACCTTCTTCGGGCCCGACGCCTGACGCGCACCGTGCGCGACCCGGACAGCCGCATCGAGCGCGTGCTGGATCTCGGCTTCGTCGGCGAGCCGGAACGGGTCGACACCCGCGTGCTCTATGCCCTGTCCGGCTCGGGCGTGATCCCGGTGATCGCACCGGTCGGCATCGGCGAGGACGGGCAGACCTACAACATCAACGCGGACACCGCGGCCGGCGCCGTTGCCGGCGCATTGAACGCCACCCGGCTGCTGATGCTGACCGACGTGCCCGGCGTGCTGGACGCGAACAAGCGGCTGATCCCGGAGCTGACCGCCGAGGAGGCGCGGGCAGGGATCGCCAGCGGCATGATCTCCGGCGGCATGATCCCCAAGGTCGAGACCTGCCTCCAGGCCGTGGCGCAGGGCGCACGCGCCGCGGTGATCCTGGACGGCCGCGTGCCGCATGCCTGCCTGCTGGAGCTGTTCACCTCCGCCGGGCCGGGGACCCTGATCCGCGCCGCCTGACCGGCCGCCT
>CAXTCK010000018.1:1869-14728 GCA_964242425.1 uncultured Acetobacteraceae bacterium | reverse complement strand
CGCCGCGCGCATCGAGTAGCCTGCCTTCCACGCCAGGCTCACCAGGCCGCGCTGGCTGCGCAGTGCCACCGTGGCCGCGACCAGCTCCCGCGGCACCAGCGCCGAGGCCGCCAGCAGGGACATGGCGGCGGCGTGGTCGCCACGACGCATTGCGTCCAGAAAGGCGGGTTCTCCTTCGTCCAGGCGCTGGCCGCTCGGCGGCCGCTGCTCCAGGATCTGCTGGCGAAGCGACGCGCGGTCCATGGCGCCCAGGGGCAGGCGGCTGATCGCGCCGCTGAGCTGGGCGATGCAGGCCTCCCGGCACAGCCTGTCGAAACGGTCCGCAGCACCCGGCGTCATCGCATCCAGCACCGCCTCGCGCAGCTCCGGCACGCTGGTGTCCAGCAGCGTGTGGAGGTCGAGGCTGGATCTGGCGCCGTCGAGCAAAACGAGGGCGCTCCCCGCGTCAAGGCTTCCGGCCAGCCCCAACAGCAGCTCGCCGAGCTCTGTCGTGTCCGCCTGGAGCCGGTCCCTGGTCGCCGGTGCTGCCATCTCGAGCCTGGTCCTGATCACCTCGGCGCGATGCCGTGCCACTCGCGCCTCGACCTGCGACGCCAGGAGCTCCGCGTGCTGCGTCGCGTCCACCTCCCTTCCGGAGGGGAGCAGCCGGCGCATCAACGGCAGCAGCACCTCCGCCGGGGACAAGGTACCAGGATCGGTGGCGGTCGACGCCGCCAGGTGCCTGTCGCCCATAGCATCCGGCCTCGTTTCCATGTCCTGCAGCGTGTCCGGCCGGAACGGGGTCACGTGCCTACTCCCTCGTTGTAGAAGTGCCAGCGGCCACCGCCTGCCAGCTTGATTGCCGCAAGTGCTGCATGCGCCTGCTCGAGCAGGGTCACGATGGTCTCGAAGGAACGGCTGGGCCGCGTCGTCAGGCCCACCGACACCTGCAGCTGGATGCTGTCGACGAGGGTCACTCCCACCCCCTTCTGGCACAGCACCTCGGCACGCTCGGCGGCAGCGAACTGGTCGGCGCCGTCCAGCCAAAGCGCGAAGACGTCGCTGCCGAGACGGGCCACGAGGTCGGTCGGCCGCACCGCGTCGCGCAGCACGTGCGCCGCCTGGCGAAGCGCGTCGTCGCCGCGTTCCGGCCCGTGCGTCCTGTTGATCTCCCCGAAGCGGTCCAGCCCCACCACCATCAGCGTCGCCGGCAACCCTTCGGCGTCGAGCCGATCCAACCGGCGGTTGACCTCCACGGCAAAGGCGTCCCGGTTCAGCAGCCCGGTCAACGTGTCCGCGCCGGACTGCCGAGCCAGCTCGCGCTGTACTTGGTCGTGCTCCAGCACTCCCGCAAGCGAGGCCAGGAACCCGGCGCTGACCGCGGCATCGTTGCTGCTCCAGCCGCGTCCGCCTTCGCGCCAAAGCACCAGCACCACCGGCTCGCAGAAATGGGTTCCGATGGCGGTCAGGATCACCCGACGGTCGAACTGGGTTTCGATCCTGGTCCAGGGCGCCGTCGCCGTGGCCGCGGTGCGGCACACGTGGGCGGTGATCTCGCGATCGGACACCGGCGAGGGTGCTCCGGCACGATGCAGCACGCGTGGCAGCAGCAGGGGCTCGGTTGCACCCGCGGCCTCGCCCGGCGCGTGAGACGCCGCGTCGCAGGCGACCACGAGCGCCCCGCTGGCGCCGGTCGCGTCCAGCAGCTCGTCCAGCCCGATCTTGATCACCATGTCCGGGAGCACCGCACGGCGCATGCGCCGGCTGATCTCGCTCACCATGCGGTGCTGCAGCAGGGATTCGAGCAGCCGTTCCTCCTGCCGGTCCTGTTCGGTGTTGTCCTGGATGGTGCCGCGTCCCCCGGACAGGCTGCCGTCCGGCGCGTGCAGCGGCGTGGACGAGATCAGGATGCTGACCGCTTCCCCGTCCGGGCGGCGCAGCCAGGCGCGATGACGACGCACCGGAGCCTCCGGCAGGAACGGGTTGAAGCCGGACACGCTGTCTGGGCGGACCAGAAGCGTTTCCGCCGCCACGCCCAGCAGGGTGCGCGTGCTCCATCCGAACGCTTCGGCCGGGCCGAGCAGCACGAAGGCGCCGTCGGCATCGGTTTCGAACGTCAGGTCGGACGCGATCAGCGCGAGGTCGCGCCAGCGCGCCCTGCTGTCGATCAGGGCGGCGAAGCCCCCTGCGTCCGGTCCGTTGGAGGACAAGGAAAGGATGGGTCCGGTCATGGCCATGGATTACATCTCATCTTGGCCCCGACTCTCGTCCTAAAAGTTGAACCGCTGGTAAACGACTATGCCAGGTTGTGGCGGGGAAGCGATCACGTCGCGTTGACAGGGACCAGCCGGCTGAGCATGGTCCGCGCCGTCCACAGCACCTGTTCTCAGCACCCGTTCCTGGGCCGATGCCGTTTGGCATCAGGCGGGACGCCACCAGCCGGACCCGTTCATGACCGACGACATCCTCCGCCAACGGATCGAGGCTCTATGGGATCGGCGAGACGCGCTGTCGTCCGCCACCGTTGGCGCCGACCGCGACGATGTCGACCAGGTGCTGGCAGCGCTCGACGGCGGGGCGCTTCGTGTGGCGGCGCCGTCCGGCCCGGACGCGCCATCCGGCGACTGGATCGTGCACGAATGGCTGAAGAAGGCCGTGCTGCTGTCGTTCCGCCTCAACGACAGCGTGCCCATGCCTGGCGTGGGCGGCGGCCCGGCGTTCGACAAGGTGCCGGGCAAGTTCGACCGCTGGGACGCGGCCCGCTTCGCCGCCGCCGGCTTCCGTGCGGTTCCCGGGGCGATAGTGCGCCGTTCCGCTTTCGTGGCGCCCGGCGTGGTGCTGATGCCATGCTTCGTCAACGTCGGCGCCAGGATCGAGGCCGGCACCATGATCGATACCTGGGCCACGGTGGGATCCTGCGCCCAGATCGGCCGCAACTGCCACATCAGCGGCGGCACCGGGATCGGCGGCGTGCTGGAGCCGCTGCAGGCCGGGCCGGTGATCATCGAGGACGACTGCTTCATCGGCGCCCGGTCGGAAGTGGCCGAAGGGGTGATCGTAGAACGGGGCAGCGTGTTGTCGATGGGGGTGTTCCTGGGCGCCTCGACCCGGATCGTCGACCGCGCCAGCGGCGAGGTGTTCGTCGGGCGGGTTCCCGCCTACTCGGTGGTGGTGCCAGGCACGATGCCACCGGGTCCGACAGAGGATGGCCGGCCGATGCCGTCCCTGGCCTGCGCCGTGATCGTGAAGCGGGTCGACGCGCGCACCCGCGCCAAGACCGCGATCAACGAGCTGCTACGCGATTGAGCGCGCCTGTTTCCTTGTCCGGGCCGCTGCCCCTGGCCCAGGCGCTGATCCGCTGCGCGTCCGTCACCCCGGCCGATGACGGGGCGCAGGCGGTGCTGGCGGACGCGCTGCGCCGGCTGGGCTTCGCGGTGTTTCCCCTGCCGTTCGGGGAAGGAGCCGGGTCAACCCCGAACCTGTTCGCCCGGCTCGGCACCGGCAGGCCGCATCTGTGCTTCGCCGGCCATACCGACGTGGTGCCGCCCGGGGACGGCGGCTGGCGTGTATCGCCGTTCGAGGGCGCGCTGGTTGACGGCGTGCTCTATGGGCGTGGCGCCTGCGACATGAAGGGCGCCATCGCCGCCTTCGTGACCGCGGTGGAACGCCGCCTGGCGCGTCAGGGCGCGCCGACGGTCGGCTCGATCAGCCTGCTGGTCACCGGCGACGAGGAAGGACCGGCGCTGCACGGCACCCGGCGCGTGCTGCAGTGGATGGCCGCGAACGACCACGTGCCGGATTTCTGCCTGGTCGGCGAGCCCACCAACCCGGAGCAGCTCGGCCAGTCGATCAGGATCGGCCGCCGCGGCAGCCTGAATGCCCACCTGGTGGTGCAGGGGGTGCAGGGGCACGTTGCCTATCCCCAACGCGCCGACAACCCGGTGCACCGGCTGTTGTCGCTGCTGGCGGAGCTGACGACGACGCCGCTGGACCAGGGCACCCCGTTCTTCGAGCCGTCCAGCCTCCAGGTAACAAGCATCGACGTCGGCAATCCCGCCAGCAACGTGATCCCCAGCCGGGCCGAGGCGCGCTTCAACATCCGCTTCAACGATTGCCACACCGGGGAATCGCTGTCCGGACTGATCCGGAGCGCCTGCGCCCGCCATGCGCCGGATGCCGGGCTTACCATACACGTCAGCGGCGAAGCGTTCCGCACCGAGCCGGGTCCGGAGGTCGCGGCGCTGCAGGCGGCGATCCGGGCACGGACAGGCAGGGAGGCCACGCTGGACACCGGCGGCGGCACCTCCGACGCGCGCTTCATCGCTCCCTTCTGCGCCGTGGCCGAGTTCGGCCTGGTGGGGCAGAGCATGCACAAGGTCGACGAGAACGTGCCGGTCGAGGATCTCGAACTATTGTCGGAAATCTATGGCGACCTGCTCGACCGGCTGCTGCCGCAAGCGGGCACGGCGGCATCCTCGTGAGCGGCAACAAGCCCGGGCGACCGAAGATCCGCGCGCCGCTGCCGCGACGGCCCGGCGCGATCAAGCAGGTGGTGCACGGCCTGTTCCTGCTCGGCACCGGCCGTTCGGAAGGGTTCAGCTGCTTCGACAACGGCCGCGACGGCTTTCTGGCCTCGTTGTCGCCGCCGATCGCGTTCCTGCTGGTGCTGTCCGCCCTGTTGTTGTCGCAGCGTCCCGGCCTTCCCGCCCTGTGTTTGATGCTGCTGATGCTGTGCGCGGTGCTGCTGCCGCCGGTGCTGTCGCACCTCCTGGCGCGGTTGTGGCGGCGCACCGACCGCTGGCAGCGCTATGCCACCGCTTCCGCCTGGAGCGTCTGGCTGGTCCTGCCCGTCTACTTGCCGGCCATGCTGCTGGCCTCGGTGCTGCTGCAGATGGGCGTCGGCCGCGAAGCCGCCGACCGGACGGCGATCCTGCTGCTGGCGGGCTATTTCCTGTGGCTGCAATGGTTCATGGCCTGGAAGGGCCTGGGGATCGGCCGGTTCAAGGCGGTGCTGACGGTGCTGGCGCTGACGCTGGGCTCTTCGGTGCTGGCGACGGCGCTCCAGCCGCTGCTGATGGAGGTCATGGTCCAGCCCGATCCGGCCGGGACGACGGCCCCGGGTGCGCCAGCCACGCATCCGGCGCCGTGAACGGGTCCTGCGGATAGCCGACCGCCATCAGGCACAGCCCGTCGGGCGGCGCGGTCGGACCGGCGGCAGAGCGGTCCCGTGCCGCCAGTGCCTCGGCCACCCGTTCCGGTCGCCAGTGCCCGTCGCCGACCAGCTTCAGCGTGCCGACCATGTTGCGCACCTGGTGGTGCAGGAAGCTGCGCGCTTCGGCGTGGATCTCGATCAGCGCGCCGTCGGACGCCACGTCGAGCCGGTCCAGGGTGCGGAGCGGGCTCCTGGCCTGGCAGGCGCTGGCGCGGAACGAGGTGAAGTCGTGCCGGCCGAGCAGCAGGAGGGCGGCGTCCCGCATCGCCTGGAGGTCCAGGGGCTGTCGCACGTGCCACACCCGGCCGCCTTGCAGCGCCGGCCGCGCGGCGCGGTTCAGGATGCGGTAGCGGTAGCGGCGCCGGATCGCCCGGAACCGCGCGCTCCAGTCGTCCGGCACCGGGGCCGCCTGCACCACCGCCACCGGATGCGGCTTCATGTGGAAGTTGAGCGCGTCGCGCACCCGGGAGGCGGTAAATCGTGCTTCCGGGCCCGGCAGGTCGAGATGCACCACCTGGCCTTCCGCGTGCACGCCCGCGTCGGTCCGGCCGGCGGCGATGCTGACCACCGCCGCACCGCCGGCAAGACGGCCGGCAGCCTGTTCCAGCACCCCCTGCACCGACAAGCCCGTCGCCTGCCGCTGCCAGCCCAGGAACGGGGTGCCGTCGTACTCGACCAGCAACGCCCAGCGCATGGTCAAACGTGAACCATGTTCAGGATCGTGCCCGGCGCTACCGGACGCCCGCGCAGGAACGCGTCCGCGTCCAGCACCGCCCGCCCTGGCCACTGCAGCCGGTCGATGCGAAGCGCGCCTCGGCCGCAGGCGACGGTCAGCCGGTGATCCAGCGTGGTGCCGGGGATCGTGCCGTCGTCCGGCCGCTCCACCGGCGTTGCCGCCACGACCTTGATCGGGGTGTCGCCCAGAAGCGCCACGGCGCCCGGCCAGGGGGTCATCGCCCGCACCCGGCGGCCGAGCGCCCAGGCGTCCTCCCGCCAGTCGAGCCGTCCGTCTGCGCGTGTCAGCCGCGGCGCGTAGCAGGCGAGCGCGTCGTCCTGCGGCACCGGCACGCGCGGATGGGCCAGCGCGTCCACGATCATCCGGCTGCCGAGTGCCGCCAGCGCGTCGTGCAGCGCCTCGAACCCGTCATCGTCACCGATCGGCACCGTGCCGCGCTCCAGCATCGGCCCGGTGTCGAGCCCTTGCTCCATCTGCATGACCGTGATGCCGGTTTCGCGGTCCCCGGCCAGGATCGCCGCCTGGATCGGCGCGGCGCCGCGCCAGCGCGGCAGCAGGCTCGCGTGAACGTTGAGGCAGCCGCGCGCGGGTGACGCCAGCATGGAAGCGGGCAGGATCAGCCCGTACGCCGCCACCACCGCGGCATCGAGCGCCAGGTCGGCGAAGGCCTGCTGCGCCGCCTCGTCGCGCTTCAGCCGCGCCGGCGTGCGTACCGGCAGCCCGAGCCGCTCGGCTTCCGCCTGCACCGGCGAGGGGCGCACCGCCTGGCCGCGCCCGGCGGGACGGGGCTGCTGGCTGTATACCGCCGCGATCTCGTGGCCGGCCTCGTGCAGCGCGCGCAAGGCTGGCACCGCGAAGGCAGGCGTGCCCATGAAGGCGATCCGCATCGGGCTCAGTCCTTCGCTTTCCGTTCCTTGGCCAGCCGTCGCATGATCATGTTGCGTTTCAGGCTCGACAGGTGGTCGACGAACAGCACCCCGTCGAGGTGGTCGATCTCGTGCTGCAGGCAGGTGGCGAGCAGGCCGTCGGCGTCGAGCTCCTGCCGGCGTCCGTCCAGATCCTGGAACCGCACCCGCACGGACTCGGGCCGCACCACCTCGCCGTACTGGTTGGGCAGGGACAGGCAGCCTTCCTCGCGGCTCACCAGCTGCTCGCTCGCCCGGATGATCTCCGGGTTGATCAGCGTGATCGGCGTGCGGATCTCGTTCTCGTGCAGGTCGACGATGGCGAAGCGCAGGTCGTGCCCCACCTGCGGTGCCGCCAGGCCGATGCCGGGCGCCGCGTACATCGCCTCGAACATGCGCGGCAGCAGGGTGCGCAGCAGCCCCGCGTCCTCCGGCCGCACCGGCCGCGCCTTGCGTCGGAGCACAGGATGCGGTGCGACCAGGATCTCGATCGGCAGGACCGGTGGTGCATCGTTCATGTCGGCGATGTAGCGACCACCGCCTCGATCCGCCAGGGCGAGCATGGCGGCGGGCATGGCGGCGAGCATGGCGACGGATGGGCGGCAGGTATGGCGGCGCATGGAGCCAGCGGCGCTTCCTGCGTCCGGCCGGCCCGGAGGCGACACCTCCGACCGGGGGGCTGGAGGGTGACTGGAACGCGCCTCCCCAGGCCTGATGCGTCGGCGGCAGGCCGCTTGCAGGACAAACCGGCCGACGCCATATCGGCTGGGCCGGAACGCTTCGGGTTCCGGTTCATCCTCGCTCCCAGGAGGAGGCACCTGCCATGTCCGGAAGATTGTTCGCCTCGCCGATGTTTCTCGGCTTCGACCACCTTGAGCAGATGCTCGAACGGGCATCGAAGACCTCGTCGGATGGCTATCCCCCCTACAACATCGAGCAGACCGGGCCTGCCGGCCTGCGCATCACGCTGGCCGTCGCCGGCTTCTCGATGGATGACCTGCAGATCACCCAGGAAGACAACCAGCTGGTGATACGCGGGCGGCAGACCGACGACACGCAGGGCAGGGTGTTCCTGCACCGCGGCATCGCGGCGCGTCAGTTCCAGCGCGCCTTCGTGCTGGCCGAGGGGATCGACATCACCGGCGCCTGGCTCGACAGCGGCCTGCTGCACATCGACCTGGCGCGGCCGCAGCCCGAGGTGCGGGTGAAGCGGATCGAGATCTCCAAGGGGCCGGAGCGCATGCACGACCCGGTGGCGGGGCGCGGCGCCGAGGTGGTGCAGGCGCGTCCGGCGCGGGTGATACGCGCCGCCGCCGCGGAAGAATGAACCGCTGGCGGCCGCTTCTTAACCGTTCTATTACCAGAATGACCGAAAATGGCGGAGTCGCCCGAACGGGGCGCCGTCCTCGGCTGAAGGACCGCACATGACGAGCCTGATCAACAAGCAGGGCCGCGACAACGGTTCGCGCGACATACGCCAGCTCACCGCCCGCGAACTCCAGGCGCTTGGCGTCAGCCAGCTGGCCTATATCAAGTCGGTGACGGTGGACGGCGAGGCCGCATTCTCCATACACGCCGCCGACGGCACCCAGATGGCGCTCACCGGCGACCGCGAGGTGGCGCTGGCCGCAGTGCGCCAGCATGAGATGATCCCCGCCCTGGTGCACTGACCGCCGGCCGGGTGTCGGCTCAGGCTGGACCGCCGTCCGGATCCAGCCACGCGACGTGGCCGTCGGCCCGGCGATACACCACGTTGATGCCGCCGCTGGCGCTGTTGCGGAACATCAGCACCGGGCGGTCGGCGAGGTCGAGCTGCATCACCGCCTCGCTGACGCTCAGCGTGCCGATCTGGGTTTCCCGCCTGCTGACGACGGTGGCATGGGCGGCCGGTCGGGTCGCCAGGCTGCCGTCGAGCTCGAAACGCGTCTCGTCCTCCGGCCTGAGGATGTATTCCCGGCCGATCTCGGGGCGCCCGCGACGCGCCAGTGCCCTGACATGGTCGTTGATCCGTCGCCGATAGCGTCGCAGCCGCCTGGCGATGTGCTCGGCCGCGTCGTCGAACGAGCCGTGCGCGTCCGCACCCTCGCCCTCGCCGCGCACCACCAGCCCGCAGCCAAGATGAAGGCTGATGTCGCAGGTGAAGAAGCTGCGGGCGCGGCCGAACGAGACGCTGGCTTCCAGCGCATGGCCGGAGAACCGTTCCGCAATGGTGTCCAGGTGATGCGTCACGCGCATCCTGAGCGCATCCGACAGGTCAACCTGGCTGCCCGCGACGCTGATCCGCATGCAATCCGCTCCGGCTTGGGGAGGACGATCCGCCCGAAACGGTTTCGGCGTGGCGCGTGCGGAAATGATGCCGAACCGCGTCAGGCCGATACCGACTTCTCCCGCTTGCGTTGCACCGAACTCGGGATACGCAACGCGTCCCGATATTTGGCCACGGTCCGGCGGGCGATGTCCACGCCTTCCCGACGCAGCGCCGCCACGATCGCGTCATCCGATAGGATCGATTGTGCTGTTTCCTGGGCCACCATGCCGCGTATGCGATGACGCACCGCTTCGGCGCTGTGGCTTTCGCCCCCGGCGGTGGCGGCGATCGCGGTGGTGAAGAAGTACTTCAGCTCGAACAGCCCGCGCGGGGTGGCGATGTACTTGTTGGCGGTGACGCGGCTGACGGTGCTCTCGTGCATCTCCACCGCCTCGGCGATGTCGCGCAGGATCAGCGGGCGCATGTGGCCGACGCCCTTGCGCAGGAACCCGTCCTGCCGACGCATCACCTCGCCCGACACCTTCAGGATGGTCTGCGCGCGCTGGTGCAGCGAGCGCACCAGCCAGTTGGCGCTGGCGAGGCGCTCCGACAGGAACGCCCGATCCTCCTTCGGCGCCCGGAGCAGCACCTTGGCGTGGAACGCTTCCGACACCAGCAGGCGCGGCAGGGTGTCCGGGTTCAGCTCCAGCAGCCAGTCGCCGCCGGGGGCAGGGCGCATCAGCACGTCGGGGATGATCGGCACTGGTGGCGCCGCGTCGTGGCCGGCGCCCGGCTTGGGATCGAGTGCCCGTATCTCGGCGATCATGTCCGCGAGGTCCTCGGCATCCACCTCGCACAGCAGCTGCAGCCGCTTCAGCTCGCGACGACCGAGCAGCTCCAGGTTGTCGAGCAGGGCTTCCATCGCCGGGTCGAGCCGGTTGCGTTCGGCGAGCTGGGCGGCGAGGCAGCCCCGCAGGTCGGTGGCGAACAGCCCCACCGGGTCGAAGCGCATCATCCGCGCCCGCACCGCGGCCACCAGGGCGGGATCGGTGCCAAGCGCCCGGGCCAGGGCGCCATCGTCCACCAGCACGCGCCCGGCGCCGTCCAGGAGCGCGATCAGGTGCGCCCCGATCAGCCGCTCGGCTGGATCGCGGACCCCGAGGCGAAGCTGCTCACCGAGGTGTTCGCGCAGGGTGCGGCCGGGTGCGGCCAGCTGCGCCGTCGCGTCCAGGTCGTCGACGCCCCCGCCCCCGGCCCCGGCATTCCCGGTTCCGGTGCTTCCGGTTCCGGCACCCTCCCAGCTGGCGGCGTCGAACTGTTCCGCATGGTCGGTGTCGAGCGGCGCGTCGTGCTCGGCCGGCAACAGGCCGCTGTCCAGCAGGCCGTCTGCGGCGGGCGGCTCGCCGTCCGGCGCGGCGGCCCCGTCGATGCGCTGATCGAGTGCTGGACGCTCGGGCGGGATGTCCGGGGTGTCGTCGCGCTCCAGCAGCGGGTTGCGCTCGAGCTCCTCCTCGATAAAGGCGGCGACCTCGATGTTGGAGAACTGCAGCAGCTTGATGGCCTGACGCAGCTGCGGCGTCATCACCAGGCTCTGTGTCTGCCTGAGCTCCAGCCGTGGTCCGATCCCCATGCGGGAAGGCTACAATGAAAACCTTTCCCCGAGGTAGACGCGGCGCACGTCCTCGTGAGCAACCACCTCCTGTGGCGCACCCTCCATCAGCACCTGGCCGCCGTGCATGATGTAGGCACGATCGATGATTTCCAGGGTTTCGCGCACGTTGTGGTCGGTGATCAGCACGCCGATGCCGCGATGCTTGAGGTGCGACACCAGGTCGCGGATCTCGCCCACCGCGATCGGGTCGATGCCGGCCAGCGGCTCGTCCAGCAGGATGTAGTTGGGCTGGCTTGCCAGCGCGCGCGCGATCTCCAGGCGCCTGCGCTCGCCGCCGGATAAGGCGAGCGACGGCGCGCGGCGCAGGTGGCCGATGCCGAACTCGCCCAGCAGCCCGTCCAGCATGGAGTCGCGACGGTCTGCGTCCGGCTCCACCGCTTCCAGCGCCGCCATGATGTTCTGCTCGACGTTCAGGCCGCGGAAGATGCTGGCTTCCTGCGGCAGGTAGCCGATGCCGAGCCGGGCGCGCCTGTACATCGGCAGCCCGGTGATGTCGGCGCCGTCCAGGCTGATGGAGCCGGTGTCGGGCTGCACCAGGCCCACGATCATGTAGAAGGTGGTGGTCTTGCCGGCGCCGTTCGGACCCAGCAGGCCGACCGCCTCGCCGCGCCGCACGCTGATCGAGACCGCCTGCACCACCTCGCGCTTCTTGTAGGTCTTGCCGACGCCGTGCGCGTGCAGCCCGTCCGAGTCGCCCGGCAGGATGGCGGTATCGAAGGCGCGGGGCATCATCTTATTCATGGATGCCCCTTGGGCCGTCCCCTAGGCGGCGCCTGGGACCCGCTTCCGTCGCTGGCGCTGCCGGTGCCGCCCTTGGCACCGCCCGCCTCGTTCGGCACGATCAGCCCCTGCACCCGTGCGCCCGGGTCCTCGGTCATGGTCGCGATGCCGGTATGCATGTTCACGATCGCCGCCGCCCCGTTCAACTGGTTCTGGCCCCTTGTGATGTGGACGTTGCCGACGATGCGCGCAATGCCGGTGTCGGGCACGTAGACGCCGCGGTCGCCGCGCACGGTCTCGGTCTGGGTGCGCACGACCACGTTGCCGAACGCGTTGACCTTCTCGAGCTTGCCGCTGCTGCCGATCGGGTCCTGGCCCTGGGCCGTCGGGGCTGAGCCGCCAGTGGACTTCGGAACCGGCTTCGCCCCCGGTGCCGCACCCGGCTGCGGGGCCGGTGGCGCGCTGTAGCCGACCAGCACGTCGGCGCGTATGCGGCGGCCGTCATTGGTGGTGACCACCGCGTCGCCGCGCCCGATCGAGATGCGCGTCTGCGAGAAGTACTCCATCTGGTCGCGCGCGGTAAGCACGTCGGTCGGCGTGACGAGGCGCAGGTCGTGTCCGGTCAGCACCATCACCGCCTGGTCGATGTCGTATACCCCGTGGTCGCCGAACGCCTGCTGCGTGGCGGTGAAGATGTGGACGTGCCCGATCGCTTCCAGCCGGTAGATCTCGCTGGCCGAGGTGTCGTCGCCCGGAGCCCCGGCCGAGCCGGGCCTGGACGGCACCAGCGACGGCGCCAGCCCGGTCGGATTCTCCGGCGTCGGATCCACGGTGCCGGGGGTCGCGGCGGCCTTGCCCGGGGGAGGCGAGGCGAGCGGGTTGGCGGCTGACGGCGCAGCGCCACCAGGCGAGGAGGCTGAAAGCGTCCCAGGAGGCGTGCCCGAAGACGTGCCCGAAGACGTGCCAGGAGACGTGCCAGGCAGGGCGCCGGACAAGGCGGCCGGGGAAGGCGAGGCGCCGCCGGGCCTGGCGCCTCCGGGCGGCGTCGGCTTCTTGCGGTAATAGGCGATCAGGCGGTCGGCGGTCACGGTGACGCCGCCGCGCACCGCCTGCGCGCTGCCATAGGCGGTCACGGTCTGCGCGTTCTGGTTCCAGTCGAAGCCGCCCAGCGCGGTCACCGTCACCTGGCCGCCATGCGACAGGTCGATCTGCTGCGCGCGCGCCGCGACCGGCGCCGTCGCCAGCAGTGCTGCGGCCACCACCGCGAGCCGGAACCGGATCATCGAGCGGAGCCCGCAGCCCGCTGCACGGGCCTGGCAGCGACAGCGGCGGCAGCAGCAGCAGTGGCCGGGACCGGGCGCGCGATGCGGTCGTCGTTCAGCACCAG
>CAXTCK010000018.1:0-1769 GCA_964242425.1 uncultured Acetobacteraceae bacterium | reverse complement strand
GGCCGGGACCGGGCGCGCGATGCGGTCGTCGTTCAGCACCAGCCGCGCCGGGCCGCGGAACTGCGCCAGCCCGTCGCGCTGCGACAGGAAGTAGCCTTGCGCGTCGAGCACGCCGAACGGTCCTTCCGCGTGCACCCAGTCCCGGGACGCGACGATCCCGCGACGAAGGTCGAGGTCGGCGTCGGGCCCGGTCATCATGATGCCGTCGTCGCGATAGAAGGTGGTGTTCCGGTCGAGATCGAGAAGCTGGCTGCGCTGCATGTAGACCCCATCCTCGGCGCTGATACGGATCCAGCCGCCGTTCTGGCCCAGGCTGTCGGCGACCGGGCGGACGAGGTTGATCCGGTCGTCCGCCGTTGCGGCCCTGGTGCCGGCTGCCCCGCCCGCCTGCCGCGTTCCCGCTCCCGGCCGGGGTGCCTGCTGCGGCGCCTGCTTCGGTTCCGGCTGCGGCGGCGCGACCTGCTGGGCCTCGTCCGCGGTGATCATGTAGGGCCGGTCGCGCCCGTCCAGGCCGCGGTAGCGCGCGCCCAGCATGCGGCCGCTGTCCACGCGCACCTGCGCCGCTTCCCTCAGGCCGAGGCGGGCGCTGTTCATCTGTCGCTGCAGCTCCGGCCAGGCGGCGATGGACGCCAGCAGCAGCAGGGCGCCCGCCGGCAGCACCCACTTGGTCCAGCGGAGCACCCGCCGGCGCCTGGCGATCTGTCCGGCGTCGGGAACGCGCCTGACCCCGACGCCCTGCTCCAGGCTGAGCCGCCGCCGCGCCACCGCGGCACTCGGCTCCTCCACCGGCGCCACGGGATGAGCGGGCGCAACGGGAGGGGCGGGCCGCTCGGCCGGTGGGCTCACCGGTCCGGCCGCCGCGGGTGATCAGGCCGGGTCATGCCATGCAAGGATGTGTCGGCTCCGCAGGATGCCGGCGGGAGCCGGCCGGCCTGTATGGCCACCGGCCCGCGTACCCGTCAACCAAGGGCGCCCGGACCGGTGCGGCCGCGTCAATGGGCGAAGATGTCCGGCTCCGCGTAGCCGAGCAGGTCGAGCCTGGTGCGTGCCGGCAGGAACGCGAAGCACGCTTCCGCCAGCGCCAGCCGGTCCTCGCGGGCGAGCAGCGCTTCCAGCCGCGACCACAGCGCGTGGAGGTGCAGCACGTCCGACGCGGCATAGCTGAGCTGCTCGGGCGACAGCGCGCGGGCGCCCCAGTCCGAGGTCTGCTGCTGCTTGCTCAGCTCGACGCCCAGCAGCTCGCGGCACAGCTGCGCCAGCCCGTGCCGGTCGGTGAAGGTGCGCACCAGCTTGGCGGCGATCTTGGTGCACTTCACCGGCGCCACGGTGACGCCGAGCGCGTGCTGCAGGATGCCGACGTCGAAGCGGGCGAAGTGCATCAGCTTGGTCACGTCCGGGTCGGACAGCAGCCGCTTCAGGTTGGGACAGTCGGCGCCGTGGCCACCCAGCCGCTCCGGCACGATCTGCACCAGGTGCGCGGTGTTGTCGCCGGCCGACAGCTGCACCAGGCACAGGCGGTCCCGATGCGGGTCGAGCCCCATGGTCTCGGTGTCCACCGCAACGGACGCGCCGAACGAGATCCCGTCCGGCAGGTCGCCCTGGTGCAGGTGGATGGCGGCGTGGGGCATGAACTGGGTGACGCTCACGGGGATAAGGGTTCCGCACGAGCACAAACCGCCCGGCCGAACGGATCGGCCGGGTACGGTTCGTTTCCTATGGTGCCCAGGAGAAGACTCGAACTTCCACGACCTTGCGGCCACAGATACCTG
>CAXTCK010000017.1:0-31616 GCA_964242425.1 uncultured Acetobacteraceae bacterium | reverse complement strand
GGTCTGGCCATGCCTCCCATAACGCGCCGGAACCGGTTCCGTTAGGCGCTCTTAGCCGCCGAGGCGTGGTCTCCGCCCCCGTTCCGACCATGCGGAAGCTTTCGCGGCCCGGTCCGGCCAGACCATGATCCGGCCCGGCGGGAGAACGATCACATCCCGGCGAACCACGAGTAGCCGCGGGTTTCCCAGTAGCCGTCGGTGGGAAAGGTGTTCGTGACCCCGATGGCGGTGATCCATTTCGGATTCTTGTACCCGAGCTTGGTGGCCATCCGCAGGCGCAGCGGGAAGCCGAACGGGTCGGTGATGGCCCCGCCGGCGTAGTCCATCGCCAGGATGGTCTGCGGATGCAGCGCGGTCGCCATGTCGATGCTGCTGGGATAATCGTCGAAGGTCCTGAAGGTGACGTAGCGGGCCCGCGTGTCGGCGCCGACGCGCCGGAGAAAGGTGGACAGGCGCACCCCGGACCATTCGCCAATATAGCTCCAGCCTTCCACGCAGACGTGCTTGATGATCATTCCGCTTTGCGGCAGGGCGGCAAGCTGCGGCAGCGTCCAGGACGCGCGGTCGGCGATCAGGCCGGACAGTTCCAGGCGCCAGGTCGCGATGTCGACCGGCCTGACCTTCATGACGTCATAGAAGGCGTTGAACTTCGGCGGCTTGAGCACCTCGCTCGCCGGATAGGTCGGGGCCAGCTTGCGGGGATCAAACAGCCAGGACTGCACGACGTCGTTCATGTCCCTGAGCGACAGCAGCGCGGACTGCACGGCTTCGGGACGCTTGACGTCGCAACCGGTGAGCATGGACAGCGCGCCGAGCGACAGGCCGCCGCGAAACAGCTGCCGGCGCCTCAGCGTGCGCAGCAGCGGCCCGTGGTCGTCGAGGATAGCAGGATCGGGCGGGACCTCCGGACGAAAGAGCGACCTCACGGCGCGACCCCGTCGCGCGCGGCCACGGGCCCGTTTGGCGCCGGCTTGTCGAGCCGGGGACCGCCCGACAGCATCGCCCACAGCGTCTGCGGCACCAGGAAGGCAAGTGCCACATGCACCAGCAGGAAGCCGACGAGCACCGACATGCCCGTGAAATGCAGCACGCGGGCGAATTGGAAGCCGCCCAGTAACGAGACGAGCCCGGAGAACTGCACCGGCTTCCAGATCGCGACCCCCGTGACGACCTGCGTGATCCCGGCCAGGATGGCGACGATGTAGAGGATCTTCTGCACGGCGTTATAGGTCGTGAGGTCCTCGTGCGCGACGTGGAAATGCAGGGTGTCGCGCACGGTCCGGACCACGTCACCGACGCGGATCGGCAGCAGGCGCTCGCGGAGGCGGCCGGTCACGAAGCCGTAGACCAGATAGGCGAGGCCGTTCAGCGCCAGCAGCCACATGGCGGCGAAGTGGTAGTTCAGGCTCGGTGCTGCCCACTCACCCAGGCGCAGCAGGTTGGGAAAGTAGAACCCCTTGATCACGGCGTCGTCGTCGTAGATCCCCCAGCCGGAAGTGATCATGACGACCATCGCCACGGCGTTGAGCCAGTGCATGATCCGGATCGGCACCGGATGCAGCTTGCGGCCATGCGGCGATAGAGAGTTGGCTTTTCTCGTTCTCATGTGCGTAACCTTTCAGGATCACTTGCGGAAAGTACCGCGAGATCCGCGACGTGGTGCGCAGCAGGCGGCGGATCGCGAAAAGGAGGAAAACGACGTGTCGAGACGGATCCTGGCAGCCATGTGCCTGTGCTGCGCGTGGCCTGCATTCGCGCAAAGCCCGACGCCGGGCGGCATGCCGCCGCCGCCCGAAATGAGCCTGAAGGACTCGGCGGCAATGCGATTCCCGCAGCCGGTCCGGGTCGGAGACCTGATCGGCCGCGATGTGCGTCGGCCGGTACGCAGCCAGCAACCCCTGGGGCAGGTGCGGGACGTGGTACGGCGCGCGGATGGGCAGCTTGCCATGGTGATACGCTATGGCGGCCTGCTCGGGATCGGTGGCCGGCTGATCGCGGTGCCGGTGGACGCGATGGTGCTGCTCGGCGACGTGGTGGAGCCGGTGGCATTCTCACCGGCGCAGCTTGACGGGTTCCCGACCTTCAAGGCGGCGGGCACGCGGCCGGTTTCCCGCGACGCCGAGATCGAGGTCGGACTGGCCAAGCCGTCTCACTGAGCGGCCCCGCCCAGGGTGGCGTGGCTGCGCCTGACCAGCACGGCGCGGCCGGTGCGGGCAAGCACCGCGGCGAGGCGGAACGTCGTGCGCATCGAGCCGCGCCAGTTGCCGGCGACCTTGGAGGCGCCGGCGAGGCGGCAGCGGTAGGGCATCTCGACCTCGCGGATGCGCAGCCCGGCGTGGGCGGCGCGAAGCTGCATCTCCAGGTTCCAGCCATAGGTCATCTCGGTCATGCCGAGGTCGTCCAGCACGTCGATGCGGATGGCGCGGAATGCGGACATGTCGCGGTAGCGGGTGCCGGTGAGCACGCGGGAAACGAGGCCGATCGCCCAGCCGGCGAAGACCTGGTGGCGGCCCATGCTGTCGGGCTCCCGTCCCCGGGCGGAACGCCACGCCAGCACCAGGTCGGCTTCGCCGCGCAGCACCGGGCCGACGATGGCGGCCGCACGCTCGACCTCGTCGCTGCCGTCTCCGTCGAGGAACAGCACGATGACCGCGCCGAGGCGGCGGGCCTCGGCCACGCCGGCCGCGCAGGCGCGGCCGTAGCCGCGCCGGTTCTCGAGGAGGACGGTGCCGCCGGCCTCCCGGGCTTCGGCCGCCGTGTTGTCGCGGCTGCCGCCGTCGACCACGAGGACATGGCCGACCACGTCGCGCGGCAAGCGGTATAGGGTGGAGCCGATGGCTCCCTGCTCCTGAAACACCGGGATCACAGCGGCGACGACGCCGGGAACCGATGACGCCCCTCCGGACACGCTCACAGGCTCCAGCGCAGGCCGCATCCTTGGCAGGGCTTGGGCGGATCGTCGCTCAGCAGCCGGGTGCGGAAGTCGCGGTAGGCTTCACCATTCCACATCTCGCGCAGCGACTGTTGGGTGGCGTCACCAAGGGTATAGCCGTCGTAGCCGCGGGCGGAGAACGGCGCGATGCAGCAGGGCAACGCGCGGCCGTGAGCGGTGAAGTACATCAGCGACCAGGGACGCCGGCACAGCGACCAGGGCTGGTCGTCTTCCGCCTGCTTCAGGCTGAGGCCGGGCTCGGTGCCGCCAGACGCGTCGACCGTGACACCGAGCGTGCGTCCCAGCGCGGCGGCGGCGGCGATCGCTGCCTGCTCCTCGGCCTGGATCTGTTCGAACAGCGAGCTCTCGGCTCGGGCCATGCCAAAGCCGGCGTCGTCGAACACCAGGCGCTGCAGGTGCACCTCGTGCACGCCCATGCCGGCGGCGAGGCGGACGAACTCGGGCAGCTGCGCCACGGTCTCCTTCAGGCCGGTGAGCCAGAGCGAGACGCGCGGCGTAGCGGCGCCGACATCACGCTGATAGTCGGTGAGGTGGCGGACGTCGCGGACGATGCGGTCGAAGAAGTCCTTGCCGCGCACCAGGGCGTAGGTCGCCGCGTCGGCGGCGTCGAGCGAGACGCGGAGCTCATCCAGGCCGGTGTCGACCAGCTCGGCGAACTTGCGCGGGTTGAGCAAGGTGCCGTTGGTGTTGAACAGCACGTAGACGCCGCGGTCCTTGAGATAGCGCACCATGCGCGGCAGTTCGCGCACCAGCATCGGCTCACCGACCCCGTGCAGCACGGCGCGCTGCAGGCCGGGGATCTGGTCGACGATGCGCGTGAACAGCTCCCAGCTCATGTCGGCGGGAGGCTCAAGCGTCTCGAAGGTGCGCGGGCAGGTCTCGCACAGCAGGTTACAGCGATTGGTAACCTCCAGATACAGGCAGACGGGCGGTCTGCTCGCTTCGGCGGCGCGGGACCGGTCGATCTGCTCGAAGTAGCGACGTGGATCAGGGGCGGAGGCTGTCGCAGCCAGGGTCTCGGCGCTCATGCAAGAAGGCTCCTCGTCGTAACGGTAATTGGGGCGGAAACGGTACCAAAAGGCAGCGGACCACGGCGCAGGTCGACGAATGCCAGCAACAGCCCCGGCACGTAGACTATGGACGGCCAGATAAAGAACTCGTCAAATGGATCGAGGTAGAGCGCGAGCGGTGCCACCGACAACCATAGCACGGAGCGGGCTGGGGCGAGTACCGCGAACAGGCCCAACCAGGGGAAGTACCAGGGATAGTGCGGGCTCAGCACGAGGAAGAAGGCGGCGGCGAGGCAGCCGGCACGGGCGCCGAGTGCCGTGATGTCGCCAGCAGGGGTGTCTTCACGACGCACGAGGCCTGTGGTGAGCGCCAGGGAACCGAGGAGCAGGGCAGCGAGCAGCAGGAAGCCGTGCACAACAGCTGGTGAATGGAGATCGAGGTGCCACAGGCCGGCGAGGATCCAGATGCCGCGCCCGTCGGCGAGGCCCTCCTCACCGCTATAGGCGCCGAGGAAGCCGAATATGTGCCGCCAGCCTACGCCGAGGAACGGCAGGTAGAGCAGCGCCATCGTGGCGACCAGGACGGCAGGGAACCGCCAGCGCCGGCGCCAGAAGGCGGGAACGATCGCGGCGGGAAGGAACTTCACCAGCACGGCCACGCCAAGTACTGCGCCGCACCAGCCGTCGCGACCTTGCACGCGCAACAGCAGGGCGAGGCCGACCAGACCCATGGCGGCAGCATCAACGTGGCCATTGCCGGCGAAGCACCAGGCTGCGAGCGGGTTCCAGGCGTAGAGCAGCACCCGTGCGGGCGGCTGGCCGGCACGGCGTAGTACAGCAACGAGGCAACCGATCGCCAGCGCCTCGAACAGCACGGCGGCGAGTTTTACCGCCAGCGGGGTCTGACTGACGGTGGCGATGGCGCGGAACAGCAGCTGTGCTGCCGGGGGGTAGATGGTAGGCGCGTAGTCGCGGCGGTTGACGTGGGGATAGATGGCGCTGTCGCGCAGCGGAATGAGAACGGGATCGGCCGGGATGAAGCGGTAGGGGTTGATGCCGGCGCGTTGGACACGGCCGTCCCAAACGTAGCGGTAAAGGTCGCTGGACAGAAACGGCGGTGCCAGCAGTGGACCCACACGCATGGCGGCAGCGACAACGAGCACCAAAAGCAGGGTGCCGTGTCCGCTGTCGCGGCGTAGCACCACGACGGCGGCGAGGAGGAAGGCGAGTGCCGCGACGCCCATCACCGCGACGAACAGGTCGACCAGCAGGACGGAGCCGACGTTGTCGGCTCCGGAACGGTGCAGGAGGAGGCCGACAAGGATCAAGGCGACGATGGAACCGCCCAGAAGTGCCAAGCGGAGGTTGTCGCGGCGGTCCGGAGCCGCCGTCATGGCGCCGGAACGCTCTGCGGGACGACGGCATGGCCAAGGCGGGCGAGGTAGCTGCGGGTGACCGGGGCGGCGAAACCCGGGCGATCGGGTGCAGCGAGATCGGCGATGAGGCGTTGGAGCGAGGCCTCGTCGTCCACGTCATACCACGGCGGCAGCTCGACTAGCTCAAGGCCGATGGCGTGGGCCCGGGCACGTGTGGCGTCGGCGACGCCGTCGGTGCTCCAGGCGATGTCCTGGAACAGGGCGGCATGGGGGTGCTTAAGGCCGAGAAGGTAGTAGCCACCATCCTCCGCTGGGCCGAGCACCGCCCGGTCGCCCGGCATGGCGAGCAAAGTCGCCGCTCGCACCAGGTAGTCCGTGGGCAGGGTTGGCCCATCGGAGTTCAGGACGCAGGCGCTTCCGTAGCCGTCCGCAAGCAGGTCGCGTATGGTACCGAACAGGCAGCGCCCGAAACCGTCGATGCCGGCGGGCATCAGACCAGCGCCATCTGCCAGCGCGAGCGCGGTGCCCTCAGCCACGTGCGGCCTCAGCAGCGCCTCGTCCCCGGCGGGAGCATAAGCAACAAAGGTGCGAATGGGGGTCGCCAGGGCAGCCAGAGCCATGTTCTCGGTGGTGTCGCGGAGGAAGGTAGCGCTCAGGTCGGCGGCCGCATCGGCGCCGATCGTGACCCCCAGGCGGGTCTTCGAGCGTCCGGCACGCGGAACCTTGCCCATGACGGCGATCGCACAGGTCGACGAACCATCGGTTGAAAGGCGTCCTGGGATTTCGCTCCGTGATCGGGCATCATCGTGTTCCGTGCGGCACACCGCGCGCGGGAGGATCGCCGATGTCATCCGACCTCCGCCCGCGGCCGGACGGTTCGCGATCCAGAGGATGTCCCGTATCTGCCGGGATGGATGGTCATGCTAACGATGCGACCCGGATCGAGCGGCCTCATGACAGGTTCGCGGTGCGGAACGCACTGGGCGTCGTGTTGAAGACCCGTCGGAACGCGACTGCGAGCCGCGTAGGTTCAAGGCCAACTTCCGCTGCCACCTCCGTTATGGAGAGCTTGGTTCCGGTCAGGAGCATCCGCGCGCGCAGCAGGCGGAGGTGGAGCAGGTAGGCGAATGGTGTCTGTCCCATCGTAATCTTGAACGTTTCGAAGAAGCGGGCCCGACCGAGGCCGGTCAACTCCACGAGTGCCCCGAGTTCGATGTCCTCCGCTACGTGGACGCGCATGTATTCAACGACGCGGCGAAGCTGCCACGTCGCCAGCTTGCCGCGAGCCAGAACTTGCCGAGGCATGTTCTTGCTGCCGCTGGCATATCGTTCAAGCAGGTTACGCGACAGGACAACGGAGAACGCATCATGGTAAAGCCGGGCCAGACCCAGATCTCGGCCGTTCGTGAGAAGGGCTTCAAAGAGCTTGAAAACAAATGGGTCGTTCACGCCGACGACCGGGACAAGGCGGACGTTGTTGGGGTCCCGGTCAAAGTCCTCCATCGCCACGCGATCAAGGTTGGTTCTGTCTATCCTGAGATGAGCAAAGTGGATCGGGCCGAAGGTTTCCCACGAAAATGGCTCCTGCGCCGGCATAGTCGTGAACGAGTTCTGCAGGACGTCGACTTCGAGGCAGCGTTCGGCCCCCCGCCGAATGACGCGCTTCGGGCCGCCGAGGTGGATGGACAGGATGTCCGCATCGAGGGCGGGCTGCTCGATGCGGCCGTCGATGTCACGAAAGCAGACGACAGGTGGTGCGCTCGCCCCGGCCTGCGATCGCAGGCCGGCCGCGCGATTGAGGTCGTAATGCCAGGTAGCTACATCAGTCATTGATCTGCCACCTCCCCCGTTTCGTCGCGCGCGCTGGTTGCCGCACGAGGGTGGCCTCCCAAAAAGACATCTTACGCAAGGCGGCAGTTCGCATGCTATCGCCTCAGTCCAATCCGTCACGTTCTGGTGTTAACACCCTACTGTGCTGCATTCGCTCTGCCTCTCATAGCGGTTACACTCGTATTGGCAGAACCGGATGAGGCGAACGCGTTCTCAATCTAGGCCCCTAGAGCGAAGTGGATCAACGGCTTACGAGTATGGCAGCCGCCGCCGCGAGCAAGTGCCGCAGATAGCCGGCCCTCCGCCGGGCACCGATGCGCTGGTGCTCCGGAACAGCCGCATTTAGCGCCAAGCTGATATAACGCTTGCTGCGGGCAAGTGGCAGCGGATCCACAATGCCGAGGACCAGCACACACCGCACAGGGAAGCCTAGGGTGGTTGGCGAGCACCACGGATCGGGCGAACGGAAATACTACCTATCGAACCTGCAAAGCGATCCAACCCTGCGCAATTTGACCGCCGCAATTAAGGCGCGCTAGGCGGTGTGGACGGATGGAAGGCAGCAGAGGCACGGGATTCACAAGGGTTCGGTTCGGTGATTGATAGCCGGTCGGCCTGATGGAGACCGACCATGCTGACGAGGATGACGGAGCGGGATTGGGCGGTAATCCTGGAGGTGTTCCGAGGCTGTCTGTCGCGCTGCGGTGACAAGGGCTGGAACGACCGGCTGTTCCTCGAGGCGATGCACTACTTCGCGGTTCACAACATCACTTGGCGGGCGTTGCCGTCCGAGTATGGTCGCTGGAACAGCGTCTGGAAGCGGTTCTCCCGGCTGAGCCGCAGCGGCGTGTTCGAGGCGTTCTTCCAGGCCCTGGCGGATCTGAGCCAGACAGCCCGGCTGGTGCAGATGTTCGACAGCACCGTGGTGCGGGCTCACGTTTCGGCGGCAGGCGCCAAAGGGGGCAGCCCGGCCAGGCGCTCGGCCGTTCGCGGGGCGGCTTCACGACCAAGATCCACCTCAAGAGCGACTTCGACGGCCAACCGCTCGCGTTCTACCTTACCGGCGGCGAGGCAAGCGACAGCCGCCAGTTTGAGATCCTGATCGACATTGGTCCGGACATCACGCCCCGCGCTGCCCTGACCGACAAGGGCTACGACGCGGCGAGCAACAGGGAGGCTGCCAGGTCACGCGGCATCTGCCCGGTCATCCCGCGCCGGAGCAACGCACGCACCAGGCCCGGCTTCTTCCCGAAGATCCTCTACAAGGGACGCGCTCGGATCGAGCAGACCATGGGCAAGCTCAAGCGCTTCAAGCGTGTTGCACTGCGCTGCGAGAAAACAGCCGAGAGCTATGCCTCCATCGTCGCCTTCGCCTGCGGCCTCATCTTGGTCAAATCCGTCCACACCGCCTAGACACAAAAGGACCATAACAGCCTTCGTACAAGTTCCTAGAATGTGTCGCCCCACCATGCTGTTGACCATTGCTTATTTGGGGACCTCTACCAAACAAACGGGTGCAGCCCCCACAGAATCAGTTAACGAGAACGATTTTAACTTTGATGCCAGACAAGTTCAATAAAAAAGGCTGCTTCCAGCTTGAGGCCAGGATTGGGTAGCCAAGTGAAAACCCTTGGCGGCCTGCGGGGCGCGTCCACAACCAAGATTAACCTTCATCTCGATGATGATCCGCTGTTCGTGCAGTTCCGCCGACGGATGGAACTGGAACAGGGGATGCAGGCGTGACATCCAAAGCAGACATGGGATTAGAAAAGCTTGCCGTTCTGGATGCTGAACCAGATCGAGCCGCGGGCGAGGATCGTGCCGCGCTTGTTGAACGCTTCCGCACTGTGCTTCGACACGCTGAAGCTGGGACCTCAACCAGCGCTGGTACGGCCGAAGCAGGAGGCCGCCTAGGCGGAGCCGCTGGATCCGCCGTCAGTGCTGGGGTGCCGGCTGCGGATCCGGCTGAGCGAGATGATGTCGGTGGTCAAGGACAGGGCTGGCCGAGCCGGCTACCGCGCCGGCGTGATAGTCTCTGGCTTCTACCACCGCTACAACGCGGTGCTAAAGCGGGTTGCGGGCAACAAGAGCCGGGCCAGGATGACGCTGGTGGAGCTGGAAGTCGCCCGCAGTTGCCGCCGTCGTGGACGATGCGGAGCACGACGACCTGATCGAGCTAGTGCAAGCCTATCTAATGGTGTTGCGGTTGCCGGTGCATGCCGAACCTACCTGCCGCCGCTGCGGTTCTGGAGCATGGCCGACGCGACAACGCAGATCGGTAGCTTGCTCAGGACGATGCCGGATGGCGAGCTGCTCGAGGTATTCGTCCCGGAAGCGACGGAAACAAGCCCGGAGGAGTTCTGGCGGGTCGTGCGGCATTTGACCTTGTGGTGGTGCGATCGGGGCTTCATCAGTCGCCAGCCTTGGGTTGTCCGGCATGGCCTCGTTCACCTCGTGCTCGACAGCATGGAGCTGCAGTTGTTCGCCCAAGGCGCGTGGAACGCTGGGACACGGTCGCGCGTGCCGGCAGTGGCGCAAGCTGCATCTCGCCGTCGATGCCACCGGTGAGATCGCTGTTTATGTATCGACGCGCATCGTTATGTTCAATCAAAGCAGGAGAAGCACCCTCACCCGACGCGAAGGCAAGAATCCACCAAGGCTTCGAATGCAGCACCCGGGCGCATCGGATCCGCTGAGGGAAGACCCGTCATTGTTGAAGCCTCCTGCAATACTCGTTCTCGTTCGACATCGTCCAGGTGCGTCGTGTTGAGGCTGATGCCGGCGCAACGGATGAACGGGTTGGTGCGCTGGCCCAGACGGAGCGTCAGGTCGATCGTTTCTTCCAGGCTCGGGAGAACGTAGTCCGGAAGCCCGTTGATGGTCACGCGGCCGGGCTGGTGGCACACCACGAACAGGTCGGGTTGACTGCCGTGCAACAGGCCTAGCGAAACAGCTGCGAACGACGGATGGAACAACGATCCCTGCCCCTCGATGACGTCCCAGTGGTCCGGCGCGGCGTCCGGGCTGAGCAGCTCCGCGGCGCCAGCTTCAAAATCCGCCACCACGGCATCCATCGGTATGCCACGACCAGCAATCATGATGCCGGTCTGGCCGGTGGCACGGAATTCCGCGTCCAGCCCGCGTGCTATCATCGCACGCGTCAAGGCCAAGGCGGTGTACTTCTTGCCTAGGGCGCAGTCGGTGCCTACCGTCAGAAGCCGTCGGCCCGACCGCTTGCGTCCCGTCGCGACCGGAATGTCGGCCGGCGGGACCCGCACGTCGATCAGCCGGCGACCATGCAATGCCGCCGCTTCTTGCAACGCCGGATTGTTGCGAAGCGGGATGTGCATCCCACTGATGATGTCGAGGCCACTGGCAACCGCATCAACCAGCGCGTCAACCCAACCCGGCAGGATCATCCCACCGTAATTGGCGACGCCGATGACGAGGGCTCGCGCACCTTTCGCATAGGCCTCGGCGGGCAGCATTGAAGGAAGGCCGGTGGCAACGGTGCTTCCCGGCAACGCGAACTCACCGACGCAAAGTTCCGGTACCCAATCGCGCAGACCGAAAGCGGTCTTGGCGTATCCTGCTTCCCGGACATCCCCCAGGAACAGGAGATAAGGCTGTGGAAGGTCCAGCAGCGTCACGGCAAGTGGCCGCGAGTCAATGGCCATGGCTGACGGGCCCGCTCGTCATCGATGCCTTCCAGCCCTAGAACTTGACACGGCCGACCAGACCGATCGTCCGGGGCTGTATGAATGCCGCCTGCCCGGTCTGCCCGGCGCCGCCGCTGTTGCCGTAGAAGGTGAGGCCGCGCTCGTCGCCGAGGTTGGTGATGAAGCCTTCCAGGCTGTAGCGTTTGTTCTCCAATCCTGCGCGAATGGCCCCGGTGTTGTAGCTCGGAAGCAGGACGTGCGACTCTGTGACCGTGGGCGTTGGCGAGAAGTCGGTGTAGCGTTCGCCTGTGAAGCTCCAGGTGCCAGACACGTAGGCATTGTAGTCGCGGAACACCCGCCACCTGTACTCCGCGGTGACGCTCGCGCTGATGTTGGGTACGTAGGGCAGAAAGTCACCCTCGGAGCCGCCGAGCCCGAGCGCGTCCGCCGTCAGGCGGCTGTCGGTGTAGTCGCCGACGGCGCTCAGGGTGAGGCCGTGCAACGGCACCCAGTTTATGGTCCATTCCACGCCCTTGCTGACTGCGCTGCCCGCATTGCCATTCAGCGTGAAAGGGCCGGCCGAGGTATTCACGACCGAAAGAACCTGCACGTTCCTCCAGTCGATGTAGTAGCCGGTGATGTCGATGGCGACCGTCTTGTTAAACAGGTCCTGGCGCAGCCCAACCTCGTAGTTGACCGTCTTGTCCGGACCATAGGATGGGATGTTCGTGATGCCGGCGACGGAAACGTTCGGGCCGCCAGGACGATAACCGGTGGCGATACGGCCGTAGATCAGGGTGTTGTCGCTCACGTGCCAGCGAGGTGCTACCGAATAAAGTGCGTCATGATCGTTCGAGGTAAGCGGGCTCTGTGTGCTGCCGGGTCCATACAGGATGCAGCAGAACTGGCTGGTCTGCGAGTGCTGCGCGGTTCCCTCGAAGCGCCCGCCCAGGGCAACGTCGAAAGTCGGCAGGAGATGATAGTCCACCTGCCCGAACACCGCCCATTCCGAAAGCTGACCGAACAGGCTGAGGCCACCGGTCGCGGGCGACAGGACCCTGCTTGTCTGCAAGGCATCGCGGGCGTCCAGGAATTGTAGGAAGGCCGAGCTCTCATGCGTGTAGAAAGCACCGCCGAGCCAATCGAGAGGGTGCCCGAACAGGATCGTTCCCGGCTGGGACGAAAGCCTTAGCTCCTGGTTGAACTTGTCGGTGTTGGAGTTCTGCCGCTCGTCGATGACGGAAGGAGCGCCGTAGAAGTTCTCTCCGATATAGTCCCCGTACGGCAGGCCCGCAGCGACATTCGTGTTGGTTACGTCGAAAACATTCTTGAAGTTGTTGTAGGTGAAGCTGGTGATGGAGGTCAGGCTGGCCCAGTGCAGGTCGTAGTCGACGTTGGCGTAGTAGACGGCAGACTCGTTCTGGCTCGTGTTCGGCAGCACAGTCGCGTTTCGCAGGCCGTCCACGGTATCGAGCTGGTTCGAGGGAGGCGTCTCCGGTGTCAAGGCTGCACCCACCACCTGGACGACGTCGCCATTGTCGCTCAGCAACGTTTGCCGCTCCGCAGTAAGCCGCACGGTCAGGTCTGGAATCGGCTGCACCAGAACCGAGGCGCGCCAGCCATATTGCTGGCTGGTGTTGGTGTCACTTTTTCCGGTATCGGGATTGTCGATGTATCCAGGAAACCATTCGTTCCAGGCGCTCAAACGTACGGCTGCCTTGCCGTCCCAAAACGGAACGTTGATGAAGCCCTTGGTCGATCCGCCGACGCTTCCGACGGTTGATCCGTCGACGCCGGTTTCCACCGCTCCGGAGTATCGTGTCACGTCAGGGATGTTGGTCACGTACTTGACGAGGCCGCCTTCCGCCGTCGCCCCGTAGAGCGTGCTCTGCGGCCCACGCAGCACCTCAATCCTTTGAAGGTCATAGGTGTCCAGGTTCGGGGTGTTGATGGCGGCGTTGTTCTGGGCGCCGGCTGGGTTGAGGGGCACGTCGTCGAGCACCGATCCTGCCGTGGTGCCGACGCTGCCGGCGTTCAGGCCACGAAGCACCACGCGTACGGCGGTCTTATCCTCCGCCTCGAGCGAAAGCCCGGGCACCTGCGACACCAGGTCCTGCAGCCTGACCTCCTGCTTGCGGTCGAGCTCCTGCCCCGAGATCGCCGTCACGCTGTTCGCCACGTCGCGCTGCCGCTCGCGACGCTTGTTCGCAGTCACGATGATCGACTCGATGCCGCCCTCGTTCCGGGCCTTGGCGACCGGCTTGTTCGGAGGCGCCGTGGGCGGCGTCACGCTGTTGGACGCCGCCGTCGTTTGGGAAGGCGGGGTCTGCGCCAGCGCCGGCGTCACGATCAAGGAAAGCAGCGCCGCAGCGACGCGTGAACCGGAACATGGCGATTGCATGGCTTCCTCAGGATAGGCCCGCGGCGGACCGCCCACTTCTCTCTTCCTGAGACGCTATTATCCTTAACAGGATAACGTCAACTTGATTTATTGCGTCCGAGGAAGGTTTGGCGGTTTCGAGCTGCAATGGGCGCCCGGTCGATATGAACGCAGCTGTCTGATGCCCTCCGGCAGCGACCAGGACGCCCGGCGCTCGCGCAAGCAGACCGACCTGCAGGCCGACGAGCCTCCGTTAGCGCCGCGCCTTCTTCGGAGCGGCCGAGGGTTTCGGCATATCCGCCTGGCGGATGGCGTTGTCCAGAAGTGCCTCTTGCGTCGTCGAGCACACGCAAAGCGCCAGCGCGTCGTTGCAGCCTTCGGACAGGAGGTAGGCGTGTCCCATCCGGCTGTCGATATAGACCGACTCGCCGACGGACAGGGTCGTCGGATCGTAGAACTCCGTGTGGACGTCGATCCGGCCTTGAAGGACGTAGAGGAACTCCTGGCCGTCGTGCCTGATCATCTCGCCGAACTCGTCCAGCGACCTAGCCTTCACCCGTGAAACGATCGGGATCATGTCCTTCTGCCGCAGTTCCGGCGATAGGTAGTAGTAGTCGTAGTTGGGCGTCGCAACCGGCAACGCGGTCGACAGGGTGGCGACGCTGCGGCGGCTGTTCGCGACCACCGGGGCAGAGTCTTCCGGCTCGGCGAAAAGCTCGGCCATGCGAACGTTGAGCCGGTCGCTGACCGTCTGCAGCTTGTCGTAGGTCAAGGTGAGCCGGTCGTGCTCGACCTTCGCCAGGGTCGAGAACGGGATGCCTGTGATCGTGCTCATCTGCTTGAGCGTCAAGCCCTGGCGGTTCCTCAGCGCCCGCATCAGCGAGCCGAGGGTGGGCATCTGGGTCAGGCTCATCGTGTCCAAGTCCGCATCACCGGCACCCCATAGAGGATCAGGCGGCTGCATGAAGGCACGTCGCCTTGAACAACACAAAGCGCGATGATTCTAGGCAGGATCGACTGCCATGACAACGCCCTGGATTTGCTGCCTAAATTGTTGGGATCAAGATCAACGTGGGTGACCAATCATTTTTCGGGGAATATCGTGCCGCAACGGCTTCGTATTGATTGACTAACTCTCCGACTGGGATACCGTGGTCCTCTCAAGAGCATTCTCAGATGACCCGGAACGGCGAAAGCTTCCCATGACGTATCGGAGCAGTTGATGGACCTACGACGGATACTTCTCCCTGTATCCTTTGCTTGGCTCACGGCCGCAGCGCCCGGGTCGACCGCCGATAAGCTGGCCCCGCCGGCTGCGCAGGCACCAGCCCTACCGGCGCTGGTACCCGCGCCGGCACCTGTGCCTGTGCCTGCCGGCGTGGCGACGGAGGCATCCGGCACACATGTGATGTCCAAAACCGATTTGGACAGCTGGCTGGACGGGTACCTGCCCTTTGCGCTGCACGTCGACGACATCGCCGGCGCGGAGATTGCGGTGGTCAAGGATGGCCACATCCTGACGGAACGCGGCTACGGCTACGCCGACATCGCCAAGCGCATCCCGGTGGATCCCGACCGCACCCTGTTCCGACCTGGCTCGGTGTCCAAGCTCGTCACCTGGACTGCGGTCATGCAGCTCGTGGGCCAGCACAAGCTGGACCTCGACCAGGACATCAATACCTACCTCGACTTCCGCATTCCGCCCTTCAACGGGCAGCCGATCACCATGCGGCAGATCATGACGCACACCGCGGGCTTCGCCGAGCGCGCCCGGGACATCTCGTTCTACGACCCCAAGAACCTGCAATCGCTTGGCGCGTTCCTAAAGGCCTGGACCCCAGACCAGATCTTCGCACCCGGCACCACGCCCGCCTACTCGAACTGGGCCACCACGCTTGCCGGCTACGTCGTGCAGCGCGTGTCCGGCACGCCCTTCAACGACTATGTCGAGCAGAACATCTTCGATCCTCTCGGCATGCACGACTCGACCTTCCGGCAGCCCCTTCCGGCCCGCCTCGCGCCGCAAATGTCGCTCGGCTACCATCGGGCATCGGAGCCGGCGAAGCCGTTCGAGATCATCGGCCCGTTCCCGGCCGGTTCCCTGTCGACGACCGCGACCGACATGTCGCGCTTCATGATCGCCCATCTCCAGGACGGCGAGCTGGACGGCCACCGCATCCTTGATCCCGCCACGGCGCAAATGATGCACGACAGCCCGCTCTCCCACGTCAACCCCCTGTCGCTGATCCCGCCGCTCGACCGCATGGAGCTCGGCTTCTTCGAGACCAACGTCAACGGCCACGAGGTGATCGGCCACCTCGGCGACATCGAGGCGTTCCATACCATCCTGCACTTGTTCATCAAGGACGGCGTCGGGCTGTACGCTTCGTTCAACAGCCCCGGCAAGGACGGCGCGGTGCAGGCCCTGCGTGCCGCGCTGTTTCGCGACTTCGCCGACCGCTACTTTCCCTCGGCCGAGCATGACGGCCGCGTCGCGCCGGACGTCGCAGCCCAGCATGCCCGCATGATGGTGGGACGCTGGCAGGGCAGCCGCAGGTCCGCGGGCACCTTCCTGGCCAGCCTGAACCTGCTCAGCCAGGTCAACGTGACGGTGGGACCGTCCGGCCAGCTGGTCGTGCCCGGCATCACCACGCCCAGCGGCGCACTCCGGCAATGGGTGGAGATCGCGCCGTTCGTTTGGCGCGAGGTCAACGGCCACGATCGCCTTGCCGCCAAGCTGGTGGACGGAAAGGTCGTGCGCTGGAGCTGGGACTTCGAGTCGCCGTTCGAGGTGATGGAGCGCGTGCCGGCTGCCCGGTCCTCCGGTTGGATCACGCCATGCCTGATCGCTGCCCTGGCCGTCCTGCTGCTCAGCCTGCTCTACTGGCCGTCCAGCTGGCTGGTCCGCAGGCATTACCGGGTCGCCTTGCCGGTCATCGGCCCGTCCCGCCGCGCCTACCGCACCTCGCGGCTGTTCGCCGGCCTGACCCTGGCAGTCCTGGTCGGCTGGGCGATGACGGTGTCCCACCTGCTTGGCGACCTGAACGCCCTGACCAGCAGGTCGAACCCGATCCTTTGGGTGCTGCAGGTGTCCAGCCTGGTGGTCTTCGTCCTGGCCGTTCTGGCCACCGGCTGGAACGCGTTCCAGGCCTGGACCACACCGCGCCGCTGGACCGGCAGGGTCTGGAGCGTGCTGATGCTCCTGTCGTCGCTGCTGGTCCTCTACGTCGCCTGGATGTTCGGCCTGCTGTCCATGACGGTCCATTATTGATGCCCCGCTTCACGCTCGACGTCACGACCGAGCAGTTGCGGCTGGTCCAGCCGTTCCGGATCGCGGGCCACGTGTTCGAGGCGGCCGACGTCGTCGTGGTCATCCTGGGCGACGGCGTGCACAGGGGGCGCGGCGAGGGTGCTGGCGTCTACTACCTCGGCGACGACCTCGCCCACATGCTGGAGGACCTGCGGAGGGCAAGGCCCGCGATCGAGCAGGGCCTCACGCGCGAGCAGCTGCGTGCCCTCATGCCGCCCGGAGGCGCACGCAACGCCGTCGACTGCGCGCTGTGGGAGCTTGAAGCGGTGCAGACCGGTGAGCCGGTCTGGTCCCTCGCTGGGCTGGACGCGCCGCACCCGGTCCGCACCACCTTCACCCTGGGCGCCGACCGGCCGGAGGTCATGGCAGCCGGCGCGCGCGGCTATGCCCAGGCCCGCTCGATCAAGGTCAAGCTCACCGGCGAGCTCGACCTCGACATCAGCCGCGTGCAAGCGATCCGGCAGGCCCGGCCGGACGTCTGGCTCGGCGTCGACGGCAACCAGGGTTTCGGGCCGGACGACCTCGACCCGCTTGTGGCGGCGTTGCACGAACAACGCGTGTCGCTGCTGGAGCAGCCGCTGGCGCGCGGCCGCGAGGCGGCGCTGGACGGCTACCGGTCCGTGGTGCCGATCGCGGGCGACGAAAGCATCCTGTCGCTTGCCGAGGTGGCCAAGGCTGTCGGCCGCTTCGACGTGATCAACATCAAGCTGGACAAGTGCGGCGGCCTGACCGAGGCGCTGCTGATGGCGGCGGAAGCGCGCAGGCTCGGCCTCGGCGTGATGGTCGGCAACATGATCGGCACCAGCCTGGCGATGGCGCCCGCCTTCGTGCTGGCGCAGATCTGCGACGTCGTCGATCTCGACGGCCCGACCTTTCTGGCGGCGGACCGTGCCCACGCGGTCAGCTACAACGACGGCGACATCTGGGCTGGTCCGGAAGTCTGGGGATCGGCACCGGCTCGATGAAGCACGCGCCTCCCTGGTTCGGCCAGCCGCGCGGGCTGACGATCCTGTTCCTGACCAACATGTGGGAACAGTTCTCGTACTACGGCATGCGCGCGCTGCTGGTCTACTACATGACCAAGCAGTTCCTGCTGGGGCAGGGGACCTCGTCCTTCGTCTATGGCGCCTACACGGCCTGCGCCTACTTCACGCCGATCCTGGGCGGGGTGATCGCCGACCGGCTGCTCGGCAAGCGCCGCGCGATCATCATGGGCGCCAGCATCATGGCCGCCGGTCACTTCATGATGACGTTCGAAAGCCTGTTCTACCCGGCGCTGGTGACGATCGCACTCGGCAACGGCCTGTTCCTCCCGAGCCTGCCCAGCCAGATCGACCATCTTTATGCGCCGGGGGATCCGCGTCGGTCCTGGGCCTACAACGTGTACTATCTCGGCGTGAACGTCGGCGGCTTCCTCGCCCCGCTCGCCTGCGGAACGATCGGCGAGATCTACGGCTGGCACTACGGCTTCGGCATCGCCGGGATCGGAATGCTGTCCGGCCTGGTGATCTACCTGTCAGGCCAGCGCTATCTTCCCGACATGCCGCCCGCAGTCCGGAGCACGGTCAGGGACCGCTCGCGGATCGATCGCCGCACCGTGCTTCTGCTCCTCGCCGTGGCGCTGTCGGTGACAGTATTCCGAAGCGCCTACGAGCAGGTCGGCAACACGGTGGCGCTGTGGACGGACACCGCGGTCGATCGGAGTGCCGGACATTTCCGGATTCCGATGACCTGGTTCCAGTCGCTCAACTCCCTGTTCGTGATCGTCTTCACGCAGCCGCTGCTCGCCGCCTGGCGGCGCCAGGCCGGCAGGGGGCGCGAGCAGAAGCTGGCGCGGCGCATGGCTTCCGGCGCGCTGATCGTTGCGGGCGCCTATCTTCTGCTGGCCCTCCTGGCCTGGTCGCACGATGCCATCCCGGTCGGGTGGCCCTGGCTCGTGCTTTTCTTCGCCATCCTGACCCTCGGCGAGCTGTTCATCCTGCCGACCGGGCTTGGCGTGTTCGCCAGGCTGGCACCTCCCGGCTTTGGCGCCACCACCGTCGCCGCCTGGTTCCTCACCATCTTCAGCGGCAGCCTGTCGGCCGGCCTGATCGGCGTGCTGTGGAGCAGGACCGGCCACGCCTCGTTCTTCATGCTGCTGACGGTGCTCGCGGCGATTGCCGCCTTTCTGCTCTGGTTTCTCGATCCCGCCCTGCGTCGGGCCGAACGCGAGCAGCAACAGCAAAACCTGCAGGTCCAGCTTTGATGAAGCACCCATACCGTCCAGCAGGCACCTTCCGGCCGCGCCACGTCCATGGCTTCGCCTGGGCACTGCTTCCGGTCCTGCTTGGTTGCACCCTGCCCGCGGCGGCATCACCCCCCGACGGGTTCGAGGCACAGGTCGAGGCGCTCCGGCGCCAGACCGGCATTCCCGGCATGTCGGTCGCCATCGTGGAGAACAACCAGACCACGTTCCTGCGCGGCTTCGGCGTGCGCAAGCTGGGTGCGCCCGACGCGGTGGACGTCGACACCATCTTCAACACGGGATCCACCGGCAAGGCGTTCACGGTCGCAGCGCTGGCGACCCTGGTCGATGCTGGCAGGATCTCCTGGGACGACCACGTGATCGACCGCCTGCCCGGCTTCCAGATGTACGATTCTTGGGTGACGCGGGAGATGACCATCCGCGACCTGCTGGTGCACCGCAGTGGGCTTGGGCTCGGCGAAGGCGACCTCCTGTTCGTTCCTCGCAGCAACATCCCGAGGGCGGAGGCCGTCCGGCGCCTGCGCTACCTCAAGCCCGCCACCAGCTTCCGTAGCGGCTTCGCCTACGACAACGTCCTGTACATGGTCACGGGGCAGCTGATCGAGGCGGTGACCGGCCAAAGCTGGGAAGCCTATGTGCACGACCACGTGCTGGTGCCGGCCGGGATGCTGGACACGACCACCGACAGCCCCGGCCACTTCAAGGATCCTGATCGCGCCTTCCCCCACGCCCGGACCGGAGGAGCGGTACGCGGCATCGGCGAGCAGCAGGTCCTGGACGAGCACGACGAGCTCGGACGCGCCGCGGCACCCGCCGGAGGCATGGCCGTCAGCATCGCCGACATGGCAAAGTGGCTTCAGATCCAGCTCGCGCACGGGAAGCTCCCGGACGGCCACCGCCTGTTCAGCGAGGCGACGCACGAGCAGATGTGGAACCCGGTGGTGATCCAGCCCATCACGCCGCTGCCGCCCCCGCTGACGTCCACGACCCCCTTGTTCGACACCTATGCGCTCGGCTGGGAGGTGCGTGACTACCACGGGGCGAAGATCGTGTGGCACGGCGGCGCGGTGCTCGGCTCCAAGAGCATCGTCGTGCTCCTGCCCGAAAAGAACGTCGGCTTCGTGGTCGAGATCAACAGCGAGGACGGACAGGTCCTGTATGGCCTGATGTACGAGCTTCTCGATCACTACCTGGGACTTCCCGACCAGGGCTGGCCGGCGAAGTTCCAGGCCTATGCCGCGTCGCGCTTGGCCAAGGCGGCCCAGATGGTCGATGCCAGGGCCGCCGCACCGGCCAAGGTAGGCCCTTCCGAGAAGCTCGACGCGTATGTCGGGACCTACCGGGACAAGTGGTACGGCGACATCGTCGTCGGCCAGGACGGCGACCACCTCACGATCGACTTCAAATCCACGCCGCGCATGCTGGGGTCCCTGGACCACTGGCAGTACGACAGCTTCGTCACGTACCTCACCGACAAGGCGATCGAGCCCGCCTTCGTCACCTTCGCTCTCGACCTCAACGGTCACGTGTCACACGTGACGCTGAAGCCCGTTTCTCCGACCGCCGACTTCAGCTTCGATTACCAGGACCTCGACTTCGCGCCGATCGGCTCGAAGTAGTGGCGCTGCCGCAGCGGCAGGACGTTCACGAAGCTGGTGGAAGGGACGCCGTCGCGTCGTCAGCGGCCGCCAGCAATGCCCTTGCCTGCTTCAGGTGGGGCAGGTCCAGCATTCGCCCTTCGAACGCGACGGTGCCGACGTCCGGATCGGCCTCGAACAACGCCACTATCCTGCGGGCCTGGTCGAGCTCCTGTGGGGTGGGCGTGAACACCGCGTTGATCACCGGCACCTGTAGCGGATGGATCGCCATCATGCCGCGGAACCCGTCGCGCCGGCCGCGCGCCGCGTAGGCTTCCAGCCCCGCGACGTCGTGGAACGCCGGATACACCGTCTCGATCGCCGGCAGACCGGCGGCCGAGGCGCCGGCGAGGCACAGGGTCCGAGCCAGCCGGCACAGGTCGCCATGGCCGCCATCCTCGCCCCGGTTGGTGGAGGCACCCACCGCCGCTGGCAGGTCCTCGGCACCCCAGGTCAGGCCGGCGAGGCGGGCGCTGGCGTCGCGATAGCTGTCGAGCGTGAACAGCGACCGCGGGGTTTCCGTCGCGATCGGCAGGATGCGGATCCGGCCGACGGCCAAGCCTGCCGACGCCTCGAGCGCGGTCAGGTAGTGGTCCAGCCGCACCACGTCGTGGGCGCCATCCGGCTTTGGCAGCACGATCCCGTCCGGGCCTGCCGGCACGACGCTAGCCAGGTCCGCCAGCGCGTGGGAGCCGGGAAGCGGGTTGATCCGCACGAACACCGGCAACGAGCGTGGCGTCGGCCGCGACAACAGGAAGTCGGCCACCAGCCGACGCGCTTCCGGTTTTCTCGCCCCCGCCACCGAGTCTTCCAGGTCGAGGATGACGACGTCGGCACCGGCATTGGCGGCCTTGTCCAGCTTCCGCGGCGCGTCGCCCGGCACGAACAGCCAGGACCGGAGGTTCACGCCGGGCTCCTGTGCAGCAGGACGGTGCGCCGGCACTGGCACACGATCTCGTCGCGCTGGTTGAGGGCGCGGTGCTCGAACACCACGATCCCATTCGCCGGCCTCGACCGGCTGTTCCGCTTCTCGACCACGACGGTTTCGACCCTGAGCGTGTCGCCCACGAACACCGGCTTCGGCATCACCACCGCGTCGTAGCCGAGGTTGGCTACCAGGGTGCCGAGCGTGGTGTCGCCCACCGAGATGCCGACCATCAGGCCGAAGGTGAAGATGCCGTTGACGACGATCCGCCCGAACTCGGTGCCTGCGGCATGTTCCGCATCCAGGTGCAGGGCTTGCGGATTGTGCGTCAGCGTCGTGATCAGCAGGTTGTCGGTTTCGGTCACGGTGCGTCGCAGCGCGTGCTGCAGGCTCCAGCCGACCTCGAACTGGTCGAAGAACCTACCGGCCATGATCGTCCGCCTCCGGCTCCAGCCGCACCAGCATCGCGCCCTCGGTGACCTGCTGTCCCACGCGAACCGCCACCTCGACCACCGTGCCGGCGAACGCTGCCTGCAACGACAGCTCCATCTTCATCGCCTCGACCACCACCAGGGGTGCGCCCTTCGCCACCGCATCCCCGACCGTCACGGCGACAGCCACGATCCGGCCCGGCATCGGCGAAACGACCGCGTTGCCTTCGGGGTCGTCACCCACCGCCGCCTGGGCAACGGGATCGCTGAATGCATACGGCTCGCCGTTCTCGAACACGACGATCTCGCCGTCCTGCTCGAACACCGGCAGCAGCGCCTGCCGCGTTTCCGGCGCAAGCACGATGCAGCGCGTCTCGCCGCCATGCGCCAGCCATGCCTCGAGGCGCGGCTCCGCGTTCAGCCGGAAGCCACGCGGCACCGCCACGGACGCGTCGAGCCGATGCCGGCCAGCCGTCTGCAGCACCCTTTCGGATGGAGGGCCCGTCGGCACCAGCGCGTCGAGCCGAGCCTCGATGAACCCCGTCTCGACCCGGCCAGCAATGAAATCCGCATGGGACAGCGTGCGCACCAGGAAGCCGGCATTGGTCCTCACCGGCCACACCTCGACCGCACGGCAGGCCGCAGCCAATCCGGCCGCCGCTTCCGCCCGCGTGGGAGCATGCACGATCAGCTTGGCGATCATCGGGTCGTAGAAGGCGGTGACCACCGACCCTTCCTCGACGGCGCTGTCGACCCGCACCCGCCCCGATGGCAACCCTGGCGCCAGCCCTGGCGGCAAGCGGAGACGCTCCAGCACGCCGGTCGACGGCAGGAAGCCCACGGACGGGTTCTCGGCATAAAGCCGCGCTTCCATGGCCCAGCCATCAATGCGCAGCTGGTCCTGCCGCAGCGGCAGCGGCTCGCCACAGGCGACGCGCAGCTGCCATTCCACCAGGTCCTGCCCCGTGACCGCTTCCGTCACCGGATGCTCCACCTGCAGCCTGGTGTTCATCTCCATGAACCAGATCCGGTCGGCACGCAGCCCGTCGCTGCTGTCGGCGATGAACTCGACCGTGCCGGCGCCCCGGTAGCCGACCGCGACCGCCGCCCTGACCGCCGCCGCGCACACCGCCTCGCGCACGGCGGGTTCCAGGCCGGGCGCCGGCGCTTCCTCGATCACCTTCTGGTGCCGGCGCTGCAACGAGCAGTCGCGCTCGAACAGGTGCACGACATCGCCGTGGTTGTCGGCGAACACCTGCACCTCGATGTGGCGAGGCCGCGTCACGCAGGTCTCGATCAGCACCCGGTCGTCGTTGAACGCCCCGCTGGCCTCGCGCCGGCAGGACGCGAGCGACGCCGCGAACTGGTCCGGCCGGTCGACCCGACGCATCCCCTTGCCGCCGCCGCCCGCCACCGCCTTGATGAGCACCGGGTAGCCGATCCGCCCGGCCTCCGACGCCAGCCGTGCCTCGTCCTGGTCGTCGCCAAGATAGCCCGGCGTGGTCGGTACCCCGGCCGCGGCCATGAGCGCCTTGGCGGCGTCCTTGAGCCCCATGGCGCGGATCGCCGCCGGCGGCGGCCCGACCCAGACCAGCCCGGCGAGGATCACGGCCTCGGCGAACGCCGCGTTTTCCGACAGGAAGCCGTAGCCGGGATGGATCCCCTCCGCGCCGCGCGCGCGGGCGGCCTCGATGATGCGGTCCGCCACGAGGTAGCTGTCGCGCGCTGGCGCCGGCCCGATCGCGACCGCCTCGTCCGCTTCGGCCACGTAGGGCGCGTCCGCGTCCGCCTCGGAATACACCGCGATGCACCGGATGCCGAGCCGGCGGCAGGTGCGGATGATGCGCCGCGCGATCTCGCCGCGATTGGCGATGAGCAGGGATGTGATCATGGGCCAGGCTACATCCGGAACAGGCCGAAGCCCGGACCCTGCGGGATCGGCGCGTTCAGCGACGCCGAGATCGCCAGGCCCAGCACGTCCCGCGTTTGCATCGGATCGATGATGCCGTCGTCCCAGAGCCGGGCGGTTGCGAAGTGCGGATCGGACTCCTCCTCGTAGCGCTCGCGGATCGGCGCCTTGAAGGCCTCCTCCTGCTCGCCGCTCCAGTCCTGCCCCCTGGCTTCCATGGCGTCGCGCCGCACGGTCGCCAGCACGCCCGCCGCCTGCTCGCCGCCCATCACGCCGATCCGGGAGTTCGGCCAGCTGAACAGGAAGCGCGGCTCGTAGGCGCGGCCGCACATGCCGTAGTTGCCAGCACCGAAGCTGTTGCCGATCAGCACGGTGAACTTCGGCACGCTCGCGGTCGCCACCGCCGTCACCATCTTGGCGCCATCCTTGGCGATGCCGCCCGCCTCGTAGCGGCCTCCGACCATGAAGCCGGAAATGTTCTGCAGGAACACCAAAGGCGTGCGTCGCTGGCAGGCGAGTTCGATGAAATGCGCCGCCTTTTGCGCACTCTCCGAGAACAACACCCCGTTGTTGGCCAGGATCGCCACCGGATAGCCCCAGATGCGGGCGAAGCCCGTGACCAGGGTGGAACCGTAGAGCGGCCGGAACTCGTGCAGCTCGGACCCGTCGACGATCCGGGCGATGACGTCCCGCACCTCATACGGCACACGACGGTCGGTCGGCACGATCCCGTAAAGCTCGGCCGGGTCGTATCGCGGCGGCACTGGCGCCGACACGTCGATGTCGACGCGCTTGACGGTGTTGAGGCGGGACACGATGTCGCGCACGATCTGCAAGGCGTGCTTGTCGGTGCGCGCCACGTGGTCGACCACGCCGGAGCGGCGTCCGTGCGTGTCGGCCCCGCCTAGCTCCGTGGCGCTGATCACCTCGCCGGTCGCCGCCTTCACCAGCGGCGGTCCCGCCAGGAAGATCGCCCCCTGACTTTCGGCCCCGAGCCCGCGTACGATCACCGTCTCGTCGCTCATCGCTGGCACGTAGGCGCCGCCCGCGGTGCTGAGCCCCATGACGCAGGCGATCTGCGCGATGCCCGCGGCACTCATGCGCGCCTGGTTGAAGAAGATGCGGCCGAAATGGTCGCGGTCCGGGAACACCTCCGCCTGGTGCGGCAGGTTGGCGCCACCGCTATCCACTAGGTACACGCAGGGCAGGCGGTTCTGCTCGGCGATCTCCTGCGCGCGCAGGTGCTTCTTCACGGTCAAGGGGAAGTAGGCGCCGCCCTTCACCGTCGGGTCGTTGGCGACGATCATCACCTCGCGTCCTGACACGCGGCCGATGCCGGTGATGATGCCGGCTCCCGGTGCCTCGTCGCCATACAGGCCGTAGGCCGCCAGCTGGCCCAGCTCCAGGAACGGCGCGCCGGGATCGAGCAGTCGCTCCACCCGGTCCCGCGGCAGCAGCTTGCCACGCGCGACGTGCCGCTCGCGCGACGCGGCTGGGCCGCCCTCGCTGGTGATCCGCACCTGCTCGCGCAGATCCGTGGCAAACGCCCGGTTGACCGCCGCGTTGCGCGCGAACGCGTCGCTGCCGGTGTCGATCGCGCCGGCCCACCGGCTCATCGCGGCGTCGCCCCCTCGATCAGCTCGCGGCCGATCAGGAAGCGACGTATTTCGTTGGTGCCGGCGCCGATGTCGTACAGCTTGGCATCGCGCAGCAGCCGCTCTACCGGCCATTCCCGGGTATAGCCGGCGCCGCCCAGCGCCTGGATCGCTTCCAGCGTCGTCTTCACCGCGTTCTCGCTGGCGAGCAGGATCGCCGCCGCCGCGTCGGTGCGCGTGGTGTTGCCGGCGTCGCAGGCTCTGGCGACCGCATACACGTAGGCGCGCGCGGAGTTCAGCGCCACATACATGTCGGCGATCTTGGCCTGCATGAGCTGGAACCCGCCGACCGGCTTGCCGAACTGCTTGCGCTCCCGGACATAGGGCAGACACACGTCCAGGCAGGCCTGCATGATGCCGAGCGGGCCGCCCGCCAGCACCGCGCGCTCGTAGTCCAGCCCGGACATCAGGATCGCCACCCCTTGTCCTTCCCGGCCCATGATGGCCTCGGCCGGAACCTCGCAGTCCTGGAACACCAGTTCGGCGGTGTCGCTGCCGCGCATGCCCATCTTGTCGAGCTTCTTCGACACGGTGAACCCGGCCCATCCCTTCTCGACCAGGAACGCGGTGATCCCCTTCGGCCCGGCGGCGGGGTCGGTCTTGGCATACACCACCAGCACCTCGGCCGACGGCGCGTTGGTGATCCAGAACTTGGTGCCGTTCAGCACAAAGCGGTCGCCGCGCTTCTCCGCCTTGAGCCGCATCGATACCACGTCGGAGCCGGACCCCGCTTCCGACATGGCAAGCGATCCCACATGCTCGCCGGAGATCAGCTTCGGCAGGTATCGCTGCTTCTGCTCCTCCGTGCCCCAGCGGCGGATCTGGTTGATGCACAGGTTGGAATGCGCCCCGTAGCTGAGCCCGACCGACGCGGAAGCGCGGGATATCTCCTCCATCGCCACCACGTGCTCGAGGTAGCCGAGCCCCAGCCCGCCGTGTTCCTCCTCCACCGTGATGCCGTGCAGCCCGAGCTCGCCCATCTGCGGCCACAGCTCCCGCGGAAAGCTGTTGCTTTCGTCCACCTGCTTCGCGATCGGCGCGATGCGGTCGGCGGCGAACCGCGCCGTCGTGTCCCGGATCGCGTCCGCATTCTCGCCCAGCGAGAACTCAAGCCCGGAAAACTCCATCGCAGAGCTCATGATCGGATCCCGTCATTGGCTGCCGCAGCCGGCAACGGCAGGGCTGGATATAGGAACGTGTCCCGGCAGCTGCCGATCCCCGTCGTGCGGATGGACGTCATCGCCGCTCCACGAACAACAAGGCGGGCCGCTCGATCAAACGCTTCATGCCCTGTATGAACCGGGCGGCGTCGTAGCCGTCGACGATCCGGTGGTCGAACGACGACGACACGTTCATCATCGTGCGCACGACGATCTGCCCACCGACCACCACCGGCCGCTCCACCAGCTTGTTCGGACCGATGATCGCCACCTCCGGATGGTTGATCACCGGCGTGGCCGACACGCCGCCCAGGGCGCCGAGGCTGGTGAGGGTGATGGTGGAGTCCGTCAGTTCCTCGCGCCTGGCGCTGCCGTCCCGCGCCGCCCGCGTGACGCGTTCGAGCTCGCGGGCGCTTTGCCACAGGTCGAGCGCTTCCGCATGCCGCACCACCGGGACCATCAGGCCGCCCGGCGTCTGCGTCGCGATGCCCACGTGCACGGCGTCGTGCATGCGCAGGATCCCGGCATCGTCGTCGAACCGCGCGTTCACCTGCGGGAATTGCGGCACCAGCCGCACCACCGCACGCATGAAGAAGGGCAGCAGCGTCAACTTCGGCTGCTCTTCCGACCGATCAGCGTTGAGCTCCTTGCGCAGGGCCTCCAGCTCGGTCAGGTCGAACTCCTCGACGTAGCCGAAATGCGGGATGCGGCGCTTCGCTTCCCCCATCCGCTCCGCGATCCTGCGGCGCAGGCCCACCAGGGCGACTTCCTTGACGCCGGTTTTCTGGATGCCTTCGGGCCCTGCAGGCTGGTCAGCCTGCCGCGACGGCAGACCATCGCGACGCGAAACGAACGCTTGAAGGTCTTCCGGCGTGACGCGGTGGTCGGGGCCGGTGCCGGACACCGACCGCAGATCGACGCCGAGCTCGGACGCACGCCGACGCGTCGCCGGCGCCGCCAGCGGCGCGTTGGCCTGGTCCGGCACCACCGTGGTGGGTTTCGCGAGGTCGGAGACCGCCGTTCCAGGCAAGGCGGCCGGTGCGCCTCCCGCCGCGATCGTTTCGGGCAGGGTGGGCGTTTCGGGACCGTCCAGGGCATCAACCAGCGCATCGACGGGCGCACCAATGGGCGCATCAACCGCTTCGTCGAGCGTCAGCTCGATCAGCGGCGATCCCACCGGCACCATCTGGCCGATCTCACCGTGCAACGCGACCACCACGCCAGACACCGGTGCGGTCATCTCGACCGTCGCCTTATCGGTCATGATGTCGATCGTCGCCTGGTCCTCCTCGATGCGGTCGCCGATCCCGACGTGCCAGGCGACGATTTCCGCCTCGGCGACGCCCTCGCCGACGTCGGGCAAGCGAATGACGTAGTGGCTCATCGTCAACCCTTCAGGGTGCGCTGCATCGCAGCGATGACTCGGGCAGGCCCGACAAAATAGTCCCGCTCGAAGGCATGCGGATACGGCGTGTCCCAGCCGGCGACGCGTTCGATCGGCGCCTCGAGATGATAGAAGCACCGCTCCTGCACCAGCGACAACAGCTCGGCGCCGAAGCCTGCGAAGCGCGACGCCTCGTGCACCACGACGCAGCGCCTGGTCTTGCGCACGGAATCGAGAATGGTGTCGAGGTCGAGCGGCACGATGCTGCGCAGGTCGATCACCTCGGCATCGATGCCGCTTTCCTCCACGGCCGACAACGCCACGTGCACCATGGTGCCGTAGGCGAGCACCGTCACCGCCGCCCCGACCCGGGTGACCGCCGCCTTGCCGAGCGGAACCGTGTAGTGGCCTTCGGGCACTTCGCTCGCCGGATGCTGCGCCCAGGTGCTGACCGGCTGGTCGAAGCGTCCGTTGAACGGGCCGTTGTAGATGCGCTTGGGCTCCAGAAAGATCACCGGATCATTGTCCTCGATGGCGGCGATCAGCAGGCCCTTGGCGTCATAAGGGTTTGACGGGATCACGGTCTTGAGCCCGGACACGTGGGCGAAGATCGCTTCCGGGCTGGAGCTGTGCGTCTGCCCGCCGAAGATGCCGCCGCCATAAGGCGAGCGCACCGTAATCGGCGACCAGAACTCGCCGCCCGAGCGGTAGCGCAGCCGCGCCGCCTCCGACACCAGCTGGTCGTAGGCCGGCAGGATGTAGTCGGCGAACTGGATCTCCACCACCGGCCGCAGCCCGTAGGCGCCCATGCCGATCGCGGTCGCGACGATGCCGCCCTCGGAGATCGGCGAGTCGAAGCATCGCGTCAGGCCGTGCTTCGCGGCGAGCCCGTCGGTGGCGCGGAACACGCCGCCGAAATATCCCACATCCTCGCCAAAGATCAGCACGTCCGGATCACGCGCCAGCATCACGTCGAGAGCCGAGTTGATCGCCCGGATCATGTTCATGGTGGCCATGATCAGCAGCCCAGCTCCCGGCGCTGCTCCATGATGCGCCAGTCCGGCTGCTCGTAGACGTCCTCGAACATCTCGCCTGTGTCCGGCTTCGACTGCCCGAGCGTGCCGATGGCCTCGCCCTGCTTGGCGGCGGCGCGCACCGTTTCCCTGCATTCAGCCTCGAGCGCATCGTGCTGCTGCTCCGACCATTCGCCGCACGCGAGAAGGTGCGCCTTCAGCCGCAGGACCGGGTCGCCCAGCGGCCAGTGCGCCGCCTCGTCCACCGGACGGTATCGGCCTGGATCGTCGCTGGTCGAGTGTCCGGCAGCGCGATAGGTGACGAACTCGATCAGCGTCGCGCCGCCGTTGCTCCGCGCACGGTCGGCCGCCCACTGGGTCGCGGCATGCACGGCCAGGAAGTCGTTGCCGTCGACCCGCAACCCAGGCAGCCCGTAGCCGATCGCCCGCGCCGCGAAGGTGGTCTCGTCGCCACCGGCGATGCCCTGGAACGACGAGATCGCCCACTGGTTGTTGGTGATGCACAGGATCACGGGCGCGCGGTACACCGAGGCGAACGTCAGCGCCTCGTGGAAATCGCCTTCCGCGGTCGTTCCCTCGCCGATAAAGGAGATCGCGATCTTGTCGTCGCCCTTATAGGCGGACGCCATCGCCCAGCCCACCGCATGGCCGAACCGGCTGCCCACGTTGCCGGATAGCGAGTAGAATCCATACTTCCGGGCGGAATACAGGATCGGCAGCTGCCGGCCCTTCAACGGGTCCTTCTCGTTCGAGTAGATCTGGTTGACCATGTCCAGCAGCGGGTAGTCGCGCGCCATGAGGTAGCTGACGACCCGGTAGGTCGGGAAGCACATGTCCTCCCGGCCCAGCACCAGCGAGGTCGCGGCCCCGAGCGCTTCCTCGCCGCTGGAGGTCATAAAGAACGAGGTCTTGCCCTGCCGGTGGGCCTGGAACATCCGCGTATCGAACGCGCGGGTCAGCACCATCGCCCTCAACCCGCGCCGCAGCAGGTCCGGGTCCAGGCGCGGGTTCCATGCACCCACCGCGTGACCATCCTCGTCCAGCACCCGGATCAGGCCATAGGGCATGTCGCGCAGCTGGGCCTCGGCATCGAGCACGTCGGGACGGCGCATGGCATCCGCTGCCGGCACCGCGACATGGCTGAAGTCCGGCCGGTCGCCCGGCCTGACCTTCGGCACCGGAACGTGGAGCGTCAGCCTGGGGCGGTTCGACATGGCTCAAACATCCGGAAGCGACGGGGCGGTGTGGAAGCCGAGACTTGCACCGAAACGAGGCCCGGTGAATTGCTATTATCAACCTCTGGCGGTGCGATCGTGAAACGAAGTAGCTAGGTTCCACTATCGGGTAGGATGATATTGCATGGACGCGATGGACCTCAAGATCCTCCGGCTGCTGCAGGAGGTTCCAGGCATTTCGGCGGTCGAGCTGGCGCAGAAGGTCGGGCTGTCGCACACGCCCTGCTGGCGCCGCGTCAAGCAGCTGGAAGCCAGTGGTGCCATCATGGAGCGTGCTGTCATCCTCGACCCGCGCATCATGGGGTTCGACATCACCGTGTTCGCCAACGTCAGGCTCAAGGCGCATGACGAGGAAACGCTGGTGGCGCTGGAGCAGGCGGCTCGCGACCGGCAGGAAATCGCCGACTGCTTCTCGATGAGCGGAGAAAGCGACTACATCCTGCGCATCGTCGTTCCAAGCATCGAGAACTACGAAGTGTTCCTGAAGAAGGTGCTGCTGCACCTTCCCGGCGTCGCGTCCGTGAGCTCGCACTTCGCCTTGAAATGCGTCAAGAAGACGACGAAGCTGCCGATCTAGACCATTTTGAGGTTGTGCGGACTTTCGGGTTCTGGTTCGACGTTGCTGGTTGAGCAGCGGGGGATGGGATGGCCGCACCGTTGTCGCAGGACCTGGGTCGCTGCTTGGTGGCGGCGGTGGAAGCGGGCGGTTCGGCTCGTGAGGCAGCGCGGCGCTTTGCGGTGAGCGGGCCTGCGGCCATCAAGCTGGTGCGTCGCGTGCGCGAGACCGGCGGCACGGCTCCGGCCCGGAACGGCGGCTACCGCAAGCCACTGCTGGCTGGACATGAGGGGCTGCTGCGGGAGTCGGTAGCCGCCAAGGCAGCACCACGCCTGGCCGAGATCATCGACGCTTGAGCGCCGAAGCAGATCAAGAATGCCAGCACGACCATGGTTCGGCGCTGCGGCTGGGCTTTGCGCAGCGAGCGCCTGGTTGTTGCCGCCGCGCACGGGTACTGGCGCACCACGAGGTTCGTGGCGGCCCTGCGCAGCACCGGGCTGGCGGCACCGCCGGTGCTGGACGGGCCCATGAACGGCCCAGCCCTGGCCTGCGTTCAGCAGTTCCTGGCGCCCACGCTCCGACCCGGCGACGTGGTCGTCATGGACAACCTGGCCGCTCACAAGGGGGCGGGCGTCGAGGCCGCCATCAGGGCCACGCGCGCCAGCGTCCTCTACCTGCCCCCATACTCGCCGGACCTGAACCCGATCGAGCAGGCCTTCTCCAAGCTCAAGGTCCTGCTGCGCGGTGCCGCGGCCAGAACCAGGGACGCGCTCTGGACCACCACCGGCCAGCTCCTCGACCGCTTCAGTCCCGCCGCGTGCCGCAACGACCTGACAAGCTCAGGATACAAGTTCATCCAAAGCGGAAATGGTCTAGACCCTGGCGGACGTGCTGCTCCGCCATGATCGTCGCGGGACGCCTGGCAAC
>CAXTCK010000016.1:0-32514 GCA_964242425.1 uncultured Acetobacteraceae bacterium | reverse complement strand
GCCGCCAGCGTCGCCAGCGCGTCGCCGCTGCGCGCGGCCAGCACCACGCGGGCGCCGCGCCTGGCCGCCATGCGGGCGGTGACGAGGCCGATCCCGGAAGAGGCGCCGGTGATGACCACCGTCTGCGCCTTCAGCGCCTTGAGCGAAACGTTCATCTTCATGGCGTGCTTTGTCCTGCTTCGGAGCGGCGGTTTCGGCGCGTGCCGCCTTATTCGGCGTCCTCGAAGGTGATCGCCACGTCGGCGTTGGCGGACAGGCGGACGGTACCCTCCTCGACCTCGGCGATCAGGGCGGTCGGGATGTAGTGGTGCTTCTCGTCGCCGGAGTCCTTCTTGGTCAGCTTGATCCGGTCGCCCTGGAGATGGTCGACGGTGCCGACATGCACGCCGTCGGCGCCGATCACCTCGGCATGCTCCTTGATCTGGGACAGGTCGGTCATGGGTTGTTCCTTCGCGTCGGTGCCGGGCGCTAACGCGTGATCCTGCAGGTCCGGTCGATCAACCTGTCGTGTCGGCGCTGCCAGGCGGGAAACGGGCCAGGGCCGATCCAGCCGTCAGGACGGGGCTTGGCCCGGCCTGGCCCCCAGGGATCAGCGAGATCAGCGAGGGATCAGCGCACGTCGGCGAGCAGGCTTGGCCTGGCCCGGCTGTTCTCGTTCAGGTCGGCGAGGCTGATCGGGTACTCGCCGGTGAAGCAGGCGTCGCAGTAGAACGGCCTGGCCGGATCGCGGCCTTCAGGACGGCCCAGGGCGCGGTAGAGCCCGTCCAGCGAGATGAAGGCGAGGCTGTCGGCGCCGATCAGGTGCGCCATCTCGGCGGTGTCGTGGTTGGCGGCCAGCAGCTTGCCGCGCTCGGGCGTGTCGATGCCGTAGAAGCAGGAATGGGTGGTGGGCGGCGAGGAGATGCGCATGTGCACCTCGGACGCTCCGGCGGCGCGCACCATCTCGACGATCTTGCGGCTGGTGGTGCCGCGGACGATCGAGTCGTCCACCAGAATGACGCGTTTGCCGGCGATCATGGCACGGTTGGCGGAATGCTTGAGCTTGACGCCCAGGTTGCGGATCTGGTCGGTCGGCTCGATGAAGGTGCGGCCGACGTAGTGGTTGCGTATGATGCCGAGCTCGAACGGGATGCCGCTGGACACCGCGTAGCCCATCGCCGAGGGCACGCCCGAGTCCGGAACCGGCACGATCACGTCCGCTTCCACCGGGCTTTCGCGGGCCAGCTCCACGCCGATGCGCTTGCGCGCCTCGTAAACCCCGTGGCCGTCCAGCACCGAGTCGGGACGCGCGAAGTAGATGTACTCGAACACGCAGAACCGGCCCGGCTTGTCGCCGAACGGGCGGATCGAGCGCACCCCGTCGTGATCGATGACGACGATCTCGCCAGGCTCGACGTCGCGCACGAACTCCGCGCCAACGATGTCCAGCGCGCAGGTCTCGCTCGCCAGCACCCAGGCGGGCTTGCCATCGGTGCGGTCGTCCTTGTTCTGCCCGTCCTTGTTCGGATCGATGCGACCCAGGATCAGCGGCCGCACGCCAAGCGGGTCGCGCACGCCGATCAGCGCTTCCTGGCTCAGCACCACCAGCGAGTAGGCGCCCATCACCTGCTTCAGCGCGTCGGTGAGCCGGTCGGTGACGCTGGTGTAGAGGCTGATGGCGATCAGGTGGATGAACACCTCGCTGTCGGTGGTGGACTGGAAGATGCAGCCGCGACGCACCAGCGCGCGCCTGAGGCTGGCGGCGTTGGTGAGGTTGCCGTTGTGCCCGACCGCCAGGCCGCCGAACTCGAACTCGGCATACAGCGGCTGGACGTTGCGTATCAGGGTGGCGCCGGTGGTGGCGTAGCGGTTGTGGCCGACCGCGGCGTGTCCCGGCAGGGCGCCGATGATGCGGGCGTCGCCGAACACGTCGCCGACCAGGCCCAGGCCCTTGTGGGTGTGGAAGCGGCTGTCGGGACCGTCCTCGGAAAAGGACACGATGCCGGTCGCTTCCTGGCCGCGATGCTGCAGGGCATGAAGGCCGAGTGCGGTCATGGCGCCGGCGTCGTGCGCGTTCCAGATGCCGAAAACGCCGCATTCCTCGTGCGGGTGATCGTCGTCGTGCGGGCCGGACGGCTCGGCCAGGGAGTCGTGCGCCAGGGATCCGTGCGCGAGGCGGTCGGTCATGGACAGGCTCCTGCCGGCAAGGGCGCGCGGCTCATGTGGCACCCGCGTCCGCGGGTGGCGGGTCGAGGTCGGGACGGAACCGCTCCGGCAGGCGCGGCACAACAAAGGCGGCGGCGCTGCGGACATGGGGCAGGGCGCGGCAGGTGCGCAGCGCCTGCGGCCAGCCGGAAACGGGCAGCAGCGGCACCGCCACGAGATAGGCGACCACCAGCACCGCAAAGCCGCGCAGCAGCCCGAACCCGAAGCCGGCCAGACGGTCCAGCCCACCGAGCACGGACCCGCGCACCAGCCCGCCCAGGGCCGCAGCGACCAGCAGGAAGGCGATCAGCAGCACCCCGAACACCACGAGAAACGCGACCGGGTCGGCAACGGACGCGTCGCCGATCACGCGACGGGCGAGCGGCTCGGCCTGCGGGCTGAACCGGAACGCCAGCACGGCGGCGGCGATCCAGGCGCACAACCCCAGTGCTTCGCGCACGAAGCCGCGCAGCAGCCCGACTAGCGCCGACAGCAGCAGCAGCGCCAGCACCAGCAGGTCGACCCAGTTCACGCGCAGGCTTCCGATGGAGACCCACCGGGGGAAAACCCGCCGGGGAGACCCGGCACCGCGTGCGGCACGGTCCGGAAGGAGCAGGGGAACTGTGTCACGATGGCGGCTATATCGCCTTGGCGATGCGCCGGCGCCAGTCCCTTGTTGCGGCACCTGCTCAGGGCAGCCCCTCGCCCGGAGCGGCCCACGCAGGGGAAGGAGCGGATCAAGGCAGCTTGGTGCTGTCCACCCGCCACGGCTTGAGCAGGCGGCGCGGCACCTGGCTCTGGGCCTGGTTGAGCTGCATCAGCAGGCTGCCGAGCTGCTCGCGCTTGTGCAGCTCGATCCAGATCTCGTCGGGCGACAGGCCGCAGGCGGCCCAAAGCGACACCAGCGTTTCAAGCAGGTCGGCGCTGCCTTGCAGCACCTCGGCGCGGCGGCCGCCGAGCGTGCCTGCGACACACCGCATCGCCTGCTCCCCCAGCGCCTGGGCCAGTCGCCTGACCCGGGCGGGACTGGGCGGCGATGCCGCGCCGGCCGGTCGCGCGTCCTGCCACAGGGCGGACAGAACGCTGTTCGCGTCGGGGTGCTGCCGCATCTGCCGCCTCCGCATCGTTGCCGGCCCGCGTCATCCTCGGCGACGTGCCCGCGCACCGAGTCGATCGTGTTCCTGCCTCGTTTTCATGGACAGGATCGCGCATGGAGCCCGGCACCCGCAACCGGGTGCGGCGATCTGCCCGGCCTGGCCGGGAGCCGGATCCTGCTGCGCGTCCCGTGCCGGCCCCAGCCCGCATCACCTGGAGGTGGTGCTGAAGATCCACAACGGCGCGTTCGATCTTTCGCCCCGTGGATGCGTCACTAGCGGCCGGAACCTGCTCAATGGGCCTGCTCGTTGCGGACCGCCACCAGCGCCCGAACCAACCATGCGCCCGCCGCGGGCGCGACATGGGCGGGCGCGTGGCCCGCACGGCGGACCTGGTCCGGGACATCCCCCACCGCCCAAGGAGCATCACACGCGCTCGGCGCCTCGAACGGCGGCAGGCGCCGGAAGCCGCGACCGGATCCGTTCCGGCCTGGGCGTTCCCCGGCTCCATGATCTGGACCCGGCGCTGCCCGGGCGACGTGCGCCATGATCCGAAACCCGTCGCTGCGGGCGTCCCGGTGGTGGCGACAAGCTCCAGGCCGCGAGCAGCGGCTGCCGGACGCTGCCCGGACCGGTGCGTCCGATCGACGGACCGGTCGGGACAGGCTTCGGCCTGGAGTGCTCAGGCCCTGAACGCTCAGGCCTTGAGCACCCGAACCCTGCGCGGCAAGCCGTTCAGGCGGCCAGCCTGGCCTCGTCGCGATACAGCATGGTGGCCGCGAGGTGGATGTCGAGAACCACGTCCGTGCCGGCGCATGGCAGGTCGAGTTCCGCGTTGCCGTCGGTCCAGCGCGCACCGTCGTCGTCATGCCAGCCGTCCAGCGCCCGGCCGTTCGGCTGCACCACCTGTTCCTCCAGGCCATGCCACAGCACCAGCTTGTCGACCGCGACGCCCAGGGTGCGACGGTCATCGACGAAAGGCCCGACCGTTTCCGCCGGCACCGCCGCGCGCGACAGCAGGCGCACCGGCCGGGTGCCCCGCGGAAGCTGGAACATGTGGCGCTGCGCGTTGTGCCAGCAGGCGGACACCTCGCGTCCATCGTCGAGCAGCACGCGCAGGTCGGGCTGGTCGGTGAAGGCGACGACGGCCCGGTCGGCGGCGAGGCCGAGGGTGCGGGCGCGGTCGGCCAGGCGGTGCCAGATCGGCTCAACCACCGCGCGGGCCACCACCAGGGGGGCGGCCATGACCGCGTCGGGTCGCGTCGCGGCGACCGGGCCCGCCTGCACGAACAAGGCGCGGTTGCCTGTGTCGAGATAGCTTTCCGTGGTCAGCCCTTCGGACAGCAGGATGCCGTGGCGCTCCAGCTCCACATGGAAGAACTCGTATTCGGGGATGCTGCGGTCGACCAGGATGGAGTCGCCGTTGACCAGCATGCGCGCAGGCGTGAGGCCGGCCTCGGTCAGGATGCAGTGCTCCGGCGTCACCAGCAGGTCGCGATGCGGCACGTTGTCGGCGAACGCGCCGCGGCGGATGCGTATGGGAAAGGCCGCGTCCTGCCCCTCGTGATCGGCGGCGTGCAAGGCGCGGCCGCCGACCCAGCATACCGGACGCTCTACGGGTTGCCCGGCCTCGACCGCGGTCACCAGGTCGCCCGCGCGCAGGGTCTCGACGGGAACCTCGCCCGACGGCGTCGCGATCATGGTGCCGCGCAGGAAGCAGGTGGCGAAGCCGATCACCAGGCTGCCGGCGTGGGTGGAGCTGTTGCCGCCCTCCACCAGGGCATTGCCGCCGATGGTGAAGTTGCTGGCGGTCACCGTGCCGGCCATGCCACCGAAGGCTGCGGTGCTGGTGACGCCGTTGTTAGAGAAGGTCAGCACGCCGTTGCTGTAGCCGAGGATCTGGGCGTTGACGGCGCTGACGCCGTTGAACACGATCTGGTCGCCGTTGCCCTGGAAGTTGTTGATCGAGGACAGCAGCGCGAGGTTGGTCAGGGAGGTGGTGTCGAGGATCAGCGTGTTGTTGGTGCCGTTGAAGTTGATCGCGTTCGCGATGCCGGCGGACACCAGCGTGCTGTTGATCTCGAGCGTGCCATAGCCGGCCGTGGTGTTGCTCGGCCCGACCGTCGTGGTCGCCAGCTTGTTGACAGCCGACGTGTAGTAGCCGTTGCCGCCGTTGGTGCCGTAGCCGATGTCGAAGCTGGTGCCTACCACCGCCGTGGTCGAGCCCAGCACGAGGTCGGCGTAGTAGCCGGCATTGACCACTGTCGCCGCGATCAGGCTCGGCGCGATGGACACGGTGATGATGCTCGCGCCGAGCGAGAAGGCGCTGTAGACCAGCTGGGTGCTCTGCCCCAGCGTCAGCGCCGTGTTGAAGTTCTGGTCGAACTCGACGTTGCTGGTCACCGTGTTGGCCATCGTCACAAGCCCCTGCGTGCAGAATGGCCCGCAACCTGCGCGTGCCGGAAGAACAAGCCATAGGGCAGGCAGAAACCGCACCGCAACAACAATCGAAGAGACCGTCAGAGAAACATCAACGGCGGAACAACGGTCTTTTTTGATGCGCTCCAAAAATGATGTTTCGGCTCAGATGGAGAAGTACTTCGCGTTCCGGTTGAACAGCACCAGAGCGCTGGTCGACTGTTCCGGGTGCAGCTGCCAGCCCTCCGACAGGCTCACCCCGATCCGCTCCGCGCCCAGCAGCTGCAGCAGCGGCTCCTGGTCCTCCAGCCTGGGACAGGCGGGATAGCCGAACGAGTAGCGCGAGCCGCGATAGCCCTGGCCCAGCAGCGTGTCCATGTCGCGCGCGTCCTCGCCGGCGTGGCCCAGCTCGGCGCGCATGCGCTTATGCGCGTATTCCGCCATCGCTTCCGCCATCTCCACCGACAGGCCGTGCAGATAAAGGTAGTCCTGGTAGCGGTTGTCCTCGAACCAGGTACGGGCCACGTCGGACGCCTTCTGCCCCACCGTGACCACCTGCAGCCCGATCACGTCGCGGTTGTCCGGACCGTCGGACACGTCCCGCACGAAGTCGGCGATGCAGGCGCCGTCGTCGCGCGGCTGGCGCGGCAGGTCGATCCGGGCGAGCTCGGTGGCGCCATCCGGCTCGAACAGGATCAGGGCGTTGCCCTCGCCGGCCGCCTTCCAGTAGCCGGTGACGGCCTGGGGACGCAGGATGTCCTGCTCGGCGCACAAGGCCAGCATGCGCCGCATCACCGGACGCAGCTCCTGCCTGGCCCAGAGGAGGAACTCCTCCAGCGAGCGGCCCTGCTTCCTGAAGCCCCACTGGAATTGGTACAGGCTGCGCTCGTTGAGGAACGGGATCACCGCGTTCGGGGTGGCCTCGATCACGCGGGGGCCCCAGAACGGCGGCGGCGTCACCGCCTCGTCGTTCAGCCGGCGACGGCGGTTCTGCGCCGCGGCGAGGTCCACCGTCTCGAACCCGCGCAGCTCCGCCTGCTCCGGCGCGCGCTTGGTGGTCCGCACCTTGCCCTTCCGGCGCGACTGGATCGCGCCGAGATAGGTGTCGAGCTCGCCCGCCTCGACCTTTTCCATCAGGTTGAGGCCGTCGAACGCGTCACGTGCGTAGGCGACGCGGCCGCCCCCGCCGTTGCCGGAATACGCGGCGACGCATTCCTCCTCGACGTAGTTGCGGGTCAACGCCGCACCGCCCAGCAGCACCGGGATATCGAGCCCCTGCCGTGCCATCTCCTCCAGGTTCTCGCGCATCACCACCGTGGACTTCACCAGCAGGCCGGACATGCCGATCGCGTCCGCCTTGTGCTCGCGCACGGCCGCGATCATGTCGGCGAGCGGCACCTTGATGCCCAGGTTGCATACCCGGTAGCCGTTGTTGGTCAGGATGATGTCGACCAGGTTCTTGCCGATGTCGTGCACGTCGCCCTTCACCGTGGCGAGCACGATGGTGCCGCGGGTCTGGCCCTCGACGCGTTCCATGTGCGGCTCCAGGTGCGCCACCGCCGCCTTCATGGTTTCCGCCGACTGCAGCACGAAGGGGAGCTGCATCTTGCCCGAGCCGAACAGCTCGCCCACCGTCTTCATGCCGTCGAGCAGCACCGTGTTGATGATGTCGAGCGGCGCCATGACGGCGCGTGCCTCGTCCAGCTCGGCTTCCAGCCCCTTGCGGTCGCCGTCGACGATGCGGTCGCGCAGCCGGCCCTGCACCGTGTCGGCGCGCGTCTTCTTGACCGCTTCCGACGCCTTGCGGTCGGCGAACAGCTCCAGCAGGCGCTGCAGCGGGTCGTAGCCGTCGCGCCGCCGGTCGAAGATCAGGTCCTCGGCGACGGCGATCTCCTCGGGTGCCAGCAGGTGCAGCGGCCGGATCTTGCTGACGTGGACGATGGCACCGCTCATGCCGGCGCGCACCGCATGGTCGAGGAACACCGAGTTCAGCACCGCGCGCGCCGCCGGGTTCAGCCCGAACGAGATGTTGGACAGCCCCAGGATGATCTGGATGTCGGGGAACCGCTCGCGTATCAGCCGGATGCCCTCGATGGTCCACTGCCCCAGCTTGCGGTCGTCCTCGACCCCGGTGGCGACGGTGAAGGTCAGCGGGTCGATCATGAGGTCGGACTGCGGCAGGCCATGGGTGTCGCAGGCGAACTCGACCAGGCGGGTGGCGATGCGGAGCTTGTCCTCCGGGGTTTTGGCCATGCCGACCTCGTCGATGGTCAGCGCGATCACCGCGGCGCCGAACTTGCGCGCCAGCACGAGGCGGTCGCGCGCCTGGTGCTCGCCGTCCTCGAAGTTGATCGAGTTGATGATCGGCTTGCCGCCGTGCAGCTTCAGCGCGCTGGCGATCACCGGCGTTTCGGTGGAATCGATCACCAGCGGCGCGTTCACTGAGGCGGTGAAGCGGCGCACCACCTCGTCCATCTCCCCCACCTCGTCGCGGCCGACAAAGGCGGTGCACAGGTCCAGCGCGTTGGAGCCTTCGCTCGCCTGCTCGCGTCCCACCGAAACGCAGCCGTCCCAGTCGCCGGCTTCCTGCAGCTCGCGCCATTTCCTGGAGCCGTTGGCGTTGCAGCGCTCGCCGATGGAGAAGTAGCTGTTCTCCTGCCTGAGCGGGGTCTGGCCGTAGAGGCTGGCGACCGACGGGATCCACACCGGGCGGCGCGCCACCGGGGCGGGACGGACGACGTTGCCGGCGCGGCCACGCAGCATCGCGTCCAGCGCCTGGATGTGCGGGGTCGAGGTGCCGCAGCAGCCGCCGACCAGGTTGAGCCCGTCCTCGACGATGAAGCGCTCGATCCAGCTCGCCATCTCGTGCGGCGACAGCGGGTAGTGCGTCTTGCCGTCCACCAGCTCCGGCAGCCCGGCATTGGGCTGCACCGAGATCAGCCGCGGCCAGTTGGCGGCGAGCCAGCGCACGTGCTCGGACATCTCCTGCGGCCCGGTGGCGCAGTTGAGCCCCAGCAGCGGCACGTCGAGGGCATGGATGGCGGTGGCCGCCGCCGCGATGTCGGGTCCGACCAGCAGGGTGCCGGTGGTCTCGACCGTCACCTGCACGAAGATCGGCGTGTCGGTGCCGGCCTCGAGCCGCGCGACCTTGGCGCCGTTGACGGCGGCCTTGATCTGCAGCGTGTCCTGGCAGGTCTCGATCAGCAGCGCGTCGACGCCACCGGCGATGAGGCCGGTGCACTGCTCGGCGAGGGCTGCTTCCAGCGGGTCGTAGTCGACGTTGCCGAGCGAGGGCAGCTTGGTGCCAGGACCGATGGAGCCGATCACGAAGCGGTGCCGACCGTCGGAGAAGCTGTCCGCCGCCTCGCGGGCAAGCTCGGCGGCGACCTTGTTGATCTCGTGGGTGCGGTCCTGGAGGTCGAACTCGGCCAGGGTGATCGGAGAGCCGCCGAAGCTGTTGGTTTCCACCATGTCGGCGCCGGCGGCGAAGTAGCCGCGGTGGATCTCGCGCACCAGCTCGGGCCGGGACAGGTTCAGCACCTCCGTGCAGTTCTCGCGGTTCCAGTAGTCGCGCTCGACCTCCAGATCGAGCATCTGCACGCGCGAGCCCATGCCGCCGTCGCACAGCAGGACCCCGTCGGCCAGGGCGTCGAGAAGGTGGGGACGGGTCATGAGGCGATCCTGTCGGCGCCGGCACCGCGCCGGCCCGGAGGGTGGCTGTCGGATCGGCCGCGCGTCCATATGTAGAGTGCCGATGCTTCTCACAAAGCCGGCCGCCGCTGTCCAGCGGCACCGGCCCACGGCCGGAGACCGGTTCATGCGCCTTGATGCCCGCATTCCGGTGCATGTCGTGCCGCCCGGTGCGCCGCTGCCGGAGGCCGACCCGCAGGCCCTGCTCGTGGTGGCGGGGGCGGAGCTGCCAGCCGGCGGTGTGGGCGGAACCACGGGTCGGGCGGCAGGCTGGATGGCGGTCCGGCAGGTCGCGGCGGAGGACCTCTTTGCGACGCCCCATCCCACGGGCTGCACCTGCTGCGCGGCGCGCTGCCCGCTCGCCCTGCTGCTGTCGTCCTTGTTCGAACAGCGCGCCCGCGGCACGCTCGACCTGTTCCGGCGCGTCTGGATGACGGGGCCCGCCAGCCTTGCCGACGCGGTTCCGGCGCTTCTCGCCTCGGACCCGGTAATCGCCGGCCGCTACCGGTCCGGAGAAAGTTGACCCGGGCCGGAATTTTACATGCTATGGTTGTCGTGAAAGGCCGTTCAAGCGGTAGCCATGTCTTGGGCTCGGGGATGAGATCGGAACCCTGAAGCGTCCTGGTGAAGGAAATCCTGTGGATCAACGCAACGACGCCGGCTACGGTAGCTCGCCGGACAGCCACGCCGCCGGACCCGCAAAGGCGCCCGATCCGATGACCATCCGGTTGCGGGCGGCGATGGCGGCCGCGAAGTACCATGGCATCGAGCTGGACCTGAAGACCTTCCAGGCGGAGTCGAGCGAACGTTCGCCGTCGCCCGCCACGCTGGTGCGCTGGATGGACGACCAGGGCTTGGTCGCCAAGGGCATGCACCTGAAGTGGCGCTACCTGGTGCGCATGCACAACACCCCGCCGATCGTGCTGATGTTCAAGGACGGCTCGGCCGGCCTGTTCATGTCGGCCGACACCAACCGCGGCGTGGTCTGGCTGCGCGACCCGATGGGGGGCGAAAGCGATCCGCTGGTGGCCGTGGACGAGCTGCGCCTGTCCCAGGTCTGGACCGGCGACGTGCTGCTGCTGCGCCGCGCCCGTGCCGGCGTCGAGGCGGAAGCGCCGGTCGACATACGCTGGCTCAGCCGCGTGGTGCTGCGCGAGAAGAGCGCGCTGCGCGACATCACCCTGTCCTCCATGGTGCTGTCGGTGCTGACCATCCTGCCGGCGCTGATCATCATGCAGGTGATCAACAAGGTGGTGGGTCAGCATTCGCTCGCCACCCTGTTCTCCATCACCATGATCCTGCTGGTGCTCACCTTCTACGAGACGCTGCTGAGCTATGCCCGGCGCGAGCTGGTGCTGGTGATGACGGCGCGAATCGACAGCCGCATCAGCATCCACGTGTTCAACCGGCTGCTCGCCCTGCCGCTGGAATATTTCGAGCGCCAACAGGCCGGCAACGTGATCGGCCGGGTGATGCAGATCTACAAGGTGCGCGACTTCATGACCGGGTCGCTGCTGCGCACCTTCCTGGACATGTTCACCCTGGTGATGATCCTGCCGCTGCTGTTCTTCCTAAGCTCGACCCTGGCCTGGATGACGCTGGCCGGCGCCGGCGCGATCGGCCTGATCGTGGTCATCTTCATGGGCCCGGTCAGCTACTACATCGGCCGGGTGACCGCAGCCGAGATGGCGCGCGGCTCGGTGCTCTACGAGTCGATCGCCGGCATCCGCACGCTGAAGACCTTGGCGCTGGAGCCTGCCCGTAAGCAGGAATGGGACGAGAAGACCGCCGAGGTCACGCGCTGGAAGCTCGCCGCCGGGCGGATGAGCAACTGGCCGCAGACCATCATCATGCCGATCGAGATGTTCATCAGCCGCGGCGTGCTGCTGGTGGGCGCCTACCTCGCCGTGACCGACACTACCGGCACCGGCTCGGTCGGCGCGGGTGGCCTGGTCGCGTTCATGATGCTGGGCGGCCGCGTCGCCGCTCCGCTGGTGGGCTTCGCCAAGCTGCTGGAGGATTTCACCGAGGTCCGCGCCTCGCTCAGTGAGGTCGGCTCGGTGTTGAACAACCCGACCGAGACCCGGGCGCTGACCACTGGCATGCGCCCCAAGATCATTGGCGGCCTGTCGTTCGTGGACGTGAACTTCTCCTATCCGGGTGCTCCCAGCAAGGCGCTGGACGGGGTCGACTTCCAGATCCCGGCCGGCACCTCGCTGGGCGTGGTCGGGCGTTCCGGCTCCGGCAAGTCGACGCTTACCCGCCTGCTCCAGGGCGTCAGCCGCAACTACACCGGCTACCTGAAGCTCGACGGCATCGACATGCGCGAGATCAACCTGAACCATCTGCGCCGCTCGTTTGGCGTGGTGCTGCAGGACAACTTCCTGTTCCGCGGCACCGTGCGCGACAACATCACCGCCGGCCGTCCCGGGCTGACCCTGGACGACGTGGTGCGTGCCGCCCGTCTCGCGGGGGCGGAGGAGTTCATCGAGCGCATGCCGGCCGGCTACGAGACCTTCATCGAGGAAGGCTCGACCAACATCTCCGGCGGGCAGAAGCAGCGGCTGGCGATCGCGCGCGCGCTGATCTCCGACCCCAAGCTGTTGATCCTGGACGAGGCCACCTCGGCGCTGGATCCGGAGTCCGAGGCGTTGGTCAACGCCAACCTGGCCCGGATCGCCAAGGGCCGCACCATGGTCATCGTGTCGCACCGACTGTCGTCGCTGGTCGACTGCGACCAGATCCTGGTGATGGAGCAGGGCAAGGTGGACGACATCGGGCCGCACAACGTCCTGGTCGAGCGCTGCGCGATCTACCGCCAACTCTGGCTGCAGCAGAACCGGCACATGAACGCCGACCGCAATGCCGGTCCGGCGCCGATGCTGGCCGAAGGAGACTGAACCATGAGCGGTTCAAACGAGATCGTCCCGCAAGGTTCGGGCGGCAAGCCGGTCGCGCTGCGCCGGTCGGGCAACAACGACGACATGCCGTTGGCGCTGCTCGAGTTCCACTCACCGAGTGCCGCTATGGCGGCGATGCCGCCGACCGCGACCGCGCTCTACACCACCTGGATCGTGTCCTCCCTGGCGCTGGCCAGCTTGCTGGTCATGGCGCTGTTCCCGATCGACCGCGTGGTGACGGCAAGCGGCGCGCTGGTGCCGACGGTGCCGATGGTGGTGGTGCAGCCGCTGGAAACCTCCATCATCCGCTCGATCGACGTTCGTGAGGGCGACGTGGTGCACAAGGGACAGGTGCTGGCGCATCTCGACCCGACCGCGACCAACGCCGACGTCAGCAGCCTAGGCCTGCAGACCAGGAGCCTTCAGGCGGAGGTCGACCGACTGACCGCGGAGGTCACGGGCAAGGACTACGTGGCCAACATGTCGGACCCGGCCTCGACCCAGCAGGCGGCAATCTTCCTGCGTCGCAAGTCGGACTACGAGGCCAAGATCCAGGACTACGACCAGCAGATCGCCGGGCTCCGGAGCGACGTGGTCGGCTACGAGGCCAGCGCTGCGCTCTATGCCGGCCGGGTCAAGGTGGCGTCCGACGTGCACAACATGCGCGTGCAGTTGCAGCGCGACCAGGTCGGTAGCCGCCTGAACTCGCTGTCCGCCCAGGACGAGCTGATGGAGATCGAGCGCTCGCAGATCACCTCGCAGCAGAGCGCCGCCAGCGCCCGTAACAAGCTGAACGCCATGATCGCCGAGCGGGAAAGCTATATCCAGAACAGCAAGGCGGAAACCTACCAGTCCCTGACCGACGCGCAGCGCAAGTTGTATGAGTCGACCGGCCAATACGAGAAGGCGAAGCTGCAGAAGAGCCTTCTGGTGATGCGTGCCGACCGCGACGCGGTGGTGCTGAACATCGCCCACGTTTCGGTGGGTTCTGTGATCACTTCTGCCCAGGAGTTCATGACGCTGACGCCGCTCGACGCGCCGCTGCAGATCGAGGCGCGCCTGCCAGCTGCCCAGGCCGGCTACGTGCAGCTGGGCGACAAGGCGCAGGTCAAGTTCACGAGCTTCAACTATGTCCAATACGGTGGTGCGGAAGCCGTCGTGACCAACATCAGCTCCGCCAGCTTCTCGACCGAGGACTACCAGGCGACGGCAGCCAGCGCGCCGGCCAACGGCCTGGCCACTCCGGGAGGCGGGGATTCGTTCTACCGCATCCGGCTGCGGATCGACCGCTACACGCTGCGCAACGTGCCGAGCTACTTCAAGCCGACCGCCGGCATGGTCGTGACCTCGGACATCAACATCGGCAAGCGGACCATCCTGCAGTACCTGTTGAGCACGGTCATCCCGACCGCGACCGAAGGAATGCGCGACCCGTCCTGACGCGAGTGGACCGGCGGGCACGTACCGCCGGATCTCTTGCGCCCACTTGACCTTCTTGCTGCACGACCTTCCCACCATCCGCCCAGACCATATCCAGGGGTGTTGCAGGACCTGATGGCGAACTTCCTGAAGCAGCGCGCGGCGTCCCTGTTCTCGCCGCGGGGCAAGCTGCGCTACGCGCTCAGCCTGATCGAGGCGGGCGAAGTGGGTCGCGCCTTCGCGCCGCTCAGCGCCGCCGCCACCGCTGGCATACCGGAAGCGCAGTTCCGGGTGGGACGTGCCTATCTCGACGGGGCCGGGGTTCCGGTCAGCCGGGAGGAAGGCGCACGCTGGATCGAGCGCGCGGCCGAGGCCGGTTGGGTCGAGGCGCAGGTGGTGCTCGCCACCCTGCATCTGTTCGGGCTGGTCAGCGGCAGCTCGGGCAGCGCGGTGTTCTCCCCGAGCCTGAGCCAGCAGGATGCCAAGCCGGACTACGAGCGTGCCGGGCATTGGGCGTCGCGTGCGGCGGAGGCCGGATCACCGGACGGGCAGGCCCTGCTCGGCTACATCCTCACCTCCGGCCCCGTCGAGTTGCGCGACCTCGACACCGCGGACGGGTGGTATGCCCGTTCCGCCGAGGCCGGCTGCCCGCAGGGGCATCTCGGCGTGGCGCTGGCGCAGCTGCGCAACGCCCTTGACGCCGAAGGCCAGCAGAAGGCTGCGGCCAGCCTGGCCAAGGCGGCGGAAGGCGGCCTCGGCACCGCCCTTTATCTGCTCGGCGTGATGACCGAGCGCGGCGCCGGCGTGAAGCAGGACGTGGCGGCGGCGACCGAGCTGTATCGCCAGGCGGCGGAACGGCGGGTGCGGTCCGGCGAGGCGCGCTACGGCCTGGCGCTGATGGAAGGCCGCGGGGTAGAGCGCAACACCGCACGCGGCGAGAGCTGGCTCCGCCGCGCCGCCCTGGCCGGCGACGCGGAAGCGGCGGCGCTGGTCGGCGACCTGTATTCCCGCGGCGGCGACCTGCCGCCGAACTATGCCGAGGCGGCGAGCTGGTACGGCCGTGCTGCCGCCGCCGGCCATGCGGCGTCCGCCCGCGCGCTCGGCCTGCTCTACCTCACCGGCGCCGGGGTGCAGCGCGACCCGGAGGAAGCGGCGCGCTGGTTCCGTCATTCCGCCGAGCGCGGCGACCAGCTGGCCCATGTCGACCTCGGCAACCTGGTGCTCGGCGGCGGCGGCAGCGAGGCCGACCGCACCGCGGCGCGCGAGCGCTTCGAGCAGGCGGCCGAGACCGGCGACCTGGTGGCGGCGTTCAACTTCGGCGTGTGTCTGGCCGAGGGGGTCGGGGTCGAGCGCAACGACCGGCGGGCGGCGCTGTGGCTGCGACGCGCCGCCGACGGGGTGGTGAACGCCCAGTACTGGTACGGCCGCATGCTGACCGAGGGCCGCGGCGTCGAGATCGACCTCAAGGAAGGCCGGTTCTGGATCTCCAAGGCGGCCGAGGCCGGGCTGCCGGATGCCGAGATGGCCTATGCCGAGCTGCTCCTGAGCGGGCGCGGCGGGGCGCGCGACCACGTGGCGGCGCTGGAGATGTTCGAGCGTGCCGCCAGGCAGGGCCACATCAACGCCATCTTCTCGGTGGCGGCGATGCATGGCGGCGGCCACGAGGTGCCGGAGAACCGCACCCTGGCGCAGGTGCATTTCCGGCAGGCGGCGGAGCGTGGCCACGCCATGGCGCAGCTGATGCTGGGGCGCTACCTCGCGCGCGGGCTTGGCGGCGAAACCAACCCGGCCGAGGCCAGGCTGTGGCTGCAGCGCGCCCGGGCGCAGGGTTTGGTGGAGGCCGATGCCGAGCTGGCCCGTCTCGGCGCCCGCCCGCAGCCGCCAGCGGCACCGGTCGCTCGTGCCGCCAGCCAGAACTAGGCCGCTTCCGCACCCTTCTTCCGGAGCGACGACGTTCCGGTCGGACCCGGACCTGTTGCCGACGCACCGCGTTTCCGAGGAGGACCGGGCCCGTTGGCGGGAATGGGCGAGGCAGCGGGCACAGGACTCGTTCCGGCGCGGCCGGCTCGCGGCCGAGCGCGGTGAGCCCGGGCAGGCCCTGCGCTGGCTCGAACGGGCCCACCGGCTGGCGCCGGAAGCGGCCACGGTCAGCTTCCCCTTGGCCATGGCGCGGCTGAGCTGCGGCGATCCGCACGGCGCGATCAGCCTGCTGCTGCCGCTGCTGCAGCAGCACGATTTCCGGGATGGCTGGGTGGCGCTGGCCGCCGCGCGCCGCGCCGCCGGTTCGCATGACGAGGCCGCGACGGCGATCGGCGAAGCCTTGTCCCGCAACGCCCCGGACGAGGCGGTGCACGCCCTGCTGGGCCAGATCGCCCAGGCCGCTGGTTGGCCCGGCTGGTGCGGCCTGTCCGGCGACGGCACCCTGCACCTGGACCGCCCGCTGGCACCCGGTTCGGGCAGGACAGGACGGGATGCCCTGTCGGTCCGGCTGGACGGGGTAGCGGTCCGGCTGCGCACCCGGAGGAACCGGATCGTTCTGGACGGTGCCTGGTCGCAGGGGCGACGCCTGGAGGTGTGTCGCGGCGGTCGGCCGCTTCTCGGCAGCCCGGTCGATGTCCAGGCGGTCGGGCGCGTCGAAGGGTTTGTGGAGGTGCAGGACGGCTGCCTGCACGGCTGGGTATGGCATCCCGGCCAGCCGGAGCGCATCCCGTCGCTGTTGCTGGTGCCGGCTTCCGGTTCTTCCGTGGTCGCGTCGATGCAGCAGTTCGCCGACACCGTGTCGCCGGACGTGCCGCTGGCGCGGCCCCGGCTGCTGCGGTTCCCGGACATCACCGCGGCGCAGCTCGACGGAACCGTGGAGGTGCGCGGCGCCAACGGTCAGGCCCTGATGGGCAGCCCGCTCGATCCCGGGCTGGAGCTGCGCGCGGGTGCGGCGGCGGCACTGCTGCAGGCGCGGTTCAGCAGGCGCAGCCGGGACGGCGCCGGACAGGCCGGCAGCACGGCACCCGAGTTGCCGCCCTTCCTGCCGGTATCCGCCTGGACGGTCGGCCGGTCGCCGCGGATCGGCCCGTCGCGCCCTGCCAGCGTGGTGGTGCCAGTGTATCGCCACCTGCGCCGCACCCTGGACTGCCTCGACAGCGTGCTCGCCAGCGTCCCGGCCGGCACCGAGGTGGTGGCGGTCGAGGACGCGTCGCCCGAGCCGGCCCTGGTGGAGGCGCTGTCGGCCATGGCCGAGGCGGGCCGTATCCGGCTGATCCGGCGCGCGCGCAACGCCGGGTTTCCGGCCAGCGCCAATGACGGCATTGCCGCCTGTCCGGACCAAGACGTGGTGCTGCTCAACAGCGACACGCTGGTGGCGCCCGGCTGGCTGGAAGCGCTGCGACGTGCCGCCTACAGCGCTCCGGAAGTCGGCACCGCGACGCCGCTGTCCAACGATGCCAGCATCCTGAGCTATCCCGACCACCGCGCGCGCAACAAGGCGCCGGACCTTTCCGCCACCAAGCGCCTGATGGCGCAGGCACTCGGCGCCAACGGCGACGCGGTGCACGACATCCCCACCGGCAACGGCTTCTGCCTGTACCTGCGCCGCGACTGCCTCGACCAGGTCGGGCTGCTGCGCGAGGACCTGTTCGCGCAAGGGTATGGCGAGGAGAACGACTGGTGCCTGCGCGCGCGCCATCTGGGCTGGCGCCACGTCGCGGCCCTCGGCGTGTTCGTGTCCCATGTCGGCAACGTGTCGTTCGGGGCCGCGCGCACCGAGCTGATGCGACGCAACCTCCTGATCCTGAACCGGCTGCATCCGGGCTACGACGAGATGGTGCTGGCCCACATCGACGCCGACCCGCTTGGCCCGGCGCGGCGGCGGCTGGACCTCGCGCGCTGGGTGCAGGCCAGGCGCGCCCGTGCCAACCGCGACATGGCGCCGCGCGCGGTGCTTCTGGTCACCCATGCCCAGGGCGGGGGCGTGGAGCGGGTGGTGGGGGAGCGGGCGCGTTCGCTGCGCGCGCAAGGCATCCGCCCGATCGTGCTTCGGCCGGATCCGGACGGTGTGGCGTTGTCCGACGCCGCCGGCGAGGAGCTGTATCCCAACCTGCGCTACGCCCTGCCGTCGGAGCTGGACGCGCTGGTGGCGCTGCTTGGCGCGGAAGGGGTGCTGCACGCGGAATGGCACCACCTGCTCGGCCACCACCCGCCCATCCGTTCCTTGTGCGTTCGGCTGGGCATCCCGTTCGACGCCTATGTCCACGACTACGCCTGGTTCTGCCAGCGCATCGCCCTGGTCGGCCCCGGCGGCCGCTACTGCGGCGAGCCGGACGTGGCGGGCTGCGAGAGCTGCATCGCGGTGCAAGGCAGCAACCTGCTGGAGGAAATTTCCATGCCGGCGCTGCTGGCGCGGTCCGCCGCCGAGCTGAAGGCGGCCCGCCGCGTGGTGGCGCCGTCGCAGGACGCGGCGAACCGGATGGCGCGGCATTTCCCCCGGCTGCGCTGCGAGGTGGTGCCCTGGGAGGACGACCGGCCGGACCTGTCGCTGGAACGGCTCGCGGCCGTGTCGTCGCTGGCGCCCAGGCCGGGCGGGGTGTCCGGCCGCCCCGCCGCCGCCGCCGGGCAGCCCCGCATGGCCAGAATCGTGGTGATCGGCGGCATCGGGCGCGAGAAGGGTTTCGAGGTGCTGCAGGCCTGTCTGGCCGACGCGCGCGCCAGGCAGCTGCCGATCGAGTTCGTGGTGGTGGGCCACACCCCCGACGACATGGCGCTGATGGACGCGGGCTGCGCGTTCGTGACCGGCGAGTATCGCGAGGAGGACGCGGTGGCGCTGATACGCGCCCAGGAAGCGGATCTGGCGCTGCTGCCGTCGGTGTGGCCGGAAACCTGGTGCTTCACTCTGGCTCTCGCCTGGCGGGCGGGCCTTCCCGTCGCCGCGTTCGATCTCGGCGCCCCGGCGGAACGCATACGGCGCACCGGCCGCGGCGCGGTGCTCCCGCTAGGGCTGCCGATCCCGGAGCTGAACCTCCTCCTTCTGCGCCTGTGTCAGCGTCATTCCGCCGTCATTCCGCCATCGTCGGCTGCCACGCAGCCCATTGCGGCGCGGCCCCCGCCGTCGCACCATCGCACACCAGCACGCTAACCCGCCCGTGTCGGGCAGGCAGGAACGGAAACACCGCCCATGTCGCAGTCCAGTCCGACACCGAACCAGAAGATGGTGACGGAACTCAAGGTGTCCGGCCACCTGATGCTGCTCGATCCCGGGCTGTTCTGCGTGTTCCACAGCCCCGGCGGGACGCCGCCGGATCCGCAGACCGGGCTTCCCGGGGTGCGCATCACCCGGCCGCCCACCGCCCGGGCCGACTCGCTGTCGATCAGCACGTTCGATGCCGACGGGTGGCTGGGCGGGGAAGGCAACGCCGCCCTGGTGCGCGTCAACGGGGCGCCGTCCCAGGTGCTGGTGACGATCTACCAGACGGTGAACAGCACGGCCGACGCACCGAAGCTGCAGGTGCTGCGGTTGAGCGAGGCGTCCCCGGTTGCCCCGGCGCAGGCCAGCGTGCAGGCGGCGGCACCGCCGCCTGCGGAGGTCGCCGCTCCAGCGCCGCCCGCGGAGCCGCCGGGCAAGCCGGAAGTGGCCGCGCACGTGCAGCGCCGCGGCGACGTCCTGACCCGTCTCGGCGACTGGATGGGCGTGCGCGGCAGCCAGAACTGGATCGAGGGCTTCGCGATCGCGCCGAGCCGCTTCGTGGAGCCCGCCGACATCGAGTACCAGGCCGTGCTGGGCAAGGGCTGGCTGTCGCCCTGGGCGGAAGGCGGTACCTATTGCGGCTCGCGCGGCATGGCGCTGCCGATCCTGGGGCTTCGAGTCCGCCTGAAGAACGACGCGCCGGAGCGCTACGAGGTGCGCCTCAGCGCCACCTTCACCGACGGCACCGTGATCGGTCCGGTGGACGCCACGGAAACGGCCGAAGCGGCGAGCCTGGCGCCGCTCGAGGCGTTCCTGGTCGAGATCCTGCCGCTCGGCGGCGCCGACGCGTCGGGCGGAGCCGCCGCGATGGACAGCCCATCCGAGCCGCAGCCGCCGGCACGCAAGGCGTCGCGCCGTCCGACCCGTCCCGAGCTGGCCCGTCCCGAGCCGACCCGCCCGGAGCCGGCGCGGCCGGCCGCCGCCAAGGCAAAGGCCGAGAAGTCGCTTCCCCCCGCACTGCCCGCGCGTGGCGCGTCGGCGCGGTCTTCCGGCCGGACCGCGCCGGCGGCCAAGGCGGCCAAGGCAGGAAACAAGGGACGGCGATGATCCTTGAGTGCTGCCCCCCGGCGTCCATGCGACAGGTTTGTTATCGGTTCATAAAGCTGCGCATGGGCACGATGCGGTGTCGAGCGGCCTGATCCCCCGGCCGCGCTCCACCCGTGCTTCCCGTCGATGTGCGCCGGCATCGTCATCGTCGTCGCCATCGAACCAGTGTCAGGCTGCGTCTTGCGATATCTGTTCGTCCACCAGAACTTCCCGGGCCAGTTCCTGCACCTGGTCCGCCATCTCACCCGGCAGGGCGAGCACGAGGTGGTGTTCATCAGCGAGCCGAACAGCAACGTGCTGCCAGGCGTGCGTCGCGCCTTCTACAAGCTGCCGCGTGGCGTCACGCCCGGCACCCATCCGGCGGCGCAGGAGTTCGAGCTCGCCATGCTGCGCGCCGAGATGGTGGCCCAGACCGCGCGCAGCCTGAAGGCCCTGGGCTTCGAGCCGGACATCATCATCGGCCATCACGGCTGGGGCGAGCTGCTCAACCTGAGCGACGTGTATCCGGACACGCCGATGCTGGGCTACCTCGAGTTCTACTACCACACCGACAAGTTCGACGTCGGCTTCGACCCGGAATTTCCCGACGATCCGGCAATGTTTCCGCGCGTGCGGGCCAAGAACGCGGTGAACCTGCTGGCGCTGAACAACATCGGCCGCGGGCAGACGCCGACCCTGTTCCAGAAGTCGACCTATCCGGACTGGGCGCAGGACCACATCTCGGTATTGAGGGAGGGGGTCGACCTCGCCGCCTGCGCGCCCAACCCGTTGCTGGCGCGGAAGGACTTCCTGCTGCGCGGGGTTCTGGTACGGCCCGGCGACAAGCTCGTCACCTACGTGGCGCGCGACCTGGAGCCGTATCGTGGCTTCCACAGCTTCATGCGCGCCCTGCCGCGTATCCTGGACGAGCGTTTGGACACGCGGGTGATCGTGGTCGGCGGCGACGGCGTCAGCTACGGCGCCAGACTCGCCTCGGGATGCTGGCGCGAGATCTTCACGGCACAGCTTGGGCCCCGGCTCGACCTGTCGCGGGTGCACTTCGTCGGCAAGCTGGACTACCTCAGCTATGCCGAACTGCTGAAGCGCTCGGACGCGCATGTCTACCTGACCTACCCTTTCGTTGCCTCGTGGTCGCTGCGCGAGGCGCTGGCATCTGGCTGCGCCATCGTCGGCAGCGACACCGGGCCGGTGCAGGAGTTCATCCGGCACAACAAGAACGGGCTGCTGGTCTCGTTCCACGAACCCGAGGCGCTGGCCGACAGCGTGCTGGAGATCCTGGAGAACAGGGCGCTGTCGCAACGCCTGCGCCGCGCCGCCCGCAAGGACGCGGAGCGCACCCTGTCGATGGGCGACTACCTCCTCAACTACGAGGCGCTGATCCAGCGGACCATCGCGGCGGCGTAGCCGGGCGTCAGCCCGCGGATGCGGCCGCGAGCGCCTCGCGGATCACCTGTCCCGCCTCCTCGCGTCCGGCCCAGCCGGTCACCTTGACCCACTTGCCCGGCTCCAGGTCCTTGTAGCGGGTGAAGAAGTGCTCGATCACCTGCCTGGTGATCTCGGGCAGCTGCATCACCTCGTGGATCTCGGTGAACTGGGTGTGCATCTTGTCGTGCGGCACGCAGATGATCTTCTCGTCCTGCCCGCTTTCGTCCTCCATCTTCAGCATGCCGATCGGACGGGCGCGGATCACCGCACCCGGCACCACGGGTGCCGGCGCCAGCACCAGCGCGTCGGCCGGGTCGCCGTCCGCAGACAGCGTGCCAGGGATGAAGCCATAGGCGGCCGGGTAGGCCATGGGGGTGAACAGGAACCGGTCGACGAAGATCGCCCCGCTATCCTTGTCGAGCTCGTACTTCACCGACGAGCCCTGCGGGATCTCGACCACCACGTTGATGTCCCAGGGGACGTCCTTGCCGGGGCTGATCTTGGACACGTCCATCGGTGCTGCCTTGCCTTGTATCGGGGCCGAACCGTATCGGCGCGGACCGGTCTTGCCAAGCGCGGCACCTTGCCAAATCCCGGCGTTTGCGCGATCTGATGGCAGGCCCTGCGCGCCCGTAGCTCAACTGGTTAGAGCGGGCCGCTCATAACGGCTTGGTTGCGGGTTCAAGTCCTGCCGGGCGCAGGTCCGCCATCCGGTGCCCCATCGCCCCAGGCGCACCCCCAGCCGATAGCCCATCTCGTTCCCGGGAGCCCCGTCATGCCCGCCTACCAGTATGTCTACGTGATGAAGGACCTGACCAAGGCGTTTCCGGGCGGACGCGAGGTGTTCAAGGGCATCACCCTGAGCTTCCTGCCCGGCGTCAAGATCGGCGTGCTGGGCGTGAACGGCGCCGGCAAGTCCACCCTGCTCAAGATCATCGCCGGGATCGAGAAGGAGTACGGCGGCGAGGCCTGGGCGGCGGAAGGCATACGCATCGGCTACCTGGAGCAGGAGCCCAAGCTCGACGAGACCCTGACCGTGGGGGAGAACGTGGCGCTCGGCTTCGGCACCCTGAAGCTCGCGGTCGACCGCTTCAACGAGATCTCCAACCGCTTCGCCGAGCCGATGGAGGAGGACGAGATGAACGACCTCCTGGCCGAGCAGTCGACGCTGCAGGAGGAGATCGAGGCCAAGGATGGCTGGGAGCTCGACCGCAAGATCGAGATTGCGCTGGGCGCGCTGGCGTGCCCGCCGGCGGAAAGCGCCGTCACCACCCTGTCCGGCGGCGAACGCCGCCGGGTGGCGCTGTGCCGGCTGCTGCTGGAGCGTCCGGACATCCTGCTGCTCGACGAGCCGACCAACCATCTCGACGCCGAAAGCGTGGCCTGGCTGGAGCGCACGCTGCGCGACTACGAGGGCACCGTCATGGTGATCACCCATGACCGCTACTTCCTGGACAACGTGACCAACTGGATCCTCGAGATCGAGCGCGGCCGCGGCTACCCGTTCGAGGGCAACTACTCCTCTTGGCTGACCCAGAAAAGGAAGCGCCTGCAGCAGGAGGAAAAGGAGGAGAGCGCCCGCTCCCGCGCGCTCGCCGCCGAGCAGGAATGGATCGGCGCCAGCCCCAAGGCGCGCCAGGCCAAGAACAAGGCCCGCATCCAGAAATACGAGGAGATGCTGGCGCAAAGCCACGACCGCGCCGGTGGCACCGCCGACATCGTGATCCAGCCGGGCCCGCGCCTGGGCGGCACGGTGATCCAGGCGGATGCGCTGCGGAAGGGCTACGGCAACCGGCTCTTGATCGAGGACCTCGACTTCAAGCTGCCTCCCGGTGGCATCGTCGGGGTGATCGGACCGAACGGCGCCGGCAAGTCCACCTTGTTCAAGATGATCATCGGCGACGACAAGCCGGATGGCGGCACGCTCAAGGTCGGCGACACGGTGAAGCTCGGCTACGTGGACCAGAGCCGCAACTCGCTCGACGACACCAAGTCGGTCTGGGAGGAGATTTCCGGCGGCACCGACGTGATCTATCTCGGCAAGCGCGCGGTGCAGAGCCGGGCCTATGTCGGCGCGTTCAACTTCAAGGGTTCCGACCAGCAGAAGAAGGTCGGCATCCTGTCCGGCGGCGAGCGCAACCGGGTGCACCTGGCCAAGATGCTGCGCCAGGAAAGCAACGTCATCCTGCTCGACGAGCCGACCAACGATCTCGACGTCGACACGCTTAGGGCACTGGAGGACGCGCTGGGGGAATTCGCCGGCTGTGCGGTGATCATCTCGCACGACCGGTGGTTCCTGGACCGGCTCGCCACCCACATCCTGGCCTTCGAGGGCGACAGCCACGTGGAATGGTTCGAGGGCAACTTCCAGGCCTATGAAGAGGACAAGCGACGACGGCTTGGCGAGCACGCCACCGACCCAAGCCGGATCAAGTACCGGCCGCTGGCCCGCTGACCACGCCGTGACGACCGGGGCGCGCCACCCGGCGCGCCCATCGGCGCCGCTATGACCCCCCTGCCGATCGGCCGCGTCGTCCGCACCGCCCGCCTGCTGTTGTCGCCGGTGCAATGGCGCGACCTGGACGAGATGACGGCGCTGAAGGGCGATGCCGGCGCGTTCGGGCTGATGCTGGGCGGCGTGCGCTCGCGCGTTCAGGCGGAGGCCGAGATGGCGGACGACCTTGCCTTCTGGGCCCGTCGCGGCGTCGGCATCTTCACCGTGCGCGAGGAGGAACGGTTCCTGGGCATGACCGGGATGCACGAGCGCCCGGACGGGCGCGGCCTCAGCCTGCGCTTTGCCCTGTTCCCGTGGGCGCGCGGGCGCGGCATCGCCCGCGAGGCGGCGGGAGCAGCACTTCGCTTCGCCCACGACGCGGGCGAGGCGCTGGTGATCGCAGTGGCGCGCGAGGACAACTTCGCGTCGCGCACCACGCTCGGCGGGATCGGCATGACGGTGACGGGCCGGTTCGAGCGCGACGGCTACCCGATGCTGGTGTACGAGAGCGTCCGGCGCTGAACCCGGCCGCTCCGCCCGCGGCGGCCCGGTTCAGGACGCGTGCGACACTTGCCTGGACAACGCCGCGATCAGCGCGTCGACGCTGTTGCCGTGGCGGGCGAGATAGCTGGTGTAGTCGTCGCGCTCGTTGATGCTGAGGCTGACCCCTTCGGCCATCACGTCGACCACCTTGGGCGAGCCGGACGCGCTGCTGACGATCCACTGCACGTTGGTGTTCGGCTGTCCGGGGCGGCTGATCACGGTCGGCACGGAGGTGCGGCCGTCACCCTGCGACGACGCGTTGCCGACGGTGATGGCGACGCCCTTGTAGTCGCCGAGATGCCCGGTGATGGAGTTGACCAGCACCTTGTGGAACAGCCCCAGGAAGCGCTGCTGCTGGTCCGGGGTGGCGGTGCGCCAGAACCGGCCCAGGCAGAAGCGCCCGATCGCGTCCACGTCGACGTCCTGGTTCAGAAGCGGCAGCACCTGCGTCTTCTTGTCGGCGGCGTCCCCGGGGCCGTTGACCACGGCGGTGAGCTTGACGCTGAGGTCGCGCACGAAGTCGGTGTCCGAAGCCGACTGGGCCCGTGCGGCCGGCACCAGAGGCAGGCCAAGCGGCGCCAGCACCGGCGTCGCTACCAGGGCCGCTGGCAGCAGCCCGGCCAGGACGTAGGCGGCCGCCCGTGGGCGGTTGAAGGTCTTCAGCATGGCGATCCTGCCCGTGTCAGTGGGAATACCAGTCCGGAACCGTCGCCCGGTGGTCGTCGCGCATCGCCTGTATCTGTGCGTCGCGATGCTGTCGGTAGAGACTGCGTATGGTTGCGTATGGGTCTAGCGCATTCTTCTTCACTTGGTCGAGCGTGGCCAGCACCTGGGCGCGCGCGTCGATGGTGCCGATGCCATAAAGCGCCCAGTTCAGGGTGATCAGGCCATAGCCGCGCGGCACGTAGTCGAGCGGCGCCAGCGCGATGTCCATGCCGAAGCCGGAAGCATCGCGCGGGTTGGACGGCCCGAGCAGGGGCAGGAACAGGTAGGGTCCTTCCGGCACGCCCCAGCTCGCCAGCGTCATGCCGCCATCGGCCGGGCTCGCCGGATAGCCCCAGCCCTTGGCCACGTCCAACACCCCGCCCAGGCCCACGGTGGAGTTGATGAGGAACCGCATGAAGGTGTCGCCGGCACGGCGTGGCTTGGCCTCGAACACGTCGTTGACCAGCACCGCGGGGCTGGCAAGGTTGGCGAGCGCGTTGTGCACCCCGGTGCGGGCCGGCTCCGGCACCGCCCACACATAGGCCTGCGCGACCGGCCGCAGCGTGTAGGCGTCCACCGTGTCGCTAACCCGGTAGAAGAAGCGGTTGGCGGGCTCATAAGGATCGTTGGCACGGTTGTAGTCCGCGAGCGCGCCCGGATCGGCCGGCCTGGTGGCGCACCCTGTCGGGAGCAGCGCCAGCACCGCGATGCACGCGTTCCTGCCGGTCCGTGCGGCCGTCGATCGGCGGGAACAGATGTTCGAACGCATTCTCGACCCTCGCCTCTGCCCGGTGCCGGCAGCCGTCCGGCACGACATCCAGCCGCCGGCCCCCGAACCTGCAGGCCGGACTGTCTATCATGGCCTCGACGCCGTGCAATGCGTGGCGGCACCAGGACGGGGTGCTTGCAGGTTGCAGCCGCCACAACCAGACTAGAAGAACATGATACAGTCCCACCACAACCCGATGCTGCTGCAACCGCATGCTCCGGCGCGGGAACAAGCGCCAGGCATGCGTGGATCCGACGTGCGGGAGCCGGAAGCGCAGGCGGTCCGCCATGCGCTGCCGCCGCTGGAGCGGTGGCTGACCGGTCCACGCGTGGCCGGGCTGCCGATGCCCCGCGCGGACCGCGCGCCGCCGCTGCTGTCGTTCGAGTTCTTTCCCCCGCGCACCGACGCCCTCGAGCAGCAGCTCTGGGCCTGCATTCGCCGGCTGGAGGTGCTGCGGCCTTCCTTCGTGTCCGTGACCTATGGCGCCGGCGGCTCGACCCAGGCGCGCACCCACGACACGGTAGCGCGCCTGGTGCAGGAAACCGCGCTGGTGCCGGCCGCCCACCTCACCTGCGTCGGCGCCAGCCGCGGCGAGGTGGACGACGTCGCGCGCCGCTACTGGGATTGCGGGGTGCGCCACATCGTCGCCCTGCGCGGCGACCCGGCGGTGAAGGGCGGGCGGTTCGAGGCCCATGCGGACGGCTATGCCAGTGCGGCCGAGCTGGTGGCCGGCCTGAAGCGCGTGGCCGACTTCGAGATCTCGGTCGCGGCCTATCCGGAGGTGCATCCCGAGGCGTCCAGCCCGGAAGCCGACCTCGACAATCTCAAGCGCAAGCTCGACGCCGGCGCCACGAGGGCGATCACCCAGCTGTTCTTCGATGCCGACGTGTTCCTGCGCTTCCTGGACCGCTGCGTCGCGGTCGGCATCACGGCCCCCGTGGTGCCGGGGATCATGCCGGTGTCGAACTTCGGGCCGGCCAAGCGGTTCGCGGAATCGTGCGGGGCGCAGGTGCCGGACTGGCTGGAGCACATGTTCGCGGGTGCCGAGGAGGAAGCCGAAACCCGTCGCATGATCGGCGCGGTGGTCGCCGCCGAGCAGGTGCGCCTGTTGCAGGCGAACGGCGTCGACGAGTTCCACTTCTACACCCTGAACCGGCCCGACCTGAGCTACGCGATCGCGCACATCCTGGGGGTGAAGCCGCAGCCGGCGGCCCCCGCCGGCGTCACGCCTGCAGGCTGAGCCGGCTTCCAGGAGCATCGCTGCCGTTCGGCGCGCTGCCGGGCGCGGTGCTGCTGGACACCACGTTGCCGGTTGCGTCCGTGACGGTGGTGGTGACCGAGCCGTCCGCATTGGTGGTGACGCTGGTGACGTCGCCGGAGGAGGAGCTGCCGCCGGACGCGCCGGCACTGCCCGTGGCGGCCGCGCTGCCACCCGAGGTCGTGGCGCCCGCGGCACCGGTCGCGGCGCCCCCCGTGCCGGACAGAAGCTGCGAGGCGGTGGCCGAGGAGGCAAGTCCGATCGTGGCGCTCATGACGGGTTCAACTGTTGTGGCGTGCGTCGATCCTCGCAGCCGAAGCTGAAGCAACGGTTAACGCAGGGCGGGTGTCGCCTGCGGCCCGTTCCAGGCGAGGTTGTGGATCAGCAGCGCCACCAGCCCCGACCATCCGGTCTGGTGCGAGGCGCCGACGCCATGGCCGTCGTCGCCGTCGTAGTACTCGTAGAACAGCACGAGGTCGCGGAAGTGCGGGTCGTCCTGCAGCATGGCCGCGTCGCCATGCACCCGGCGGCGGCCGTCCGGGCCGCGCGTGAACAGCCCAACCAGGCGCTGCGACAGCTCAGCCGCCACCTCGCCCAGCGTCATCTGCCGGTCCGAGCCGGTGGGGCAGGCGATGCGGTAGCTGTCGCCGTAGTAGCGGTGCAGGCGCAGCAGGCTTTCGATCAGCAGGTAGTTGACCGGCATCCACACCGGGCCGCGCCAGTTGGAGTTGCCGCCGAACAGGCGCGAGCGGCTTTCCGCCGGCCAGTACGGCAGCTCGAAGCTCTGGCCCTCCCATTCGAAGCGGTACGGCGCCGCCTCGTGCGCCTTGGACACCGCGCGTATGCCGCCCACGGACAGGAACTCGGTCTCGTCCAGCATGCGGCCGAGCGTGCGGGTCATGCGGTGGGTGCGGACCAGCGCCAGCAGCGCGGTGTCGTCCTGCCCGACCCGCTCCCATGACGAGACCAGCTCGGCCAGCTGAGGACGGTGCTGGAGGAACCAGCGCATCCGGGCGGAGAATTCCGGCAGTCGGGCCAGCTCGTCGTGGCGCAGCACCGTGACCGCGTAGAGCGGGATCAGGCCCACCATCGAGCGGGCGCGGAGCGGCACGCGCTCGCCGTCCGGCAGGGTCAGGGTGTCGTAGAAGAAGCCGTCCTGCTCGTCCCACAGCGCGTTGCCTTCCGCGCCGGCGATGATGAGGAAATGCTCGAAGAACTTGGTGGCGACGTCCTCGTACGCGGGGTCGGCCAGCGCCAGCTCGATGGAGATGTGCAGCATCGCCAGCGCATACATCGCCATCCAGGCGGTGCCGTCCGACTGGCTCAGCGTGCCGCCGGTCGGCAGCGGCGACGAGCGGTCGAAGATGGCGATGTTGTCGAGGCCCAGGAACCCGCCCTGGAAGATGTTGCGTCCCTGCTCGTCCTTGCGGTTCACCCACCAGGTGAAGTTCATCGACAGCTTGTTGAACACGCGCTTGAGGAAGTCGTGGTCGGGCTGCCCGTTCAGGGTGCGGTCGGTTTCGAACACCCGCCACGCGGCCCAGGCGTGCAGCGGCGGGTTGGCGTCGCCGAACGACCACTCGTAGGCGGGCAGGGCGGCATTCGGGTGCATGGCGCCGGCCTCGGTCAGCACCAGCACCTGTTCCTTGGCGAAGTCCGGATCGACCAGCGCCAGCACCACCGTGTGCAGCGCCAGGTCCCAGGACGCGAACCAGGGATATTCCCACTTGTCCGGCATGGAGATGATCGCGGCCATGTTCAGGCCGCGCCAGTCGGCGTTGCGCCCGGCGGCGCGCGACGCCGGCGGCGGCGGCTCGGCCGGATCGCCGTCGAGCCAGCGCTGCACGTCGTAGCGGTAGTACTGCTTCGACCACAGCATGCCGGCGAAGGCCTGGCGCTGCACCAGCCGCGCGTCCGGGTCGGCGACCCGCTCCTGCAGCGCGCCGTAGAACGCGTCCGCCTCGGCGATGCGGGCGGCGAACACCGCGTCGAAGTCGCCGAACGGGTCGGCCTCCGCGTCGCCGGCACGGAAGTGCAGCCGCACCACCTGCTCGGCGCCGGCCGGGATCTGCAGCCGGTGCAGCGCCGCGCATTTGGTGCCGGTGCGCGCCGGGTTCACCGCCGCCTCTCGCCCGCCCACCACGTGGTCGTTGATGCCGTCCTTGAAGAAGCCGGATGCCGCCTGCCCGTAGAGCCGGTCGACGTTGGTGTCGTTGTCGCAGAACAGCAGGGTGGCGCCGCCTTCGACGAACAGCCGCATCTCCGCCATCCCGTCCTGCTGCGCCAGCACGACGGTGTCGGACAGCGCGCGCAGCAGCGGCCGGGAGGCACCGGGGGTCCAGGACCAGCGGTTGCGCGCCCAGAGCTGCGGCAGCAGGTGCAGCGGCGCCGGATCCGGCCCGCGATTGGCGACCCGCACACGCATCAGGATGTCGTTGGGCGCTGCCTTGGCATACTCCACGAACACGTCGAAGTAGCGGTTCCCGTTCAGGATGCCGGTGTCGATCAGCTCGTACTCGGGCTGGTCCTGTCCGCGACAACCGTTCTCGCGCACCAGCGCGTCGTAGGGGTAGGCTCCTTGCGGATACTTGTAGAGCATCCGGGCGTAGGAATGCGTCGGCGTGCTGTCGAGGTGGTAGTAGAGCTCCTTGACGTCCTCGCCGTGGTTGCCCTCCTGGTTGGTCAGGCCGAACAGCCGCTCCTTCAGGATCGGGTCATGACCGTTCCACAGCGCGAGCCCCAGGCACCAGTGCAGCCCCTTCTCGCCCCACCCCGCGATGGCATCCTCGCCCCAGCGATAGGCGCGGCTCCTGGCGTGGTCGTGCGGCAGGTAGTCCCAGGCGTCGCCGCCGGCGCTGTAGTCCTCGCGCACCGTGCCCCATTGCCGGTCGCTGAGATACGGGCCCCAGTCTTTCCAGCCCCCGTCCTTCCGGGCCTCGTCCTTCTGGACCCCATCCTTCTGGGCCCCGTCGGCGCGGCAGGCGAGCAGGCGCCGGCCTTCCTCGGTGTTGAAGATGTTCGGCTGGTCGGTCGGCTGCCGCGTATCGCTCATCGGGGGTCGGCGAGCCGGGCGACCGCCTCGACCCGGGCGCGTGTGCCGCGGTCGGCGCGGCCGTTGACCGCTTCTGGCCGCCAATGCCGCTGGAATGCCGTCAGCGCGATCCCGAGCGTGTCGTCCATGGCGCCTTCCCCGGTGATGTCGTAGCCGATGCGGCGCAGAGCCTGTCGCACCGGTTCGAGCCCGGCCATGTCCTCCGCGGTGCCGAGATCCGGCACGTCGAGCGGATATAGCCCGATCCCCTGTCGCGCCAGCCGCGCCCAGGGAAACAGTTCGCCCGGGTCCTGCTTTCGGTCGGGAGCGACGTCGCTGTGTCCGACCACGCCGGTCGGCGGTATCGGGTGCCGTCCCAGGATGGCGAGGCAGAGCGCTTCGGTCGCCTCGACCTGCGCCTCCGGGAACCGTCGGTAGCCCCATTCGTGGCCCGGGTTGACGATCTCGATGCCGACCGAGCTGTCGTTCAGCATGCGGCGGCCGCGCCAGAACGACACCCCGGCATGGGCGGCGCGCAGCTTCTCCGGCACCAGGCGCACGATCCGTCCGTTCTCCTCGACCACGTAGTGCGAGGACACTTCCGCCTCCGGATCGCACAGCCGGTCGATCGCGGCCTGGCCGCTGCGCATGCCGGTGTAGTGCAGCACCAGCGTGTCGATCACGGCCCCCGACTCGCGCGCGCGGCAGTTCGGGCTCGGATGCTCGACGATCACGAGGTCCACGCGTTCAAAGGCCCCGGTCGCGCTTGATCCGGTCCCAGGCGGCATTGACCCGGGCCACCCGTTCGGCGCCAAGCGCGATCTCCGCCGCCTTGGCGCCGCGGGCGGCCATCGAGTCCGGATGGGTTTCACGCATCAGCCGGCGCCAGGTGGCGCGTATCTCGTCGTCGCTGGCGTTGCGGCGCACGCCCAGCACGGCATAGGCGTCCGGCTCGTCGGTGGAGGGCCGTGCCGCGCCGTTCTCCGCCCGGTCCCAGGCGCCGTGCCCGAGCCCGAACGCCGCGTGGACGCGGCCGAGGAAGTCGAGCTCCGGCCGGGTCAGCGCGCCGTCGGAGCGGGCGATGGCGAACAAGGCGGCCAGCACCTCCTCCAGCACGGCGGTCCGGTCGGCGAAGGCGCGGCCGAGCTCCTCGGCGAAGGGGGCGAAATCATCGGTGCGCGTGCGCGCCTGGTCGAACAGGCGGCCGATCTCGGCGGTGGATTCCGTGGGAATACGGAACGAACGCTTGAAGCTGTCGATCTCCTGCCGGTTCACCGGCCCGTCGCACTTGGCGAGCTTGGCCGACAGCACCACCACCACGATCGCGAACAGCTGGTCGCGCTTGCCGGCGACGGCGGCCATCTTCACCGCCAGCCGCAGCGCCGCCCCGTTCGGGTCGGCCGCCTTGCGCTTGTCCAAGCGGGGTTCGCTGCCAAGGAAGCCGGTGCCGCCCCAGCTGCCCCAGGTGCCGGCCGGCGGGTCCAGCAGCGCGCCTCGGTCGGCGGCATGGCCCAGGGCCGTGCCCAGCACGGCGCCAATGGGGCCGCCCATCGCGAAGCCCGTCACGCCACCAAACAGCTTGCCCCAGATCGCCATGCCCATGCCTGTATCACAAGCCCGGACTCAAGCGGGCCCCCGTTTCAACGGGAAACACGGGCAGGGTTTGCTTGGGCGATCGTCGTGGCGTGCCTGGCGGAGGCGGAAGGCGGCTCGGCTGCGGGACGTGAACGCATTCTCCCTCCTTCCAAGGGTTGCCTCAGCGGGCGCGGGCGCGCGGGCGGTCGTTGCAAACGGTGTGGGCGAGGCGGAGCAGGCGGGTGGCGCTTTGCGGCAGCCCGGCGCGGTGCGCGTCCTCGGCCAGCGACAACAGATGGTGCGACAGCAGCAGCGGGCTGACGACCTCGGTACGGGCTTCGGACGGGTGGGTGCTGGTGGAGCGCATCGGAATTCTTCCTCTTGGGTTCGAGCCGTGTTGGCGTCGAGGAGGAGATTGGCCGCCAATGGTTAACGGGTTCTGAACGGCAACCGGGCCGCCGCGATTTTTTCAGGCCCTATCCGACAGCGCCAGTACACGAAGCGCTGAGGCCAGGCTGCGGGCAGGGTTCCGGCCCGAATCCGTTGCTTCCACCAGCGTGACCAAGCTTTGGCCGCGTCCGGCCGCCAGCGACTCCAGGGCGACCCAGAACTCGGGCTCCAGCGCCACGCTGGTGCGGTGGCCGGACAGCAACAGGCTGCGCTTGACCATCGCACGCTCCGGCGTGCGTTTGACCACCACGCGCTCCGGCGTGCGTTTGACCACCACAC